>NZ_FNTG01000002.1:905815-1207754 GCF_900104795.1 Burkholderia sp. WP9
AGCCGGCGCCACCTTGTCCGCAGCCGTGCCTTTGTGGAGCGTCTCGCGACGCGCCATGGCCGCGCCCGAGTTTTCGTACAAGCTCGCCACCGGCCAGGATCCGACTCATCCGGTGAATATCCGCGCCCAGGAGGCGATCAATCACATTCGTGAAGCGACCAACGGCCGCCTCGATATCAAGCTGTTTCCGCAGAACCAGCTCGGCTCCGACACCGACCTGCTTTCTCAAGTGCGCAATGGCGGCGTGGAGTTCTTCAACCAGGCGTCGTCGATTCTCGCGACCCTCACGCCGGCTGCGGGCATCGTCAACACCGGTTTCGCGTTCAAGGACTACGACGCGGTGTGGAAAGCGATGGACGGCGATCTCGGCAATTACATTCGCGCGCAGATCGCCAAGTCCGGCATCGTGTCGGTCAGCAAGGTGTGGGACAACGGCTTCCGGCAGATCAGTTCGTCCACCCGTGCGCTGCGTGCGCCCGCCGATCTGAAGGGCTTCAAGATCCGCGTGCCTCAGGCGCCGATGCTGACGTCGCTCTTCAAGGCACTCGATGCGGGCCCGGCGCCGATCAACTTCAACGAACTATATTCGGCCCTGCAGACCGGCGTGGTGGAAGGCCAGGAGAATC
This sequence comes from Burkholderia sp. WP9, assembly GCF_900104795.1. Lineage (NCBI taxonomy): Bacteria > Pseudomonadati > Pseudomonadota > Betaproteobacteria > Burkholderiales > Burkholderiaceae > Burkholderia > Burkholderia sp. WP9. Next base: position 906,442 of record NZ_FNTG01000002.1, read on the forward strand.
CACTGCCGATCATCGCCACCGCCAAGCTCTATGAAGTGCAGAAGTACATCAGCCTCACGTCGCATGTGTGGGACGGTTACTGGATTCTCGGCAACCGCGCCGCGTGGGAACGGCTGCCGGCGGATATCCGCACCATCGTCACGCGCGAATTCGAAAAGGCCGCGATGCTGCAACGCGCGGACATCGCCAAGCTGAGCAGTTCGCTGCGCGACGATCTGAAAACCAAGGGCATTACTTTCATCGACGTGGATCGCGAGTCATTCCGCGGCGCGCTGGCCAAGACGAGCTTCTACCACGACTGGAAGAGCAAATACGGCGACGAAGCCTGGAGCCTGCTGGAGAAGTCCGTCGGAAAACTGGGGTGATGCGATGATCTCGATCTCTTATTCGCACGAGCGGCAGCACCGTTTCGCCTGTGCGCTCGATTCCGCGCTCGGGCATCTGGTGGAGATACCCGCTGCCCTGCTGGTGCTCGCGGAAATCGCCGTGCTGCTCGCGGGGGTGACGAGCCGCTATCTGCTGCACTCGCCGCTCGTGTGGTCCGACGAACTCGCCTCGATGCTGTTCCTCTGGCTCGCCATGCTCGGCGCCGTGATCGCCTTGCGGCGCGGCGAGCATATGCGGATGACGGCGCTGGTCGGCATGGCGCCGCCGGGCGTGCGCGCATTTCTCGACGTGGTGGCGATCGCCGCGCCGATCGCGTTTCTCGCGATGGTGATCGGCCCGGCGATCAGCTTCGCGCAGGACGAGTCGTTCATCACCACACCCGCGCTCGAACTCTCGAACTCGTGGCGCGCCGCCGCGTTGCCGATCGGCTCGGCGCTGATGCTGCTGGTCGCGGTGGTGCGGCTCGCGCGGCTCGGCAACTGGCGTCTCGTGCTGGGCGCGCTCGCGACGGTCGGCGCGCTGGTCGGCGTCTTCATCGCGCTCGGGCCGGTGTTGCGCGACCTCGGCAATGTGAACCTGCTGATCTTCTTCGTCGGCCTCGTGGCGCTCGGCGTGCTGAGCGGCGTGCCGATCGCGTTTTCGTTCGGACTCGCCACCTTCGGCTATCTCGCGCTGACCACCAACACGCCGATGCCGGTCGTCGTGGGCCGGATGGACGAAGGCATGTCGCATCTGATCCTGCTCTCCGTGCCGCTCTTCGTGTTCCTCGGCCAGTTGATCGAGATGACCGGCATGGCCGCGGCGATGATCGCGTTTCTCGCGAGCCTGCTGGGTCACGTGCGCGGCGGTCTCTCTTACGTGCTGGTCGGCGCCATGTATCTGGTGTCCGGCATCTCGGGATCGAAAGCCGCCGATATGGCGGCGGTCGCGCCGGTGCTGTTTCCGGAGATGAAAGCGCGCGGCGCGAAACCGGGCGATCTGGTGGCGCTGCTCGCCGCGACCGGTGCGCAGACCGAGACGATTCCACCGAGCCTCGTGCTGATCACGCTCGGCTCGGTGACCGGCGTGTCGATCTCGGCGCTCTTCACGGGCGGCATGCTGCCGGGCATCGTGCTGGCTATTACGTTGTGCATCGTCGTGCAGTGGCGTTATCGGCGCGAGGACATGTCGAACGTCAAACGTGCAACGCGCGGCGAGATTCTGCGCAAACTGGTGATCGCGTTTCCGGCGCTCGCGCTGCCGTTCGTGATTCGCGCGGCGGTGGTCGAAGGCATCGCGACGGCGACCGAAGTTTCCACCATCGGCATTGCTTATGCGGTGCTGGCCGGCTTGCTGATCTATCGCCGTTTCGAGTGGCAGCGGCTCAAGCCCATGCTGATCGATACCGCCACGCTGTCCGGCGCGATCCTGCTGATCATCGGCTCGGCCACCGCAATGGCATGGGCGTTGACGCAATCCGGCTTCTCGGGCCAGCTCGCGCAGACCCTGGGCGCGTTGCCGGGCGGCGCGGCGATGTTCATGGCGGCCTCGATCTGCGTGTTCGTGATCCTCGGCAGCGTGCTCGAAGGCATTCCGGCCATCGTGCTGTTCGGCCCGCTGATGTTCCCGATCGCGCGCGCCATGCATATCCACGACGTGCATTACGCGATGGTTGTGATTCTCTCGATGGGCGTGGGCCTGTTCGCGCCGCCGTTCGGCGTGGGCTACTACTCTGCTTGCGCGGTGAGCCGCATCCATCCCGACGAAGGCATGAAACCGATTCTCGGTTACATCGCCGCGTTGATGGTCGGCCTGATCATCGTGGCCGCCGTGCCGTGGATTTCGACGGGGTTCCTGCATTGAGCCGTTGATCCCCTGAAGCGCGAGGCATGCGCCGCGCTGCCTCGCGCGATGTTCTTCAGCACGCTTTTTTCGCCTGCTTCTTCGGGCCGCTTATTTGGGCCGCTTATTTGGGCCGCTTATTTGGGCTGCCTAATCAGGCCGCTCATTTGGGTCGCTTCGTCCAAGTTATCTATTGCCGCCCGCTGCACGTAACGCAGCGGCGTAGAGGAGCCTTTTGCCATGTCCACCACCGAAGCCACGTCTGCCGCACCGAACACCGCGCTTCCATCACTCACGCCGCTGTCGCGCGCCGCTCCCGCTGCCGCTCAGCCCGCGCCCTTGCCGTTGGCCGACGCGATCCGCTTCCTTTCCATCGACGCGATTCTGCGCGCCAGCGAAGGTCATCAGGGCGTGCCGCTCGGCATGGCCGAAATCGCGACCGCGCTGTTCACCCGCCACCTGAAATTCAATCCCGCCGATCCGACCTGGCCCGATCGCGACCGCTTCGTGCTGTCGAACGGTCACGGCTCGCTGCTGCTCTACGCGCTGCTGTATCTCACCGGCTATGACGCCATCGGTCTCGAGCAGATCAAGACCTTCCGCGAACTCGGCTCCCATTGCGCGGGCCACCCCGAGTACGAACCGGCGCACGGTATCGAGGCCACCACCGGCCCGCTCGGCCAGGGCATTGCCAACGCGTTCGGCATGGCCATTGCCGAAGCGTATCTCGCGGCGAAGTTCGGCAGCGAGCTCGTCGACCACTACACGTATGCATTCGTCGGTGACGGCTGTCTGCAGGAAGGCATCGGCCAGGAAATGATTTCGCTCGCCGGGCATCTGCAGCTGGGCAAGCTGATTCTCTGCTGGGACGACAACCAGATCACCGACGACGGCAGCACTTCCCTCTCCATCAGCGAGGACGTCTGCGCGCGCTTTCGCGTGGGCGGCTGGCAGGTCATCGAAGTCGACGGGCACGATCTCGAAGCCGTGTCGGCGGCGCTGACGATCGCCCGCTCGGACCCGCGACCTTCGATGATCGCGTGCAAAACCGTGATCGGCCGCGGCATTGCGCGTTTGCAAGGACAGCGTGGCGGCCACAGCGGCAAGCTGTTCCAGACAGACGCGGACGCGGCGCGCGACACCCTTGGCTGGCCGCACGCGCCGTTCGAGATACCCGCGGAGACTCTCGCAGCATGGCGCGCGGCAGGACGGCGTAGCGACCCGCAGTATTACGCATGGCACAAACGTCTCGCCGCGCTGCCCGCCGCAGAGCAGGACGAGTTCGAACGGGTCCTGTCGGGCCACCTGCCGCAAGGCTGGCGCGACGTGCTCGACGACTACCGCAAATGCGCCGTGGAGCGCGGAGAACCGCAACCCGGCATCACCGTCTCGGGCGAGATCAGCGATCTGCTCGCGCCGCTGTTGCCGGAACGCATGGTCGGCTGTGCCGATCTCGAAGCGCCCACGGGCCACAAGCGTCAGTTGCATGCGTTTACCGCCGAGGACCATAGCGGCGCCTACGTTCACTGCGGCGTGCGCGAACACGTGATGGGCGCGATGGCCAACGGCATGGCGGCGCACGGCGGCGTGATCGCGACGAGCGTCACCTATCTCGCGTTCTCGGACTATCAGCGGCCGGCCATGCGCATGGCGGCGCTGATGGGCCTGCCGGTGCACTTCGTGTTCAGCCATGATTCGATTGGCGTCGGCAAGAATGGGCCGACGCATCAGCCCGTCGAAATTCTCGCCTCGCTGCGCGCGATGCCGAACATGCGCGTGTTGCGTCCCGCCGATGCCGTCGAGGCCGCCGAGTGCTGGGCGCTCGCACTCGAACATCGGCGCGGGCCGAGCACGCTGGTGTTCGCGCGCCAGGCGCTGCCGCTGGTGCGCACGGCACATAGCGCCGCACCGTTGTCGCAACGCGGCGCTTACGTGCTGGCCGAGGCCGAAGGCGGAGCGCGCGCCGTGACGCTGCTCGCAACCGGCTCTGAAGTCGCGTTGGCCTTGCAGGCGCGCGGCCAATTGCAGGACGAAGGCATCGCGACGGCCGTGGTGTCCATGCCGTGCTGGGAGATTTTCGACGAGCAGGACGACGCCTATCGTGCCGCCGTGCTCGGTCCGGGCACCGTGCGGATCGGCGTGGAAGCGGCATTGCGTTTCGGCTGGGACCGTTATCTCGGCGAGCGTGGCGGCTTTGTCGGCATGACGGGCTTCGGCGCGTCCGCCTCGGCCGAGACGCTGTACGAGCATTTCGGCATCACCTCGCAGCACATTGTCGCTGAAGCGAAGCGGCATCTGTAAATCATCGGATACCTAATCATGCATAAGATCGTTTTTCTGGACCGCACGACCCTCGCGCCGCAGATCGTGCTGCGCGAGCCGCGCTTCGAGCATCAGTTGATCGAGCACGACCGCACTGCGCCGGATCAATTGCTCAAGCGGCTCGCCGGCGCGTCGATTGCGATCACCAACAAGGTCGCGCTGACGAGTGAAGTGCTGGAGCAATTGCCGGAGCTGAAACTCATCGCGGTGGCGGCGACCGGCACGGACTGCGTCGACAAGGCCGCCGCTCAGCGGCTCGGCATTGCAGTGAGCAATATTCGCGGCTATGCGATCAACACTGTGCCAGAGCACACGTTCGCGCTGATCCTCGCGCTGCGGCGCAATCTGGTCGCCTATCGCGACGACGTGCTCGCCGGCGAGTGGCAAAAATCCGGGCAGTTCTGTTTCTTCACGCACGCGATTCACGATCTGGCCGGCGCGCGGCTAGGCATCATCGGCGAAGGGGTGCTTGGGCAGCGCGTGGCGGAGTTGGGCAAGGCATTCGGCATGCAGCCGATGTTCGCCGCGCACAAAGGACGCGAAGGGCTCGGTCCGCTTTACACGCCATGGGACGAAGTGCTCGCGACCAGCGACGTCATCACCGTGCACAGCCCGCTCACGCCGCACACGCGCAACATGCTCGCCATGCCCGAGTTTCGCGCGATGAAGCGCCGGCCGTTGATCATCAACACGGCGCGCGGCGGCCTCGTGGATGAAGCCGCGCTCGTGCAGGCGCTCGACGAAGGTCTGATCAGCGGCGCGGGCTTCGACGTGACCGCGGGCGAGCCGCCCGCCGACGATAATCCGTTGTTGCGCGCGGCCAACCGGCCGAACGTGATTCTCACGCCGCATGTGGCATGGGCGTCGGACGAGGCGCAGCAGAGCCTCGCCAATCAGTTGATGGACAACATCGAGAACTTCGTCAGCGGTGCGCCGACGAATCTGGTGAGTGGCGCGTATTGAGCCACGGCCCAGCCATTGCCAAGTCACTGCCACGCCACAGCCGCGCCGCCGACTCATCGCGCGGCGCGGCTAATGACATCAGACGCCGCCTCAACCCTGGCGGAAAATCGGCGCACCCCACGGTGCGCCGGTCGTGCCGCCATCCACGACGATCTCCGCACCCGTCATTCCCGACGCATCGTCGGAAGCGAGGAACAGCACGGCCGCCGCGACTTCTTCCGGCGCGGCGAGGCGCGCCATCGGCACGCGCGGCGCAAGGGCCTGTTCGGTTCCGTCGAGCGTGGCGCCCGCGCGTGCGCCACGCGTCCAGATCGGCGTGCGCGTGCCGCCCGGGATCACGGTATTCACGCGAATACCGCGCTGCACCAACTCCGACGCGAACACCTTCGCCATCCCCGTGATGCCGGCCTTGGTGGCCGAATACGCCGCCGAGCCCGGTGAGCCGAGTTCGCGCATCACCGAGCCGTTCAACACGACCGCGCCCCCCTCGCTCATCAACGGCAGTGCGGCTTGCACCGTCAGGAAGACCGCCGTCAGATTGGTGCGAAGAATGGCCTCGAACGCCGCGCCCGTGGTGCCGCCGAGCGGCGTGGGCCCGGAGATGCCGGCATTCGCGAACACGATATCCAGCGACCCGAATTTGCTCTTGATCTGTTCGAACAACGCGCCGATTTCCGCTTCGTCGTCCAGGTTGGCCTTTACGCCCAGCGCGTTTTCGCCGAGTTCGGACACGGCCTGATCCAGCTTCGCGCTATCGCGGCCGGTGATCACCACGCGGGCGCCTTCGGCAATCAGCCGCTTCGCCGTGACGAAACCAATGCCGCTATTGCCGCCGGTCACCAACGCTGTTTTTCCGTTGAATCGCATCATCTCTCTCCTTGATTGCGCCGCCGGAGCGCCGGAAAGCCCGGTCGCGCGACGCCTGTAACAGTCGAGCGGCCAAAAAGCCGCCGCATACGGACATCCGCGAAAGACGCCCTCGCCCAACAATCTGCATGTTGATCATCATGCACATTTTCAGTATTATGCTCGTCATGCAGATTGTCAAGAGGGGTGACGGAGATGGGCTACTCGCAGGCGCAAAAAGCAGAAAGCCGGCAGCGTGTGCTGGAAACAGCCGCACGGCAGATCCGGGAAGACGGGATCGAGGCGCTCGGGGTGGCGGACTGCATGCGGCGCGCGGGGCTCACCCATGGCGCGTTCTACGGCCACTTCGAGTCGCGTGACGCGCTGATCGTCGAGGCGCTGGAATATGCGGTCGCACAGAGCGAGAAACGGATCGCCGCTACACTCGCGGCGGCGAACGGCAACGGGTCCGCAAAGAAAGAACCGCTGCAGACGATCGCCGAGATGTTCCTCAGTGAGAAGCACATCAGGAATCCGGGTAACGGCTGCGCGCTGTGCGCGCTTGCCGGCGAAGCACGGCATGCGGCACCGGAAGTTCGCGAGAGTCTTACGCAATACGTGCACAAGCTGGCAGCACGCATCGCGCAGACGTTGGCGGGCCATAGCGAGAGCCTCGCGCTCGGCATTGTCGCGACCATCGTCGGCGCGGTGACGCTCGCGCGTGCCGTCGACGACCCCGAACTCGCGAGATCGATTCTCGCCGGCTCGCTCGATCTGATCGTCGCGCAAGGCGGGGAGGCTTAGTCGAGCACCTTGGCGGCTCCGGCCAGCACGCGCCACGCCGAAGCCGCTTTCTCAACGCATGGGCGTGCTTATGCGCTGGCGTTCGATGTTTAGCTGAAACAGTCAGTTCGCACAGCGCGGGGTCGTTGCTAGGATGGTCGATTGGCCTTCCCTTCAGACTCGACTCAAGGACTATGAATCATGGCGCTGCTCAACAGACGGGCTTTCATTCGCGTCGCGCTGGCTTCCTCGCTTACCACGCTCGCGGCGCGCGGCTACGCGCAAACATCGGCCACGAATGGCGAGCCGGTCGCGCTGCGGATCGGCTATCAGAAGTCGTCGACGTTGATCACGCTGCTCAAGGCGCGTGGGTCGCTCGACAAAGCGCTTGCGCCGTTGGGGGTGCGCGTTTCCTGGAATGAGTTTTCGAGCGGCCTGCCCTTGACCGAAGCACTCAATGTCGAGGCCGTCGATTTCAGCGCGGACGTTGCCGACACGGTCCCGATCTTCGCTCAAGCCGCGCATGCGCGCTTCGTCTATGTAGCGCAGGAAGCGCCTTCACCGGCGGCCCAGGCGATCATCGTCAAACAGGACAGCGCGCTGCGCACGCTCGCCGATCTCAAGGGCAAGCGCATTGCCGTGACCAAAGCCGCCGGCAGCCACTACCTGTTGCTTGCGGCGCTTATCAAGGCGGGCCTCGCGCCCGCCGATGTTCGAATCAGCTACCTCACGCCGGCCGACGGCCGCGCGGCCTTCGAGCGCGGCAGCGTCGATGCGTGGGTCACGTGGGATCCGTACGTGGCATCCGTCGACCGCGACGCCGGCGTACGCATTCTCGCGGACGGCAAGGGACTCGCGTCGTACCAGCGCTACTACCTCGCGTCGAACCGGTTCGCGGCGGCCCATCCCGAAGTCATCCAGATCGTATTCGATCAGTTGACCCAGGCAGGCGATTGGCTGCGCGCACATCCTCAGGAAGCAGCGCAAACACTCGCGCCGATCTGGGGGCTCGACGCCGCCACGATCGAACGCGCGAATGGCCGCCGCAGTTATCTGGTGCGCCCCGTTCTTGCACAGAATTTCGGTGAGCAGCAAAAGATCGCGGATACGTTCTTCCAGGCCGGCTTGTTGCCCGCCAAAGTCGAGACCGCACAGGCGCAACGTTGGGACTTCGGCGCGAAACGCGGAGAGCCGGCGGGCAGTTGATGAACCAGTTGATGGCCCAACTGACGGGGGGTGTCAAAACAGTGTCAATACGTGTGGAGAAAACCGAATAAATCGCATTGCAAAACGCCCGCGCAGAATGTTTTTTGGCGGTCGATTATCATGGTTCGATCATCTCACTCGAACGACTCGGTGTTGGATATGACGAATACAGGCAAGGCGTTGATAATCGCGCTGGTTCTGGTGGACGTGGGATTCATCTCTTACCAGCTTCTCCCTAAAGGCAATCACTCCGAAGCCGCGCCAGACACGGTGACGGCCAATTCGGTCACGGCGTCGGCAGCCGGTTCGCGAGTGGACGGCACGCACGTGAGCGCGGGCAATGTGGTGTCCACTTCGCCATCTGCGAATAGCACGGGCGAGATCACGGCCGCGCCGCAGCCAATCAAACCGGCTCCCATCGCCAATGACGCGCAAGCGCGGCCGCAAACATCGCGGCATAAACAGCCAGGCCGCGCGTTGGCACCGGCGGATGCGCGCGAGTCCGTCGCCGCGAAAGCAGATACCGCGCAGCCGGTTGCCCATGCGCGCGCCGATCTGACCCGGCACGGCTCGAATGCCGTCGCGGCGGCCATGACGGAGCAGCTTGTCAAGGAATCGTCCAAACCCGACCCGTCGTTGCCGATGCCGCCGCAAACGCAGACGCAGACGCAAACGCAGACTCAATCCGCGCCGGTCGGCCAGGATCACCACGGCTCGAACCCCGTCGGCGCCGCGATGACGCAGGCACTGGTGCGGGAATCCGCCCGGGTCAATCCAGCTTCTTCGCAAACGCCGTCGACAACACCGAGTGGTACGCAGTAAGACTGCAGTCCGAAACACTTTTGACGCTCGCGTGCCTCCACGCGGCGTCCCCGGCTGCCACGGCTCAATGCGCCAGAAAGTCCACCACCATGCGGTTGAATTTTTCCGCATGCTCCCACTGCGCCCAGTGGCCGCAGCGGCTGAAAATATGCATTTCGGCGTTCTGCATGCCGGCAACCAGACGCAAACCCACATCCATCGGCACGAAACGATCGTCGCGCCCCCAGATCACGAGCGTCGGCGCCGCAATCTCGCCAAGACGCGGTCCGAAGTCGTTGAACTGCTTCGGATTGGCCGCGAGACTCTTCACAAAGTTTTCCAGATGATCGCGGCGCGCCAGCATATTGTCGAGCCGCGCCTGCATGAGATCGTCGGTCAACGCTTTGGTGTCGAACACGAAGACGTTCATCATCCGTTTCAGGTTTTCGATCGTCGGTTCGCGATAGAGGCCTTGCAGCAGCTTGATGCCTTCCGTCGGCATCGGCACGAACTGACTGGGGCCACCGGTTCCGCCACCCATCAACACCAGTTTGCCGACACGCTGTGGATTGGCGAGCGCGAACGCGACGGCGCTATGGCCGCCCATCGAATTACCAATGATGTGCGCGCGTTCAATGTCGAGCGAATCGAGCAAACCCTTCAGCGAACACGCGTTGAGTTCGGAGCGCGAGCCGTCGCACACAACCGGGTCGCTTTTGCTCCAGCCCAGGCAGTCCATCAGGATGACCCGATAACCCGCGGCGACGAGCGGTTCGACATTCCGGTTGAAGTTCGCCCAGCCGCTCGCACCCGGGCCCGAGCCATGCAGCATCACCACCGTTTCGGCGCCCTGCCCGACGTCGTTGTAGTGCAACTGCACTTCCCGCTCGCCTTCCTTGATACGCACGAATTGGCTGGTCGATGCTTCGGTGATTGCCGATACATTCGAGGTCATGTTGCTTTCCTTGATCTGATGAGAGTTGATTGACCGCGCACGTCGCACAGTCGTGCGCGGATAGCATTGGCGGCGCTATTGAAGCGATGAACGTTATTGCGCGGTAGCCGGCGCATAAACCGGCGCGGACTTGCCGACGACGAGCCAAGCCGCGACCGCCGCAACGGCGATCAGCGGAATGCTCGCGCTGAGCAACACGGAGGCGCTCTGTCCGATCGCGAGCAGTTGCCCGGCGATCAAAGGCCCGAGAATCGAGCCCATGCGCCCCACCGCGACCGCGGCGCCCACGCCGGTGCCGCGCACTTGTGTCGGATAGATGCTGCTCGCGAGCGCATACAACACCGACTGTCCTCCGACCAGAAACAGGCCGGCGAGCAGGCCGCCGCACGCCATCGATACGCTGCCGCTTGCCGCCACGAGCGCGGCCAGCGCCGCGGCGATGCCGAGATACATGCCGGTCACGGTGCGGCGCTTGCCGATGCGATCCATCAGGCTTGCGATCACGATGGCCCCAATGCCGCCGCCGATGTTGAACATCATCTGCACGACGCTCGATTGCACGCGCGAGAGTCCGCGGCTCAGCACGAGCGACGGCAGCCAGTTGATCAGGAAGTACAGCACGATCAACGTGCCCAGGTAGCTGATCCACAATGCGACTGTCGTGCCGGCCCGCCCTTCCTTCCACAATGCCTGCGCGATGCCGGACGGTGCCTCGCCCACTCCACGCGCGCCGGCCACGCCCGAGCGCGCGGCGACGAAATGCGCCGACTCGCGCATGAAGATCGCCAGCAACGGCAACACGAGCAGCGGCCCAACCCCGCCGACATAGAAGATATGCCGCCAGCTCTCATCGCCCGGACTCACGATGCCGATCACCGCCGCGAGCGCCGCACCGAACGGCATGCCGCAATACATCGCGCCGACTGCGGTGTTGCGTTGATCCGGCGACGCCGCTTCGGCGCACAACGCGATCAGGTTTGGCATCGCGGCGCCAAGCCCGAGCCCGGTGAGAAAGCGCGCGGCCAACAGGCTGTTCAAGTCCCACACCTGCGTAGTGGCAATCGAAAACAGGCCGAACAGCGCGACCGACAGCATCAGCACGCGCTTGCGGCCGAGCTTGTCGGCGAGCCTTCCGCCGATCGCCGTGCCGGGCAGCAGGCCGAGCGCGCCGATGCTGAATGCCCAGCCCATCTGCGCGACCGCGAGATGAAACTCGCGAGCCATGCGTGGCGCCGCGACGCCGGTCGATTGCAGATCCAGCCCTTCCAGCAATGCGACGATCAGGCATAAGCCGATCGTGACGGCGCCGGTGGCGCGAGGGTTGTTTGATCGCTGCATGAAAAGTCTCCAATGTGTTTTCAGCATCGCTCTTGGCGGCGATAACGCTGGGTTGAGGTCGGCGGCGCAGGCGGCCGCCATGCTTCCAGACAAATGCGCTAGACGCCGGCCGCGCGCTTCAGGTCCAGCGCCACGTCGACGATCATGTCTTCCTGGCCGCCGACCATGCGCCGCTTGCCCAGTTCGACCAGAATGTCGACGGCTTTCAGGCCGTACTTCTTCGCGGCCACTTCGGAGTGCCGCAGAAAGCTCGAATACACGCCCGCGTAACCGAGCGCCAGGGTTTCCCGGTCCACGCGCACCGGACGGTCCTGCAACGGCCGCACGATATCGTCGGCGGCATCCATCAACGTGTAGAGATCGGTGCCGTGGTGCCAGCCGGCGCGTTCGGCCGCGGCAATGAACACCTCCAGCGGCGCGTTGCCCGCTCCCGCCCCCATGCCCGCCAGACTCGCATCGATGCGGTCGCAACCTTCTTCCACTGCGACCAGCGAGTTCGCGACGCCGAGGCTCAGGTTGTGGTGCGCGTGCATGCCGGTCTTCGTCTCCGGCTTGAGCACGGCCTTCAATGCGCGAAAGCGCGCGCGCACGTCGTTCATGTTCATCGCGCCGCCGGAGTCGACAACGTAGATGCATGTCGCACCGTACTGCTCCATCTTCTTCGCTTCGACGGCGAGGTTTTCCGGCGTGGTCATGTGGCTCATCATCAGGAAGCCAACCGTGTCCATGCCGAGTTCGCGCGCGTATTCGATGTGCTGCTTCGAGATGTCCGCCTCGGTGCAGTGCGTGGCGACCCGCACGATGCGCGCGCCGGCCTGGTACGCCGCCTTCAGATCGTGAATCGTGCCGATGCCGGGCAACAGCAGCGTCGCGATCTGCGCGTGTCCGACCACGTCCGCCACCGCTTCGATCCATTCGAGATCGCTATGCGCGCCGAAGCCGTAGTTGAAACTCGATCCTTGCAAGCCGTCGCCATGCGCGACCTCGATGCTGTCCACTTTCGCCTTGTCGAGCGCGCGGGCAATCTGCTGCACGTTGTCGATCGAATACTGATGACGGATCGCGTGGCTGCCGTCGCGCAGCGTCACGTCGGAGATATAGAGTTTTCTGTCCATGAGATGCGTCTCCTTATGCCTGAACCAGGGATTGCGCCATGCGCTCAGCGGTCGCGAGCGCAGCCGAGGTCATGATGTCGAGATTGCCCGCATACGCCGGCAGATAATGTGCGGCGCCTTCCACCTCGATGAACACCGAAGTCTTCAATCCGCTGAAACGGCCGAGGCCCGGAATGTTCAACGGCGCGTCCACGGCGATCTCGTCGAACTGCACCTTCTGCTTCAGGCGGTAGCCCGGCACATAGGCATTCACGGCAGCGGCCATGGCTTCGATCGAGGCTTCCACTTGTGCGCGGTCGGCGAGATCGGACAGCACATAGACCGTATCGCGCATCATCACAGGCGGCTCGGCCGGATTGAGCACGATGATCGCTTTGCCTTTGGCGGCGCCGCCCACCGCTTCGATCGCCTTCGCGGTGGTTTCGGTGAACTCGTCGATATTCGCGCGCGTGCCTGGGCCGGCCGACTTGCTGCTGATCGACGCGACGATTTCCGCGTAGTGCACCTTCGCCACGCGCGAAACCGCGGCCACCATCGGAATCGTGGCCTGACCGCCGCACGTCACCATGTTGACGTTGCGGCTGTCGAGATGCGCGTCGAGATTCACCACCGGCACGCAGTACGGACCGATCGCGGCCGGCGTCAGGTCGATCAGGCGGATGCCCGGTTTCAGCGCGCGCAGGTACGCGTCGTTCTTCACATGCGCGCCAGCCGAGGTGGCGTCGAACACGAAGTCGATGTCGTTGAACACAGGAAGGCGCGTCAGTCCTTCCACGCCTTCATGCGTGGTCGCGACGCCCAGCCGCGCTGCGCGCGCGAGACCGTCGGATGCCGCGTCGATGCCGACCATCGCCGCCATTTCCAGATGCTCGCTGTGCCGCATGATCTTGATCATCAGATCGGTGCCGATGTTGCCAGAGCCGATGATCGCGGCCTTGAGTTTTTCGCTTGCCATGTCAGTCCTCAATCGGGTGATTGCTTATGCGGAGAAAATCGCGCGAACGCTGCCGAGGCCTTCGATCTGCGCACTGAAAGTGCCGGACCGCGTCACCGCGACCATCGGACCGAGCGCGCCGGTCATCAGAACGTCGCCGGCTCGCAGCGGCGTGCCGAGCTGCTGCATGCGGTCCGCGAGCCACACGGCGGCGTTCAGCGGATTGCCCAGACACGCCGCGCCGTTGCCGCGCGAGAGCGTTTCGGCGTCGTTCGAGAGGGTCATCGCGCAGGCCGCCAGATCGACGTCGCGCAGCAATACCGGCCGGCTGCCGAGCACGAAACGCGCGCTCGATGCGTTGTCTGCGACGGTATCGACGAAGCGGATATTCCATCCTTCGATGCGGCTGTCCACGACTTCAATGGCGGCGACCGCGTAGGCCGTCGCGCGAATCAGGTCGGCGTAGGTGTGTTTTTCATGCGTGAGGTCGTGTTCGAGTACGAGTGCGATTTCCGCTTCGACCTTCGGCTGGATCAGTTCGCCGAGCGCGATCGGCTGGTTGTCGCCGTAGGCCATCGACGCAAACAGCGCGCCGAAGTCCGGTTGGTCGACGCCGAGTTGGCGCTGCACCGCGGGCGAGGTCAGACCGATCTTGCGGCCAACGATGCGCTCGCCCGCCGCCACTCGCGCCTCGACGTTGATCTGTTGCACCATGTAGGCGAATCCGGCGGCGGTGGCCGGATTCAAATGGGTGAAGCGCTCGTCGTCGCGCAACGGCGCGATGGTCTGACGCGTGCGTTCGGATTCGCGCAGCCGCAGGGCCAGCGCTTCAGCATTGCTTCGTTGGGTCAGGGTCATGGCGGGTTCCGTGATTCGTCATGCGGTTTCGGCAGTGGGCTGCGCGTGCATCGCGCCAAAGCCCGCGATCCATTCGGGGATCGGCCGGTAGTAATCGAGCGTCGCGCGATAAGGTCCGTACGCCTGCAGCGCGCCGAATGCGGCGATCCACGTGCGAACCTCATGCGCGGATTTGCCCGCGTCGCGCGTGATCGCGGTGTCGGTCAAGCCGTCGAGCGCGCACAGCTCCCCTTCTTCGAGCGTTTTCAGAAACGCACGGTCCCATTCGGGATTGAGCGGATGCAGCCGGCTATCTCCCGAGGCGAATGCACGGGCCGCCGCGACGGTGCGAGCCTGACGCGCCGCGCGCGCTTCGGGCGACGGATTGCGGCCGGCGATCAGCCGCTCGGCGACTTCATCCGTCGCGCCCGCGAGTTCCGGCACCGGCGGCTCGTGCGAAATGCCGCCGGAGCCGATCACCAGCACACGTTGGTCCGAACGCGCGAGGCGGCGGCCCAGCGCGTCGCCGAGCAGTCGCGCCCGGCGGCACGACGCCATGGGCGGCGCGACCGAATTGATGAACACCGGCACAACCGGATAACGGTCCAGTGCGCCCGTGAGAATCTCCAGCGCCTGCGCGCAACCGTGGTCGACCTGCATCCGGTACGACACGGCGACGTCGACATCCGCGGCGAGCGTGGCTTCCGCGAGATCGAGCGCGGTGGCGGCGGGTACGGCAAGCTGCCCCGCCAGACTGCCGAAGTCACCGATCGCGCTCGCCGACGCGCCGATGCAGAACGGCGGCATCACGTCGTAGAAGAAGCCGTTGTAGTGGTCCGGTGCGAACACGACGACCAGTTGCGGATCGAAAGCGGCCACACGTGCGCGCGCCGCCGCGTGAATCCGCGCGACTTCCGCGACAATGTCCGGCGCCGGGTCGCAATAGCCGCGGAGCGGCGTGTGCGAAAGACATTCGAGCAACATCGGCATATCAGGCTCCCGCCGCGATGGCGACATCGCTTTCGGACGCCTTCGCCGGCGTGGCGACGGCCCGCTCGCCGGTCTTCAATGTCAGCTTGACGGCAAGCTCGCCGATGCACGCCGACACCTGTTGCGGCGTGCACATGCCCGCGACAAAACGATCGGGCCGCAGCAACACCACGGACTCAGGCACGCGCGAGAACCATTCCTTCAGACGGCCCTGCACATCGCCGACGGCGATCACGCCGTCAGACACGTCGTCATGAAAAGCGAGCTGGGTGTCGGGTTTCGCGAGCACAAAGCAGCCGCCAAGGCGCTGCCAGGTTTCACGCGCAAGCGGCGACAAGCCGAACGTGGGATCCGAACCCCAGCCGATAATCGCGAAGCGATTGCCGAGCACGTCGTCGAGACGCGCGACGCTGCCGTCCAGCGTGCGCACGCGCGGCTGAATGAACATGCGCCCGACCGGCGAATGACACGACGGATCACGGCCATACACGAGGCGGCCGAGCAGCGACTCGCGCTTCTCGCTCATCAGCCCGAGCAGCCGGCCGGGCGCGGAATGACCGGAACGCTCCAGCATGCGAGCCAGAACGCCATGCTTGCGTTTGTGCTCCGCCAGCAGGACGACGCCCGTTTCATAGCGCGGCATCGGCTTGAAACGCATCTCCACGAAATAGCGCTTCATGGCGGGGACCACGTTGAAGGTCCGCACGAAGGCGTCGCGAAACTTGATGCCGAAGCGGCTCGTCGGCGCGAAAATGTCGCCTGCCACTTCGGACAGATGGATCATGGAGCGGGCGTGCGCGCGCCGCTCCGCCGTATAGGTGTCCAGCAACGCGTCGCCGGCTAGCTGTCTGACCACCATCGCCAGCTTCCAGCCGAGATTGCTCGCGTCGCGGATCCCGCTGTTATAACCCTGCCCCTGCCAGACCGGCATGATGTGCGCGGCGTCGCCGGCCAGCAGCACGCGATCCACACGAAAGCGGCTCGCGAGGCGCGCATTGTGCGTATAGACGCGCTTGCGGATGTAGTCCACCTTTTGCGGATCGGCGACTACCTTGCGGATCAGCGCGGCCATGTTCTCCGGCTTCGACAATTCCTCTTCGGTTTCGCCGGGCATGACCATGAATTCGAAGCGGCGAATGCCATGTGGCAGTGCGGCCGACACGTACGGCCGTTTCGGATCGCAATGCATGTAGACATGCGGCGAGCCGATCGGATCGTTGCGCACATCCACCACGATCCATTGATTCGGCTTGGTGCGTCCTTCGAACGGCACGTCGAGCATGCGGCGCACGAAGCTATTGCCGCCGTCCGCGCCGACCATGTACGACGCGCGTACTGTGCGGCGGCCGCCTTTCTCGTCCTCCGCTTCGATCGTCACGCCGGTCTGATCCTGCGTGAAACCGCTCACGCTAGTGCCGAATAGCACCTGAACGTGTGGGAAGCGGCGCAGTCCTTCGTACAACACACGATCCGCGAGCGGCTGAATGAATGCATTGCGGCGTGACCAGCCGAACTCGTCGGTGCGCGGTTCGATCGACGCAAAGCAGTGACCGGTGTGCGTGACGAAGCGCATCCAGTGATCAGGCGTGGTGTGCGGCAACAGCACGTCGGCGAGGCCGACTGACTGGAACACCCGCAGCGCTTCATCGTCGAGGCCGATGGCCCGCGGGTAGTCGATGATCTGGTCGAGTTTTTCCAGCAGCACCACGCGCACGCCCTGCAAGCCCAGATAATTGGCAATCATCAAGCCGACAGGGCCGGCGCCGATAATCGCCACATCGGCGGACACGGTTTCGCTGCGGCCGCTCGCGGCCGCCAGATCGGTGGGTGGGAACATTCTGTCTCCTTTCTCACGAACGGCACACGGCGCCGTCGCTTCAGATAGCGGACTTGTTTGGAATATTCAGGGAGGGCACGGCGTGACGATCGCGTATCGCCATGGCGAAAAGTCGCGCATGGGATGCGGCATCTCGCGTCTCCTTGAATCGTTGATTTGATCGCAGTCTAGGACTCGCACCGGATCGCCTCAACAATTTGTGAAAAATGTGCATACAATGCACATTGTTGATTTATTGAGGTTTTTCGGTGACGAAATATACGAGTGTGCGAGGTCTCGCGCGCGGCCTGCAAGTGTTGCAGGCGCTCAATTCCATGGACAGCGGCCGCGCCACCAGCCAGCAGATCAGCGACCTCACCGGCCTGCATCGCACCACGGCGCGGCGGCTGCTGGAAACGTTGATGGAGGAAGGATTCGTGCGTCGCAGCGCGTCGGACGACAGTTTTCGCTTGACGCTTCAGGTACGTTCGTTAAGCGAAGGTTTTACGGACAACGAACGGATTGCGACGATTGCGCCGCCGATCATGGGGCAGCTATTGCAGCGCGTTGCGTGGCCTTCGGATCTGACCACGCCGGACGGCGACGCGATGATCATCCGCGAGACGACGCACCGTTTCAGTCCGCTCTCGTTTCACCGTTCTATGGTCGGGCGCCGTTTGCCGATTCTGCTGACCGCAGCTGGGCGCGCCTACTTTGCGATGTGTCCCGACGGCGAGCGCGAGGACATTCTCGACTTGCTGCGCTCAGGCGCGGGCGGTGAAGAACAGAAAGCCCTCGCCTCGAACGACAAATTGATAAGAAGCCTGGTCAAGCGGGTGCGCGCGGACGGCTTCGGCTCCAATCACGGAGACTGGTCCGCACAAAGCAAGATCGGGGCGGTCGCGGTTGCGATCGTCTCGCGCGAACGTGTGCTGGGGAGTCTGAATGTGGTGTTTCTCTCGCGAGCAGTGACGCTCGCGGAGGCAAAACGGCGCTACGTGCCGGAACTTCAGATCGCAGTGAGCGAAATGGTTGCGGAACTGGAGTCGCAGGACGAGCCAGAGGGGAAGAAGCCCGAGTGAAAAGATGCGGCGCCGCTGGGGGTTTCTTAGGGTTTACTACAGCCCGCAGAGCGTCTATTCTTCAGCGGAATACTTCGCCCACCCAACTACCGCAGATTGACCAAAGAACAGGCTTCTGTTCGACGGATTGAAACCCGCCCTGCCGGAGCACACTGTCATCATGCCAATCGCGCCAGGAGCCTGCGATGTCTTCCCGCCACGACAAAGATAACGAATTCGAAATCGGCTTGCCGGCTGTTTCTAGCACTGAATGGACCAGCCCGGTGCCGGGCGCCGACGCGGGAACGATGCGCGGGTTGCACCTCGCGTCGGAAAGCGTGTTGTGCCTCGCGACGCAGACCTACGAAGCGGTGGCACGCGGCGACGCGGCGGGCGCGGAATCAGCGCGCGCATCGCTCGAACAGCAACTGGCGGTCGCCACGCGTCTGATCGACGAACTCCTGTTCGACGGCGCCGGTCCGCATACGACACATTGACCGGCCGGCAGGCCGGGCAGCACCAATCGCAGTCTCAACTTCTGATAACTGAAATGAGCGCTCTAACGGTAATTCTCTGCATCTGGTCCATGGTGGCCATTTGCGCCATTCTCTTCATTCGCGGCGCCAACCGGCGCATTGAGCGGCCCCGCAAAGCACCGCAAAAGCGGCCGGCGCGTTTTTCAATCGCGGAGTAACAGCCGGCCGGCGGCGTGGATCCGTTCTCGACGCCGGCTCATTTGAGTCCAAGCCGTTTGGCTAAGCGGTTCAGATTCGCCCGATCAAGGGCGAGTTCACGCGCGACGGCCGCCCAATTCTGGTTGTGACGCGCCAACGCGTCGAGCACGGTGGCTCGCTCGAACTCGGTCACCGCGCTGCGGAAGTCCCTGGTTTCGCTGCCTGCTGTATCGGCGGGTGTCTCACTTCTGGCTTCGTCTGGCGTGGACGACAGCGCCAGGTCGGCGGCGGTCAACGTCAGTATCCGACGGCGCTCCCGATTCGCGGCCAGTGCCTTGAGCGCGCTTCGCCCGATCAGATGCTCGAGTTCACGCACGTTGCCAGGCCACGGATAGCGCAACAGCATGGCTTGCGCATCCGCCGCGAGACGCAGGCTCAGCAGGCCGAGCCGCGAGCGATTCTCCTCAAGAAAAAAACCGGCAAGGAGCAGCACATCGCGGCCGCGCTCGCGCAACGGCGGCACGCGTAACGGATAGACGCTCAAACGATGGTAGAGATCGGCGCGGAACCGCCCCGTGCGCACCTCTTCGGCGAGATCGCGATTGGTGGCCGCGATGAGCCGCACGTCGACCTTGTGTTCGTGGTCCGAGCCGATTCGTTGCAGCTGGCCGTTTTGCAGGACCCGCAAAAGCTTGGCCTGCACCATAAGCGGCAACTCTCCCACCTCGTCGAGAAAAATCGTTCCGCCGTCCGCCAGCTCGAACTTGCCACGCCGGTCCGACGACGCGCCGGAGAACGCTCCGCGCACATGCCCGAACAGTTCACTCTCGACCAGCGTATCGGGTAGCGCAGCACAGTTCAGACTGATGAGCGGCTTGTTCGCCCGCGACGAAAGCGCATGGATCGCGTTGGCCACGAGTTCCTTGCCGACGCCGGTCTCACCGGTGATCAGCACGGTCAGATCACTGCCCGCCACGACTTCGATTTCCCGCACCAGTTGCGTGTGAGCGTCACTGCTGCCGATCATCTCGCGCCGGCTCTGGCTGCTCGCCTGCCGGTAGGCTTCGGCGCGGCGCCGCTCTTCCTCGCTGCTGCGCGCCAGCGTATCGATTCGCTCGACGACACTCACCGTGGCGGCAGCCAGGCTCAGAAACGCCTGCAACGAAGCCATGTCGATGCTGTCGAAGCGCGCAGGATCCAGCGCATCGAGCGTGAGTAGACCCCATGGCCGGCCACGAACGAACAGCGGACATCCAAGGCAATCGTGAACTTCCAGATGCCCGGACGTGCCTTGCACGAGGCCGTCATACGGATCCGGCAAATCGGAATCGGCGGCGAAACGCGTCGGCTCGGGCCGCGATAGAAGTTGCTCGAAGCGCGGGTGGTCACTGACACGAAAACGCCGCCCAAGCGTGTCGCTGCTCAATCCGTCGATCGCGAGCGGCACGAGCGTGTCGCCCTCCAGACGCAACAAAGCGGCGGCATCGCCGGGAAACAGCGCCCGCAAGCTGCTGAGCAGGCGCCGGTAGCGCTCGCGGTCGGTCAGGTCGCGCGAAAGATCGAGGATCAGGGGCGTCAGGACGTCGAGTAAGTCTTGTGCAGTCAGATTGACTCGCGCAGGAGTCTTTCCGACCAAGGTCGAATTGACCATCGTGAAATTCACATCATTGATTTATTTGCATTTTATACCTGGCACGAAACATGGATAGAAAAGCACGACAGTCGAAGCTGACTGACTATCCACCACCAACCAGGACTTCCTATGCTTTCCGCCGAACACCGCGCCATCGTCAAAGCCACCGTCCCTCTTTTGGAAAGCGGCGGCGAAGCGTTGACCACGCACTTCTACAACATGCTCATCAGCGAGCATCCGGAAGTGCGTCCCATGTTCAACCTCGCGAACCAGGCAAGCGGCGCGCAGCAACGCGCGCTGGCCAACGGCGTGCTGATGTACGCGCGCCACATCGATCAACTCGAACAACTCGGCGGACTGGTCTCGCAGATCATCAACAAGCACGTCGCGTTGAATATCCTGCCGGAGCACTATCCGATTGTCGGACAGTGCCTGCTCAGATCCATCCGCGAAGTGCTCGGCGCAGAAATCGCAACGGATGCGGTCATCGAAGCGTGGGCCGCCGCCTATCAGCAACTCGCCGATCTGCTGATCGGGCTCGAAGAAAAAATCTACGCCGAGCGGGAAGCGGCGCCGGGCGGCTGGCGCGGCACGCGGCTCTTTCGCGTCGCCCGTAAAGTGCGGGAGAGCGACGAGATCACGTCGTTCTATCTGCGCCCCGACGATAACGGCGAGTTACTCGCGTTTCATCCGGGACAATATATCGGCGTGCGGCTCACGGTCGACGGCGAAGAAGTGCGCCGCAATTACTCGCTCTCGGCCATGTCGAATGGCCGCGAATACCGTATCAGCGTGAAGCGCGAACCGAACGGAAAGGTATCGAACCATCTGCACACGCGCGTCAACGAGAACGACACGGTGGAACTGTTTGCGCCGGCCGGCGACTTCAAGCTCGAACACAGCGACAAGCCGCTGGTCCTGATCAGCGGCGGCGTGGGCATTACACCGACGCTGGCCATGCTGCAAGCCGCGCTGAATACCGATCGCACCGTCCACTTCATTCACTCCGCGCGTCATGGCGGCGTGCATGCGTTCCGCGACGCGATCGAGCAACTGGCCGCGCGTCATCCGAAATTGAAGCGTTTCTATTGCTACGAACAACGCCGCGCGAATGATGCCGACGCGCACGGCATCGGCTATCTCGACGAAACGCGTCTCGATGCGTGGCTGCCGGAAACGCGCGACGTCGACGTCTATTTTCTCGGACCGATCGCGTTCATGAAGGCCGTCAAGAAGCACCTGAAAGCGATCGGCGTGCCGGAGTCGCAAAGCCGATATGAATTCTTCGGCCCGGCCGCGGCGCTGGAATAACCGCTAGTGAATGGGTCACGGTTGTGCCGGACATGCCGCTCAGCAAAGCGTCGCGCTTGTCACCCACGGCATGCTCCTGAAGCGCGCGATCATGGCATCCACCCATTCGCATTGCGCTTGCGCGAGTGCAATCGTGACCTCCTCGAAACCGCTGGCGGGCAGCGTCGTCACGTCGACCTTTTCGACGTTGCGGGAAAATGGCAGTAGCACCTGCCAGATGGCGGCAATGCGCGTACCGTGAAGTGCCGCGCGCACCACAAGTCGATAACGGCCTGAAGCGTGGGCCGTCAGCACTTTCAAACCGCTCTCAGAACCTTCTTGGGTCATGTCTTGCCCCTGCTGTGGACTTGGCTATTTCCGCGTTTGCCGCGGTATTCGGATGTCCGCTCGATTCTTACGCTTTACGATGACGTTTTGACGATGCCGCGCAGCCGCCTGAGCAAAGCGTCCGCATGCTCGCGATCGACTTTGGATATTTCGCGCTGATTCAGTATCGCCTCGATGCGCCGACGCCAATAACCCGGCTCGTTCACTAACGACGTGCAAGCCACCGAATCACCTTTTGAAGTCAATCTCTCAAGCGTTGTGACTATCGTTTCGATATGCAAAAGATCGTTCTTAAAAGACGCGTGACTTCCCATTACATTCCCGGCTAACTTAAAAGCGCCTTCGGATCGACCTTCGAACGAGTTGGCAAGCAATGCGATACCCATTTCGTCTCCGAATCGGCTGATCCGTCCTGCTTGCAGGAAAGCGAAACAACAGGCCTGAAACGTTCCCGCCAGGCTGCATGAGCATTGCTGTTGGCTGATTGTCTTTATTTGGCGCGCGTCGGCACAGGGCTTGTCGGCTGACCTGCCTGCGCCATGGCAATGGCTTGCGCGGTGGCTTTGCGCATTGCGTCGTAGGCGGCGCCCGCGCTGGAAACCGCCGACTTGAAGACGGTGACCGCGACCTCGGAACCGGCCGGGGCATTGCGCGCAAAGTCGTCTACGACCGTCTGCATTCTTGCGTTGGACTGGGCGCAGCGATCTTCGAATACCTTCAGAAACTCGGCCTGCGCGTGATTCGCAATGCCAAGTACGTGACTGTTATAAGACAGCACTTTCTCCGCTGCCGGTCTCGCGTTACCGGCTTGCTGAACGAATAATTCGACGGGTGTCTTACCGGAGAATGCCAGTTGCCAGGCCTGTTCGCTCTCGGCGAGCGTGGCCTTGGCGGCCTGCAGGTTCAATCTGGTCAGGTCTTCAACATACTGGAATGTTTGCTGTACCAACGAAAACGCAACAGCAACATTGGCACTTTGCATCGAGATAAATTGATCTGGCGTCGAAAAAACCACTCTGCACTCCTTCGTTAAGCCCACAAATCGCTCGATACGAGTTGGGCGAAAACAGCTCGCAAGCATGCAGATGCTGACCCAACAGCCCCGGCCCCCTCGAATCGCTTCTGCCGCGCAGAATTAGATGAAACATTCTAACTTTGTTAAACCGGCGTCTGGCGTACTGTTTTGTAGGTAAATACCCCTGGTCAATCAGGGTGATTTGACTGAAGAATCGAGCGGTTTGGGACGGTGGCGAGTGCGGCTTTCTGGCAGCGGCGGCAGGTCGGTCAATGGGTGAATCACACGGGTGGGCGCGATGCCCACGGGCGCGTCATGCAGCGCGGCCGCGTCGAATAGATCGACGCGGCCGGTGTGGGACGGTCAATCGCCCTCAGAACCGGGCGACGTCGATGATCGCATCGGCGAATGCTTTGGGCGCCTCTTGCGGCAGGTTGTGCCCGATACCGCCGCCGATATTCCGATGCGCATACTTGCCGGTGAACTTCTTCGCGTACGCGGCCGGTTCGGGATGCGGCGCGCCGTTCGCGTCGCCCTCCATCGTGATGGTCGGCACCGTAATGACCGGTGCCTGGGCGAGGCGTTTCTCCAGCGCGTCGTATTGCGCTTCGCCCTTGACCAGCCCCAGACGCCAGCGATAGTTGTGGATCACCACCGCGACGTGGTCCGGATTATTGAACGATTCCGCCGAACGCTCGAAGGTCGCATCGTCGAAATCCCATTTCGGCGATGCCGTATGCCAGATCAGCTTGTTGAAGTCGTGGCGGTTCGCTTCGTAGCCCGCATAGCCGCGCTCCGTGGCGAAGTAGAACTGATACCACCATGCCAGTTCCGCCTTCGGCGGCAACGGCGTCCGGTTGGCTTCCTGACTGCCGATCAGATAGCCGCTCACCGACACCATCGCCTTGCATCGCTCCGGCCACAGCGCCGCGATAATGTTCACCGTGCGCGCGCCCCAGTCGAAGCCGCCGAGAATCGCCTTGTCGATCTTCAGCGCATCCATCAACGCGATGATGTCCACGGCGACGACCGCCTGCTGGCCATTGCGGGGCGTGTCAGCCGACAGGAACCGCGTAGAGCCGTAGCCGCGCAGATACGGCACGATGACCCGGTAGCCGGCGGCGGCGAGCAACGGTGCGACTTCGACGAAACTGTAGATGTCGTAGGGCCAACCGTGCAGCAAGATCACCACGGGTCCATTCTGCGGGCCCGCTTCCGCATATCCCATGCTGAGCGTCCCGGCGTTGATCTGCTTCAGGTTATCGAAGGACGTGACGCGCGATCCCGCCTTCGTGCCGCTGGACTGCGCGTGGGCGAGTCCGCTCAGCCCGAGTTCCATCAGGCTGAGGCCCGCAACGGCCGTCCCCAGCAAACGACGACGCCGATCATTGATCTGTTCAGACATGGCTATTCCCCTTATGTGCGAGTGCGTTGAGCCAGATGAACCGGCCTGGAAGCATTAAACCTTCCGTACGTATCTGGCTTGTGTCGCCAATGTCCGCGAATGAAACGTCATGTATCGGGCCGCGGAGTGGATACATTGCGATACACAGAAAACGGGCCCGACCAGTCCGTAACGGGATGATCCAGATCAAGTTGTCCCATCGGTAGCGTCGGTTATAAGTATTTGCAGGATAAGCGCTTCAGGATCCGGTCGCGGGTCCGGTCTTGACGCATGCAACGCGTCGACTCGAACGTCATCGCTCGCCTGCCCGGCGAGCGCGATGCGCATTGCGTAGTCGACGCCGGCACAGGCCATTGCCTCGATCGAAGCATCCCACCGAATTCACCAGACTCAGACGCTCTCATGTTCTCATCGTCGCACTCACGACCGCCGCCAGCAACACGCCGCTCGCCTCCCAGCGGCACAGGGTTCGCATCGGCGCTCGCACTGGCCGCGGCGCTCAACCTGGGCGGATGCATGTCGCTCGCGCCGTCCTATGTGCGTCCCGCGCTGCCGGTTCCGGATACGTGGGCCGCCGCTCCGTCCGCCGACGCTCCAGCACCCGCCGACGGCACATCGCCAACGGTTCAGATCGACTGGCGCAGCTACTTTCCCGACGCCCAACTGCAGGCCTTGATCGAGCAGGCGCTCAGTGGAAACCGCGATCTGCGCATTGCCGTGAGGCGTGTCGAAGAAGCGCGTGCAACCTACGGCATTCGCCGCGCCGATACTTTTCCGACGATCGCCGCCGGCGGCTCCTATGTCCGTTTCCGCGCGCCCGGCGTGTTGCTGCCAGGCGGAAGTATCGACGCCGAGGCGTATCAGGTCGGACTAACCGAAAGCAATTGGGAACTCGACTTCTGGGGCCGCGTACGCAGCCTGAAAGACGCAGCCCTCGAAGAATTCCTGGCGAGCGACGCCGCGCGCCGTGCGGCCACCCTCAGCGTGATCGCGAACGTCGCGGACAATTACCTGCTGCTGCGCGAACTCGATGAGCGCATTGCCGTGGCCCGGGAGACGATCGCGAGCCGTTCCGAATCGCTGCGCATCTTCCGCCGACGCTTCGAAGTCGGCGCGATCTCGAAGCTGGATCTCAGGCAGTCGGAAATTCTGTTGCAGCAGGCGCAGACGCTGGTTGCGCAGCTCGAACAGTCGCGCGCCACTCAGGCCCACGCGCTCGCCGTACTGGTCGGCGCACCCGCCCCGCTGCAGCCTGCCCCGCTGGACGACGCGAGCGTGTACGCGGACCTGCAGGCAGGACTGCCGTCATCGTTGCTGGAAAGGCGTCCTGACATCGTCGCGGCGGAACACCGGCTGCGCGCCGCCAATGCGAATATCGGCGCAGCGCGCGCGGCGTTCTTTCCACGCGTCACGCTCACCGGTGCCGTCGGCTCGACGAGCACCGATCTGCATAGCCTGTTCGCGTCGGGTAGCGGCGCGTGGATCTTCATGCCCAACATCTCGCTGCCCATCTTCGACGCCGGGCGCAATCGCAACAATCTGGAACTCGCCAAGGCCCGCGAAGGCGAAGCGGTGGCGCAATACGAAAAGACCATTCAGGAAGCGTTTCGCGACGTAGCCGACGCGCTCTCGGCGAGAGAGTGGCTTGCCGCGCAGGTTCAGGCGGAAACCGACACGCTCGTCGCGCAGTCCGAGCGCGCGCGCCTTGCCAGGCTCCGGTACGACAACGGCGCGACGCCCTTTCTTGAAGTGCTCGACGCACAGCGCGACCTGCTCAACGCACGACAGCAGCTGATCCAGACGCGCCGCGCCTTGCTCGCGAGCCGCGTCGCGCTGTATGCCGCGCTCGGTGGAGGCGTGCAGGACGCGGAAACGACGCCCTCGCCTTCAGCCGCTGACATCACACTCAAACAAGGCC
Organism: Burkholderia sp. WP9; assembly: GCF_900104795.1. Lineage (NCBI taxonomy): Bacteria > Pseudomonadati > Pseudomonadota > Betaproteobacteria > Burkholderiales > Burkholderiaceae > Burkholderia > Burkholderia sp. WP9. Next base: position 932,900 of record NZ_FNTG01000002.1, read on the forward strand.
CATTGCCATGAGCCCCAGCAGAAAGAAACAGATAGCCGCCGTTGCCCTACTGGCCGTGATCGTTGCGGCCTCCTACTACGCGTGGACGATGGTGCACGACTCGGGTCCCGCGGCAGGTTTCGTGAGCGGCAATGGCCGCATCGAGGCGACCGAAATCGACGTGGCGACCAAACTGCCTGGCCGTGTCGAAACCATTACCGTCGACGAAGGCGACTTCGTCAAGGCGGGACAGCCGCTTGCGACGATGCAGGTCACCGTGCTCGACGCGCAACTCGCCGAAGCCCGCGCGCAGCATCAGCAGGCGATCAACACCGCGCTCAGCATCGAAGCGCAGGTCGTGCAGCGGCAGAGCGACAAGGTGGCAGCCGAAGCCGTGGTCTCCCAGCGCGAAAGCGAACTCGACGCCGCGCGCCGCAAACTGGCGCGCTCGGAAACCCTGTCGCGCGACGGCGCGTCCTCCATGCAGGAACTCGACGACGATCGCGCCCGCGAGCGCGGCGCGCAAGCCACGGTGCGCGCCGCGAGCGCTCAGGTCACCGCAGCCCAGGCCGCCGTCGATGCAACGCGCGCGCAACTCGTCGCCGCGCATTCCGCGGAGCATGCGGCGCTCGCGACCGTGGCGCGTGTGGAAGCCGACATCAGCGACAGCCAGTTGACGGCGCCACGTGACGGCCGCGTGCAATATCGGATCGCCGAGGCCGGCGAAGTGCTCCCAGCGGGTGGCAAGGTCCTGAATATCGCCGATCTTTCCGATGTCTACATGACGTTCTTCCTGCCGGAGACGGTAGTCGGCAAGGTCGCACTCGGCGCCGAAGTGCGCGTGATACTCGATGCGGCGCCCAACTATGTGATTCCCGCGACCGTTTCGTTCGTGGCCAGCACCGCGCAGTTCACGCCGAAGACCGTGGAAACCACCAGTGAGCGCCAAAAACTGATGTTCCGCGTCAAGGCGAGGATCAACCGCGAACTGCTGCTCCAGCATCTGAAACTCGTCAAGACAGGCCTGCCGGGTGTCGCGTGGATCAGGATCGATCAGCATGCCGCGTGGCCTGCTTCGCTCGCGATCAAGGTGCCGCAGTGAAAGGCGCAGTGAGCGGCGCGATGACGGCAAACGCCCCGCCGGTCGTCCGGCTGCGCGACGTCGCGCTGCGTTACGCGAAGACCGTTGCGCTCGACAACCTCACGCTGGATTTTCCGGCAGGCCGCATGACTGGGCTGATCGGCCCGGACGGTGTCGGCAAGTCCAGCCTGCTGGCGCTTGCCGCGGGCGCCCGCGCCATTCAGCAAGGCGCCGTCGAAGTGCTGGGCGGCGACATGCGCTCGCGCCGGCACCGCGCGCTCGTCTGCCCTCGTATCGCCTACATGCCGCAGGGTTTGGGCAAGAATCTGTACCCGACGCTGACGGTCGAGGAGAACCTGCAATTCTTCGCGCGGCTCTTCGGCCACGATGCCGCCGAGCGCCGCCAGCGCATCGACTCGCTGACTCGCAGCACCGGCCTTCAGGCGTTTCTCGCGCGGCCGGCGGGCAAACTGTCCGGCGGCATGAAACAGAAGCTGGCGCTCTGTTGCGCGCTGATCCACGACCCCGATCTGCTGATTCTCGACGAGCCGACCACCGGCGTCGATCCGCTCGCTCGCGCGCAATTCTGGAATCTGATCGCGCGTATTCGCGCGGGCCGCCCCAGCATGAGCGTGATCGTCGCGACGGCTTACATGGACGAAGCTCAACGCTTCGATTCGCTCGTCGCGATGGACGCGGGCCGGATCCTCGCAACCGGCGAGCCGCGCGCCCTGCTCACGCGCACGAACAGCGACACGCTGGAAGCGGCGTTCATCGCGTTGTTGCCCGAGGAACGGCGCCGCGGTCACCAGCCGGTCGTCGTCGAACCACTGCCCGCCGATGCCGCGGGCGAGCTCGCCATCGAAGCCCGCGATCTGACCATGCGCTTCGGCGATTTCGTCGCGGTCGACCACGTCAGCTTTCGCATTCGCAGCGGCGAGATCTTCGGCTTTCTCGGCTCCAACGGTTGCGGCAAGTCGACCACGATGAAAATGCTCACCGGCCTGCTGCCCGCGAGCGAAGGCACGGCCAGGCTGTTCGGACGCGAAGTCGATCCCAACGACATCGACACGCGCGCTCGCGTCGGCTACATGTCCCAGGCATTCTCGCTGTATGGCGAACTGACGGTTCAGCAGAACCTGATATTGCATGCACAGCTCTTTCATGTGCCGCCAGAGGCGATCGCCGCCAGAGTCGACGAGATGGTGAGCCGCTTCGGCCTCGACGAAGTACGCGACGCGTTGCCCGACAGCCTGCCGCTCGGCATGCGGCAACGCCTCTCGCTGGCCGTCGCCATGGTGCACAAGCCCGAGCTGCTGATACTCGACGAACCGACTTCAGGCGTCGACCCCGTCGCTCGCGACAATTTCTGGCAGCTGATGATCCAGCTCGCCCGCCGCGACAAGGTCACGATCTTCATCTCGACGCATTTCATGAACGAGGCAGAGCGCTGCGACCGCATCTCGCTGATGCATGCCGGCCGCGTGCTCGCGACCGGGTCGCCGGCCGAACTCGTACGCTTGCGCGGCGCGGCGACGCTCGAAGAGGCCTTCATCGGCTACCTGGTCGAAGCGGGTGCCGACAAGGCGGAAGAAGGCGGCAGCGTCGAAACCACGATCGAAGCGCCGGCAAGCGCGAGCGAATCCGGCACGGGCGCGCTGCCCGACTCGCCTAACCGCTCACGCCCGCGCGCCTTCAGCCTGAGCCGCGCGCTCACCTATATGTGGCGAGAGGTGCTCGAACTGCGCCGCGACCCTGTGCGCGCCACGCTCGCCCTGCTCGGTTCGCTGGTGTTGATGCTCGTGATGGGCTATGGCGTGAGTCTCGATGTCGAAAGTCTCACCTACGCCGTCCTCGACCGCGACCAGACTGAACTGAGTCACGACTATGCGCTGAACATGTCGGGCTCGCGCTACTTCGTGGAACAGGCCCCGCTCAGCGACTACGACGAGTTGGACAAGCGCATGCGCGGCGGCAAGCTGTCGCTCGCGATCGAAATTCCGCCGCACTTCGCACGTGACCTGGAGCGCGGCACGCCCGTGCAACTCGGCGTGTGGATCGACGGCGCCATGCCGCAGCGCGCGGAAACCATCCGTGGCTATGTGCTCGGGCTCCATCAAGCCTGGCTGATGGAGCAGAGCATTCACCGGCTCGGCATGACACCCGCGCCGCAGGTCAACATCGAGACGCGCTTTCGCTATAACCCCGACGTGAGGAGCGCGCCCGCGATGGTGCCCGCGATCATCCCGCTGCTGCTCCTCATGCTGCCGGCCATGCTGACCGCGCTGGCGGTCGTGCGGGAGCGTGAGCTCGGCTCGATCATCAATCTGTATGTCACACCGGTCACGCGCAGCGAGTTCCTGATGGGCAAGCAGGTGCCCTACGTGTTACTAGCCGTGCTCAATTTCCTGCTGATGACGCTGCTGGCGCGGATCGCTTTCGGCGTGCCGGTCAAAGGCAACTTCCTGACGCTGCTTGCCGCCGTGCTGGTGTACAGCATCGTCGCGACCGGCATCGGCATGCTGGCATCCACGTTCACCCGCAGCCAGATCGCCGCCATCTTCCTGACGATGATCGGCACGCTCATTCCCGCGATCCAGTTCTCCGGCCTGATCAATCCGCTGTCGTCGATGGAAGGCAGCGGGCGCGTGATCGGCTCCATCTATCCGGCGACCTACATGTTCACGATCAGCCGCGGTGTCATCAACAAGGCGCTGGGATTCGCCGATCTTCAGGCGCAATTCTGGCCGCTCCTTGCCGCCATACCGGTGGTTCTCGGCTTGACCACGGCGTTGCTCAAGAAGCAGGAGACCTGACTGTGCGCCGCCTCTCGAACATCTACCGCCTCGGCGTCAAGGAACTGTGGAGCCTGTGGCGCGACCCGACCATGCTCGTGCTGATCGCCTACACCTTCACGGTGGCGATCTATTCCGCCGCTACCGCACAACCCGACACGCTGCATATGGCGCCGATCGCGATCGTCGACGAAGACGCCTCGCCGTTGTCCGCCCGCATCGCCTCGGCGTTTTTCCCTCCGCAGTTCGGCATTGCGCGCCTGATCACCCCCGCGCAGGTCGACCGCGGGCTCGATACGGGCGAATACACGTTCGCGCTCGACATTCCGCCGAACTTCCAGCGCGACGTGCTGGCCGGAAGATCCGCATCGATCCAGTTGAATGTCGACGCGACCCGCATGAGTCAGGCGTTCACGGGCAGCAGCTACGTGCAGCAGATCGTGACCGACGAGATTGCCGGATTTGCGGCGCGCTACCGCGACACCGCCGCGCCGCCCGTCGATCTCGCCGTGCATATGCGCTTCAATCCGAACCTCGATCAGACCTGGTTCGGCGCGCTGATGGAAATCATCAACAATGTCACGATGCTGTCGATCATCCTCACCGGCGCCGCGCTGATCCGCGAGCGCGAACACGGCACGATCGAACATCTGCTCGTCATGCCGGTCACGCCGGCAGAGATCATGCTGGCGAAAATCTGGTCGATGGGGCTCGTGGTCATGGTGGTGGCCACGGCTTCGTTGACGTTCGTGGTGCGCGGCGCGCTGCATGTGCCGATTGAAGGCTCGGTGGCCCTGTTCATGGTCGGCACCGCGCTGCATCTGTTCGCCACCACCTCGATGGGCATTTACATGGCGACGCTCGCGCGCAGCATGCCGCAGTTCGGCATGCTGGTGGTCCTCGTGCTGCTGCCTTTGCAGATGCTGTCCGGAAGCATCACCCCGCGGGAAAGCATGCCGAAGATCGTGCAGGACGTCATGCTTTTCGCACCCACGACTCACTTCGTCGAGCTTGGGCAGGCCATCCTGTATCGCGGCGCCGGCCTCGATGTCGCGTGGCGGCCGTTCCTGATTCTGATCGCGATCGGGTCGGTTCTGTTTGCAATGGCATTGCAGCGTTTTCGCAGAACCATCGGTCAGATGGCCTGACTTGCATGCTTGGGCCGACGCGCGCCAGACGCCCCTCTTGCCCCGCACACATGCCTGATGCGGCAGAAAAGCTCAGGCGCGATTTTTCTCCTCGAAATGCGGCTGCCGCGCTGTCACAAGGGATAGTTCGGCGAGGAATGCGCATGCCGCGTCGAGGAGATCGTCGAACGAAAGCAGCCCGACCAGTTCACCGGACTCGCTGACCACCGGCATGCGCCGTATGGCATGCAATCGCATCCGCTTGACGAGTTGCCAGACGTCTTCCCCCTCGTACGCGACGATGAGCGGCGAGGACATGACATCGCCGACGAAAAGCCCGAACGCATCGACTTCTCGTGCTACAACCGCCAGCACGATATCGCGGTCGGTCAGCATGCCGCGAGCATGGAGCTTTCCGTCCGCGCTCTTCTCCACGGCCACGACATCGCCCACGTGACGATCGCGCATGATCCGGCATGCTTCCAGCACGGTCGTGTTCAGTCCGCACGTCACAACGTCTCTTGTACAGATATCGCCCGCATTCATTTTCCGTATCCTCCCGAGAAGAGAGTCCATGACTCGCCGGGACTCAATCCAATTCAGATTATCCGGATGAACGAACCAACCATTGACTACAGTCAACTGAGAGAGTGTCCCAATGGCCGATACGCGAACGCACGCGCGATACCGCGTTGCACCACGCGGCACGCCGCTCGACAACTGCAACTACGAATGGGTTGATTTGCATCAATCGCCCTTCGAACATGGCGCCTGAGATGGGTTCAACCGACGCAATACTGCGTCGCCCTCGAAGCGCCGTGTCGCGGCGATATCAGGCAGGGGCTCGCGTGTCTAACGCTGAATGACGCGCAGGCTCGCCTAACTCCCGCGAGCGCGTTTTACATGCGAGCGCAACAAGTCGATCTCGTCGAGCAGATCGAGCGCCAGCGCGACACCCGGAGGATTGATCTGGAAGTCGTGCGCCAGCCGCTGCGCAGTCTGCACGCGCCGCAGCGCGGCGCCGCTGAAGCGCCATTCCTGCGGCCGCTCGCCCGTGGGCTCGAACACGCCTTCAGCCACCCAGAGCGTCAACTCCTCCTCCGATGCCCCGCTCACCCGGCTCAATTCGACCAGCGTGAACTCCACGTTCTCATCGACAATCTGGCCTTGCAAATAGGTCGTCGTAGTCGTCTCTTTCACGATGATCACCGATAGAAGTGTGCGCGCGGATCGAAATTGAACGCCTGCCGCATCGCATCGTAAGCGGCCTTCGCTGCGTCGCTATCCGCCGGCGGCAGGACGATGTTCAGAATCACATACAGATCGCCAGGCGGGTTGGCCGGAATGCCCTTGCCTTTGAGCCGCAAGCGCCTGCCGCCGGCAGAACCCGCCGGCACCGTCATCTCGACGGAACCGTCGGGTGTGGGCACGGTAACCTGCGCGCCGAGCGCGGCCTCCCACGGAGCCACCGGCAAGTCGAGCGAGACGTCGCGGCCGTCCACGTGAAAGCGCGGGTGTTCCCGAAAGGCGATTTCGAGGTAGAGGTCGCCGGCCGTTTCGGGCGTGGCGCCCGCGGCGCCCTGGCCGCTCAGCCGCAGATGCTGGCCCGCGCGAATCCCCTTTGGAATGGTGACATTGAGCGTTCGCGTTTCCAGCGAAACATGCCCTTGCGGATCGACTACGGGCATTTGCAAAGAAATCGCGCGCTGCGCGCCGCGATACGCGTCTTCGAGATCGATCAACACCTTGGCGTGATGGTCTTCGCCGCGCGCATCGAAAGGCCGCTGCCGAGGATGCGCGCCACGCGCACCGCGCGCGCCGCCGAACATCTTCTCGAAGATTTCGTGGAAATCGGCGTGCTCGCCGGCCTCGTTGCCCGCGCCGCTGAATTCGAAACCCTCGTCCCAGTTCGGCGGCGGCTGGAATTCCTGGCCGTTGCGCCATTCGCTGCCCATGCGGTCATAGGCCGCGCGCTTCTCGGGGTCCTTGAGCACCTCGTAGGCTTCGCCCAGCTCCTTGAAACGGTCTTCGGCGTCGGCATGCTTGCTGACGTCCGGGTGATACTTGCGCGCGAGCTTCCGATACGAACGTTTAACGTCATCCTGAGACGCGCTTCGCTCGAGACCCAGGACTTCGTAATAGTCTTTGTATTTCATACTGGCGGCAGACCCATGAGGGATGGGAGCGGCAATGGGTATCCATCGCGTGACGATTACGGACTGACTTTATACCAATCCGGCCGGGCCAGCAAAATTGCGCGTTCGCTACACCGCGTCGGGTCAAAGCGGGAAAGGCGGTCTGCAAGAAGTCGTCGCCGCTATCCGCCGGCGAGCGTTTTAAAGGCGAAGAAAAACATCTGTTCGTGAACCGCCGTAGCGACGTTTCGCACACGCTCAAGCACGCGTCCGTGCATTCCGAGTTAGCGACGTATCAGCGATTCGGCCCGGATACGCAGCGGCCTGCGCACCCGAAGCGTACCCCCTACCCGTGCCGTTATCCGGCCTGCATCAGCTTTCTCGTTTCCGCGAGACTTTCGGTGCCCCGCTTCGTGATGATGGCCATTGCGTCCACCTGCGACTTGCGCGCCATCTCGGCAAGCTCCTTCATATCGGCAAGCGACTTTTGATAAGCGTCGTTCAACAATGCTGCCTGCCGGCCAGGATCCGACGCGTGAGCGCCGCCGGCCCCCAAGGCTTTGGCCGATTCCTGGATGCCCGCCATTGCCTCGGTCACGATCTCGGTCTGCCTGCGCACGAGCGCCTGCATCGCCAATTGCGCCGCTTCGCTCGCCTCGACGAGAGCCGCCATGTCCTTGCGCCGCGACTCGATGATCGGCGCCATATCGAACCCTGGGATCTTGAATTCCTGCATCATTCTCGTCATGTCGGCGATGGGGTTGGTTTCAGTTGCCATGCTTGTCTCCAGTGAAATGGGGGGATCGACGCGTGAGCGTCGATCGTTATCCCGTGGGTCATGCTTCAGGCCACGATCGCCGTCAGTTGGTCGACGGCCTCACGCTAGCCAATGGTGATTCGCTTAGAACAGGGACTCATCCAGCGCGAGTTTCGCGAGAGTGAAGATGACGGTGCACGCAATGGCGAGGAAAATCGGTACGGTGCCGTACCGGGACGTTGCCCGGGACGTGGTGTAGATCAACCTCCGAAGGTATCGAACGGGTCGATCCCGAGGCATCGCCTGTTATGCGGCCGGCACAATGTGCGTTTTGCGATTCACGAGCAGCGGCGCCGCGCGGCTCAGCATGAACATCTCACCACCGATTGCAAGCTTCATCGCTTCGCCCATTTCCAGCGTTACACGAATGCCGTCACTCGCCTCACCCATGCTGATCCGCAGATGACGACCTCGCCATTGCATCGCGAAGGCAACGTTCTTCCACGACGCGGGCAATGCCGGGGCCAGACATAGATGGTCATCGGCAAGCGAAACGCCCGCGAAACCCAGTATCGCCATCATCCACATGCCACCGAGGCTGGCAATATGCACGCCCCCCTCCATGGCGGCATGCGTGTCGTCGAGATCGATGGCTGAGGTTCTGCGAAAACAGTCGAGCGCCGCTTCGCACTGACCCAGTCTGGCAGCGACCAAGCCATGCATGGCGCGACTCAACGAACTGCCATGACCGCAGCGCGGCGCATAGTAGTTGAAGTTCGCCACAGCGGCGTCGCCAGGAAACTCTTCAGGCAGCAGCGCCAGCAGGGCGACGACATCGGCCTGTTTGGCAAGCTGGGATCGCTGGATGCGCTCGCGGCCCAGCACGACGTCGATCGGCACTGAACGGGCCGCATAGGCGGCGATGTCGATGTCTTCGAGCGCGAAGAATCCCGCGAACTGCTCGAACAAACCGGTGCTCGAATCAAAGCCCGTGACTATCGCCTCGGCAACCGTGCTCCAACGTTGCAGTTCGGCTTCGTCGAGATTGAGTTGCTCCGACAGACGTTGCCAACTCTCCGGCCAGCGTGCACGCAGTAATGCCGCAGTCTCGACGGCACGCCGGATATTCCAGCGCGCCATCACGTTCGTAAAGGCATTGTCGTCAATCGATTCGTGATATTCATCCGGACCGATCACGCCGCGAATATGACAATGGCCGTCCGCTTCCCTCTTCGCGCGGCTCGCCCAGAAGCGTGCGGTCTCCAGAAGAATCTCGGCACCGGCCTCTCGGAGGAACGCGTCATCTCCGGTGGCCCGCCAATATTGCCAGACGGCGTACGCAACGTCCGCGCTGATGTGCTGTTCCTGCTTGCCGCATTTGACATCCACCAGCTTCCGATCAGGGCCGACAACTTGAGCGGGGCACGCCTCCGCGCCGGTATCGGCGGACTCCCACGCATACAACGCACCCTGCCAGCCCATTGCCGCGGCTTTCCCCCGCGCCCCGGCGAGTGTGTGAAAGCGATACATCAACAGCGCCCTTGCTGCCTCGGGCCACGTCAGCGTGTAAAACGGCAACAGATGGATTTCCGTGTCCCAGAAGACATGTCCGTGATAGTCGTCGCCCGTCAGCGCCCGCGCGGCGATCGAAACGTAGTCGTCGGCTGGATTGGCCGCGCCGTTCAGATGGTAGAGCGCGAATCTAAGAGCGCGTTGCGCGCGCGAATCGCCGTCGATCTCGACGTCGCTGCATGCCCAGCGCTCTTCCCAGGCCGTCTCGTGCGCCGCTATCACGGCCGGCCAGCCGAGGGTCTGCGCGGAGTTCAAAGCGGCCTGCGCGCTGCGAGCGGGATCGATAGCTTCTTTGCCTGCGCGTGCCATGGCGACCATCCGCGCGAGACAGACGACCTGCCCCGGGGTCGAGGTCCACTTCCACGACCATTGCGACGGGCCGCATACGGTAGGAGAAACGAGCTGGTGGTCGATCTGCAGCGATACCGCGGTGGCCATTGCGAGGCGTGTGCCGGAGGATGCCGCGCGCCACACGCTAAGGCCCTGCTCCGCGCGTTCGGACACGAGACCGATATCCACTGCATCGATCGACGCTTCCAGCGTCACCTCGATCCCGCCCTGCTCCATTTCCAGCAGGATGATCTGCATTCCAATCGCGCGCTGGCTGAGAGACGTCATATGGAAACTGCGCAACTTGACGCCAAAAGCGGACGCGTTCGACAGGCACGCCTTGCTGATCAACGCACCGCGGCGCATGTCGAGAATCCTCTCCTGCCGCGCTTCGTCATGATCGTGATGAATCAGAGGCTGCCCTTGCAGCAGAAGCCGGACTTTCAGCCAATCGGGCGCGACGGCGAGCTTGGGAATGCCAGGTTCTTCACTGGCCGTATCGAAGAGTCCCGCGACGAGTGTCCGCGAGGTGGCCACCCAGCGGCCGCCACGGTGTATCGCGCGCGCGCCGCGCACACCGAAAAAGCCGTTACTGATCGCGAAGCGCGCGGCGCGGCTGCGCTCAAGCAACGAGTCGTAGCCACCTTCGGCCACGATCCAGCTCGAATCGGCGGTTGGGCGCATCACTTCATCCAACTGTTCAGGACTTTTCATGAATCCGCCGGCAAAGCCTTCCACGAGACAGTTGATCGAGATCAACTTCGTCCAGACTGGTCACGACGAGATCGGCGCCTGCCGCTTGCAGCGAGGTCGCGTCGTGCAGGCGCGCGACGCCAAGTGCCGCCATGCCAGCGGCGCGGGCGGCCTCGATACCAGCCGGCGCGTCTTCGACCACGAAGCAGTGCTCAGGCACGGCGGGCAGCTCCGCGGCAGCGAGCAGGAATATCGCCGGATCCGGCTTGCCGGCAGGCAAATCGCGGCCGCACACATTGGCGCCGAATACATCGAACAGGCTGTGGTGATCGTCGAGCGGGATGCGCCGCATCATGTCGTTCGCGTTTTTCGAGGACGACGCAACGGCAATCGGAAAACCCAACTTCCTCACCGCATTGACGAAGCGAAGCGCGTCCGCGAAGGCGGACACGGCTCCCGCGCCGATCAGCGCCTCCACCCGCCTCTGCTTGCTCTCTGCGTAGGCTTCGGCACGTTGTGCGGCATTCGGGACCCCCAGCGCTTGCAGCGCGGCAAGCGCGCCGCTGAACCGTGGCTTGCCGGCCACCTGGGATTGATAGATCGCCGTGGTGAAGCGTGCTGGGTCGGCGAAGCCTGTGAGCGCTTCGCGCCAGGCTCGTTCATGGGGCGACGCGAGCAGCACGCCGTCGACATCGAAAATGCCGGCGCAAAGTATGCGATGGGGATCTGGCGGCGGGGCTCGGGATTGGCGGACTGTCATGCGTGGCATTTGTCCAGAGTGATGGCGGGCGGTCGCAATCTGCCGCGCCTGGCTACGTTTGACGCAACGAATCGCGTCGTGTCTGGATGCACAATAGCCGACAAACGCTCGACGGGTCAGGAAAACATTCAAGCCCGCAAAATCCCGCTCGATGAATCGAGGCGCTTCAAACCTCAAAGACGACAACTGACCCTTAGCGTCGCAATCAGGCCAGGGTTATTGTCAGCAAACTCCAGCGATCCCCGGTGCAGCGTCGCCACCGCCTTCACAAGCGCCAGGCCAAGCCCCACGCCGGGGGTTCCGCGACTTGCGTCGCCGCGATAAAAACGCTCGGTCACCTTGGGCTTTTGCGCGTCCGGAATGCCGGGACCATTGTCCGCCACCGAGATCGAGATCATGTCGTCGTGGCGAATCGCAACCACTTTGGTTTCACCACAGTCCGGCGCAAACTTCAGCGCGTTGTCAATCAGATTGCCGATCGCTTGCGCCAGCAAAAGCTGATCGGCCACGGCCGTGAGATCGTCCCCGCATTCCAGCGACAACGCCACCCCGCGCAACTCGGCCACAGGTTGATAAAATTCAACGGCATCCGAAACAATCGTCTTCAGATCGCAAGGCGTAAAACCCGAGCGCCTGACGCCCGCGTCGATTTCGGCAAGACGCAATAGCGCGTTGAAGATACTGATCACCCGGTCGACATCCGACAGCGCCACCTCCAACTCCGGCAGTATCTCCTCATTGCCCAGCCGTTTCGACGTGCGAGTCAGCACTTCGAGCCGCGCACGCAATTCGGTCAACGGCGTGCGCAAATCATGAGCAATGGCGTTCGACACGTTGCGCACACCATGAATCACTTCGATCAGCGCCTCTTCGGCCTGCTTGCGGGTCTTCACTTCCTGTTGCAACTGGACATTGTGCTTTTCCTGCAATTGCTGCAATGCCCGCAGTTTCAGGTGCGTATCCACTCGCGCGGCCAATTCTTCCATCTGCAACGGCTTGGTAATGTAGTCCACCGCGCCTGCACGAAAGCCCGTGATCTTATCCTCGGTACGCGTCAGGGAAGTCATGAAGATCACCGGAATGTCGCGGGTTTTCTCCATCGCCTTGAGTTGCCGGCAAGTTTCGAAACCGTCGAGTCCCGGCATCATCACGTCGAGCAGGATCAAATCGGGTTGCGCCAGTTCCGCACGCCGCAATGCCTCCATGCCATCGCGGGCGATCGCCACCCTCAGGTTATTGCTCTCCAGACATTCGACCACCAGCCCGAGATTGGCGGGCGTGTCGTCAACCACGAGCACAACGGGCGTATCGGTATCGAATGGTTCGGCTAAGCTCACGAGTTGAGATCCAGATGTTGTTCTATCAGCGATAGCAAGGCTTGCGACTCGTAGCCTGCTGCCAGACGGCGCAACTGCGCCGAAAAGGGTTCGTAACGGCTGTCGAGGCTGACGAGACGATCCGCATGACGGACGATGTCGCGCATCGACCCCAGCAACGCAAAGCGATGCAGCACGGCCAGTTCATCGCGCGGCGGAGCGATCAGCGCGGCGTCTGCTCCGACCGGCGTTGGACGAATCGAACATTTCAAGCAGAGTAGCGCGGCGATCTCCTTCAACAGCCGGTCGAGATCGAGTGGCTTCTCGAGAAAAACATCCGCCCCCGCACCGAGGTTCGCCTGCGCATTGCGTTGCGATGCGTCTGCGGACACGGCGATCACCGGCACATGACGCAACTCGTCCGAGGCGCGAATATGCCCGAGCATTTCGATGCCGCCCATCACCGGCATGACGGTGTCGAGCAGGATCAGGTCGGGCGGCGATACCATTGCTTTGGCCAACGCATCGCGGCCATCGGCACTCTCCGAAACGCGAAAGCCGCAGCGTTGCAGCGCGTCGACGATCAGCGCACGATTCCCGGCAACGTCGTCGATCACCAGCACATGGCGCTCATTGCCGTCACAGCCCAGGATCTCCAGCGCCGGAGCGCAATCCGAGGCCTGCGCATACGAAACCGGCGCATCGAGCTGGAACCAGAACATGCTGCCCTGACCGACGACGCTCACCACCTTGATTTCACCGCCCATCATGCGCACCAACTGACGGCTGATCGCGAGCCCGAGACCCACGCCGCCGGTGCGCCGGGTGAAATCGCCGGCCTGTTCGAACGGCTGAAAGATCGTCTCGAGCCTGTCCGGACTCACGCCGACGCCGGTATCGCGCACCTCGAACCGCAGCCGTGCGTCGCTAATCATGCGTACTGCCAGCGTGACTTCACCGCGGTCCGTGAATTTGACCGCATTGGCAAGCAGATTCAACAACACTTGACGAAGGCGCTTCTCGTCGACGCGAATCACCTTCGACAGATTCGGCGGCACCTCATAGTTGAGGATGAGCTGCTTCTGGTCGGCGCGAACGCTCACTATCTCGGCGATCACGCGCAAGAACGGCCCGAGCGGCACATCCGTCACATTCAGTTCGAGCTTGCCCGCCTCGATACGCGCGAAGTCGAGCAGGTCGTTGATGAGCATGAGCAGATGCTCGCCGCTCTGTTCGATGACACTCAGGCTCGCCAATTGCCGTTCGGTCATCGCCGCATCGCGCCGCAAGATCTGCGCGTAACCGAGAATGCCGTTCAACGGCGTGCGCAATTCGTGGCTGATGTTGGCGAGGAACTGATCTTTCGCGCGGTTCGCCGATTCCGCCGCGTCTTTCGCAACCCGCACCGTATCTTCGAGCGCCTTTCGCGCCGAGATATCCTGGAGAATCGCAATGGTGTGGATCGCCCGTCCGCTCGAATCACGCTGAAGCGCGACCGACACGCTCACCCAAACCCGCGAGCCGTCGCGCCTGAAGAGCGGCATTTCCTCCGAATAGTGCGAGAGCCGGCCTTCGCTCAACTGGCGCAATTTCTCCGCGCTCGCAGCAAGGAATTCCTGATCGGCGATGTCCTGGAAACGCCTTTCCAGCAAACTCTCGCGCTCATAGCCGACGATATCGCACGAGCGCTGATTCACGCGCAGGAACCGCCCGTCGAGATCGCAGTGCACGATCCCGACCGCGGCATTTTCGAAGGTGCCGCGAAAGCGCGCCTCGCTCGAACGCAGTGCCTGTTCCGTGAATTTCAGCTGGGTAATATCTACCAGACTGCCGACGAAGCGAATCGGTTTGCCGTCGGCGTCCCACGTTGCCATGCCGCGCACGAGCACCCACCGCACGGTTCCGTCGCTATGGCACAGGCGGTTCTCCACCTCGAACACATCGACCTCTTTGCCCAGGTAGCGGAGCATCGCGGCTTCGGTGCCGGCGCGGTCCTCCGGAAGCAGGATGCTCATATACGCGTCGTAGTCCAGCAAGGTCTGCGGACGCGTATAGCCAAGCCACTCCCAGATGTTCGAGAAGCGCGCGAAGCCCCGGCGATGATCGCCCTCGGGCATGTCGATTTCCCACACGCCGACGTTGGACCCGTACATCGCCGATTCGAGGCGTGCATTAGTCTCGCGGAGTATTTCGGCTTCTTCGGCGCGACGCCGCTGTGTCACGTCGCGAAACACCAGCACCACGCCGAGGATGTCGCCGCGCTCGTCGACGATTGGCGAACCGCTGTCGTCGATCGCGATCTCGCGCCCGTCGCGCGCCAGCAGGACCGTGTGATTCGCGAGCCCGACGATCGTCCCGGCCGCCAGCACGGCTGCCACCGGGTCTTCGGCCGGCGCGCGGGTGGTCTCGTTGATCACGCGGAATACTTCCGCGAGCGGCCGCCCCATTGCCGCCTCGCGCGGCCAGCCGGTCAGCGCTTCGGCGACCGGGTTGATGAAGTTGATGCGCGACTCGCGATCGGTCGCGATCACCGCGTCGCCGATACTGGAGAGCGTGACGGCATAGCGTTGTTCGCTTTCGCGCAGCCGCCGTTCCGCGCCGTGCTTGTAGAGCGCCATTTCGACGACGGTCTTCAATTGCGTGTCGTCGAACGGCTTCAGAACGTAGCCGAACGGTTCGGTGACCGTGGCGCGCCGGACAGTGTCCTCGTCGGCATATGCGGTCAGGAAAACCACGGGCAGATTCATATTTTCGCGAAGCAGCCGCGCGGTGTCGATGCCGTCGAGCTTGCCTTCCAGCCGCACGTCCATCAGGATCAGATCAGGCTCGGTCTCGGCGGCAAGAGGCAATGCGTCTTCGCCACGCGCCGTGATGCCGACCACGGTGTGGCCCGCGCGGCTCATCTGCTGCGCAATGTCTCGGGCGACAACGCGATCGTCCTCAACTATAAGAATGCGGGCGGGCGCCATAGTGTGCTTATCCACGTCCGGTTGCGTTGAAAAGAATGCTGCAGGTCGTGCCGCCGCCGCGGCTCAGCTCCACGGTGCCGTGCAACTGGTGGGTCAGGTCGTGAACCAGTTGCAGGCCCAGCGAGTCCGCCTCTTCCAGTGAGAATTCCGGCGCGATGCCGACGCCGTCGTCCGCGACAGTCAACCTGCACCGCTCGTTGTCGAGCGCGCCGAGTTCGACGCGCACGCAACCGCCGCGCCCGTGCGGAAACGCGTGCTTCAAGGCGTTGGACACCAGCTCGTTGATAATCAGCCCGCACGATACGGCGCGGTTCATATCGAGCTGCACATCGTCGACCTCGACCGACAACTCCACTTCCATCTGGCGCATGTCGTAGGCGCGCGCCAGATGGCCGCACAAATTCTTCACATGGGTCGCCATCTCGATCCGCGCAAAATTGCCGGCGCGATACAGGTTCTCGTGCACCAGCGCCATCGAACGCACCCGGTTGCGGCTGTCGGCGAAGAGTTCAGCCACGGCCTTGTCGGTCACACGCGCCGCCTGCAAGTTGAGCAGGCTGCTGATCAGTTGCAGATTGTTTTTCACCCGGTGATGCACTTCGTGAAGCAAGGCTTCCTTCTCTTCGAGCAGCGCCTCTTTCTCTTCCAGCGAAGCGTTTTCCAGCGAAATGGCGGCCTGCGACGCGAGAAGCTCCAGCACTGCGAGGCGCGCCGGCGTGAACACGCCCGGCGCGAGATCGTTTTCGAGGTACAGCACGCCGATCAGTTTCGCCTGCTTCACGAGCGGCAAACAGAGCACCGCGCGAGCACGCGTCGTGCGGAAGTATTCGTCCGTCGAGAACGGATTGGGCAGCGACGCGTCGTCGAGCAGAACGCGCTCCTGCGTGCGAATGCTGGCATGCAGAATCGAGGCCGGCACATCGCGCGGCGTTACAACGGCGCTGTGAAGCTGGACCTCGATACCCTCGCGATTCGCGAGTGCCTGCGCCTCGACCCACAATTTCTCGTCACGCGGCAGAACGAGCAGCGCACGTCCGGCGCCGGCATGTTCGAGCACGATGGTCATCAACGTGCGGATCAGTTTGTCGAAGGCGATTTCGCCCGAAATGGCTTGCGATGCCTTGACGACCGTTTCGACATCGAGTTGCTCCGCCACGATGCTGCGCGTCGGCGCAATGGCGGCGGGTTCGTGGACCAGGTTCGGATAGCGCCGGTCGAGCGCCTCGACCTTTCCTAACGCGCCCCACCGGAGGTAAGCGAGCCGCGCGTTGCCCAGATAGACGAATGCGATGGTCGTGAAGCCACGCGCCAGATAGAACGTGCCGGCCACTTCATGCGCCAGCCCTTCGATCAACGGAAACTCGTGCTCGTGGGCGAGACGGATTGCATTTTCGTATTCGCGCATCGCCTCGAATTCGTTGCCGTTGATACGCGCGATCTCGCCGGCCACGAGCGCCGAACGGCAGGCGAAATTGCCCGGACAATGTTCGGCCCAGGTGACGAGTCTGGCTTGATGCTCGACCAGCGCCCGGTATTGCGCCTCATGCTGATAAGACGGCGCCTCGTCGTACTGGCGCGCGCATGCCAAGGCAGCGTAGAAATGATATTCGGCGATTTCGAAGTGACCGGACGAGGTCCACAAGAGCGGCGCCGCTTTCGCGGCGGCCGCCGTCGCCGCCGTTATATCTCCCGCGAAATAGCGCCCTTGCAGCTTGCGGATCCAGTACCAGCACGTCGCGATCGAGAGACAGGGATCGGCTTCGAGATGCGCCTCGAAGGTAGTTTCGTCGAATGCCTCATCGTTGAAGGAGCCGAATGAGGGTGTCAGCCCGCGCAGGGTTCGAATCAGTTGCAACTGCGACCCGATAATGTCGACGATCAGCCCGAATTTCGCGGCCTGCACCACGCCCAAACGCTGCTGCGCCACGCGCTCGACATCGGCGAGCGGATCGCCCGCAGCCAGCAGGCTCGTGACGAGGCAGCAACTGCTGAAGCCGGTGTAAGTGAGGTCGCCGCTCTCGCTGGCGACGTCGAACGCGCGCCGCAACAACGGCAAAGCGGTGCGAATGTGTTTCGTCCACGGCATCACGTGATACGCGAAGCACATGTAGACGCGCGGCCTGAAACGTTGCAGCCCGCGTTCGTCGACGAGCGCGAGGCCGAGCCGGCCGAACTGGAACGCCGCCTCGTAATCGCCGAACACCGGGCCGGCCACCATGCCGAGGTAGGCATAACCGATCGACGACGCGTCGCTATTGCCGTGTTCGAGGCTCAGGTTCGCCATGCGGCACAGTACGAGGCAGACGAGATTCTCGTCGCTGAAAAAGGCCGGCGGCAGCACCGCGGTCAGCACATCGAGCGTGGCACGCCGGTCGCGATGAGTGAGAAGCGGCAGATCGATCAACGACTCGATCGGAGAATCGCCGATCTGCGCGAGAAGCCGGTCGTATTCGCCGCGCGCCTCCTCGCGGCTGGGATGAGGCTGCCAGTCGATGCCGACCTCGCGCAGATAATCGAGGCAGATCTGCACCGCCAGATCGCTCTGATCGAGCGCGGTGAACAGCGTGACACGCAACCACGCCACCGTTGCCCGATCCGGCAGATCGACCGCTCGCCGCGCGAGGTCCGCGAGCCGCTCCTTGGCCAAGCCGGTGTCGCCGGTAAGGAACTCGCACTCCGCGAGGCCGCTCTCAAGCGCGAACTTGAGCGCGTAGCAGGTCTCCCATCCCGCGTCGCCGAGCATGGCGCTGCCGATCGACAGGTACGTCGCCGCCGACGCATAGGCGGACGACGTCTTGGCGCGCCGCCCGGCAATCAGATTGAATTCCACCACCTGTAGGCGCTCGGCGGGGTTGTCGACAATTTCGATCGCGCGGTTGTACTGGTTGACGATCTCGAAGATGTTCTGCTCGATGTCCGCGGCGCTCGCGTTGGTCGCGAACATCCGGCCGATCCCCAGATGAGCGGCCGCGCGCTCGTTTTCGGGAATCAGCGCGTAGGCCGCTTCCTGGACCCGGTCGTGCAAAAACGCATAGCCCTGCTCGCGCCGGAACACGAGGCCCGCTTCCACCGCATCGGCCAGCGCACGGTGTACGCCCGCGTCCGAATTGCCACTGACTCGCGCGAGCATCGCGGTCGCCGCGCTGTTGCCGAAGCACGCAAACTGTTTGAGCGCGGCCTGCGCGGCATCCGCCACACGTTCGATCTTGCCGACCATCAGGTCGACGACGCTGTCGGAAAATCGCGCCTCGCGCAGCGCCGCCATGTCCCATACCCACACGCGGCTCACCGGATCGAACGCGAGGTGCCGGTGCTCGGCGAGCATCTTGAGAAATTGCACCGTGAAGAAAGGGTTGCCGCCGGTTTTCTCGACAATGAATTGCGCGAGCGGCGCGACCTCGGCCGGCGCGGCATGCAGCGCTTCGCCGATCAGACGCGCCACGTCGCCGAGCTGCAGTGGCGCGAGCACGATATCGTGGACGGGCACACCCAACTCGCGGATCGCCACGAGCGCGCGCGCGAGCGGATGGGCGGGCCCCACCTCGTTGTCGCGATAGGCGCCGACGAGCAGCAGATTACGCAGGTTCGGCGCGGCAAGCAGGCTTTCGAGCAGACTGAGCGTGCCGGCGTCGAGCCATTGCAAATCGTCGAGAAAGAGCACGAGCGGATGTTCCGGGTCCGCAAATGCGCCGATGAAGCGCCCGAACACGCCTTGGAAGCGAACCTGCGCTTCCTGCGCCGAAAGCTCGGGCACCGGCGGCTGCGGGCCGAGAATCTGTTCGACTTCCGGAATCAGGTTGACGATCAGTTGACCGTTCGCACCGACTGCCTCGGCGAGCCGCCCGCGCCAACGCGCCAGGTGCTCCGCGTCCTGGGCGAGGACATGCTGCGTCAGGCTCTGAAACGCCTGCCCGAGCGTCGCATAAGGGATATCGCGCTTGTACTGTTCGAATTTGCCCGCGGCGAAGTGCCCGCCGGACGGCCCGAGGCTGGCCCGCAGTTCATGCACGAGCGACGATTTGCCGATCCCGGAATAGCCCGACACGAGCACGAGTTCCGCCGCCCCTTGCCGCACCACGCGATCGAACGCGGCGCTCAGTGCCTGCGTTTCCGTTTCGCGGCCATACAGGCGCTCGGCAATAACAAGGCGCTCGGGCAAGTCGTGAGCGCCGAGTGCGAACGGTTCGATGCGCCCGTTTTGTTCCCAGGCATTCAGGCAGCGGCGCAGATCGTCTTCAAGACCCTGCGCGGTCTGATAGCGATCCTCGGCGGTTTTCGCAAGCAGCCGCATGACGATCGCGGCGACCTGTTGCGGCACGTTGCCGGCCAGTTCGTTCAACGGAATGGGGGTTCTGGCGATATGGCAGTGGATCCACTCGATCGGCGAGTTCGCGCGATACGGCGACTCGCCGCTCAACATCTCATACAACGTGATGCCGAGCGAATAGAGGTCGGCGCGCGAGTCGATCGCGCGATTCATGCGGCCGGTCTGTTCCGGTGCGAGATAGGCGAGCGCGCTCGCCGTGAAGTCAGGCAGCGCGCCGGCCAGCGCCTCGCCGCTCGCGTGCGAGGCAATGCCGAAACCAGTCAACGCCGCGTCGCCCGTTTCCGGATTCACCAGAATATTGGCTGGCCGGATGTCCTTGTGGATCAGACCGCGCCCATGCAGCGCGCCGAGCGCCGCCGCCAGGTTGGCGGCAACCAGCAGAAAGCGGCCAAGCGGCCAAGACTCTTTCGGCAGCGCGGCCAGCGACACGCCGCCCGGGTCTTCGAGCACCAGCGCCGTACTGCCGCGGTGTTCGATCAGCGCGTGCGGCCGGGTGGCGAACCGGCCGTCGAGCAGGCCGCGCAACTCATACGCATGCTCGAGACGCGCCTGACTCGTGGCGCTGGGTTGCTGCGCCGGCAAGGTGACGGTGAGCCACGTTGGCGTGCCGTCGCGCCGGTCGATACGGGACAGCAGGAACTCACCGTCATCACAGAGTGTTTCAAACCCGAAGCCTGCCAACTCGATCATGCTGCCCCCGCCTGCCCCTGTCGCGCTATTCGTTCGCCGTCAGCATGTAGCCGGCGCTGCGAACCGTCCTCAGCAAGGACCGCTCGAAGCCCGCGTCGATCTTGTGGCGTAATTTGCTTACGTGAACGTCGATGACGTTCGTTTGCGGATCGAAGTGATAATCCCAGATATTTTCGAGCAGCATGGTGCGCGTGACGACCTGGTCGGCGTGGCGCATCAGGTACTCCAGCAGCTTGAACTCGCGCGGCTTCAGCAAGATCGGCTTGCCGGCGCGCGCCACCTTGCGCGAGAGCAGATCGATCGAGAGATCGCCGACCTTCAGGGTCGTCTCCGCGTAGCTTTCATGCGCGCGACGGGTCAGCGCATCGAGCCGCGCCAGCACTTCGCCGAATGCAAACGGCTTGACCACATAATCGTCACCGCCCGCCTTCAGGCCGCGAATCCTTTCGTCGACGTCGTCCAGCGCGCTCACGATCAGGATAGGCACCCGGTTGCCGGTCGCGCGCAAGGCCGTGATGATCCCCAGGCCGTCGATCCCGCCTGGCAACATGCGATCCATGATGATGGCGTCATAGGTTTCGCTGGCGGCGAGGAACATGCCGTCCCGGCCGTTGTCGGCCGAATCGATCACGTGGCCTTCCTCGACGAGGCCTTTTTTCAGAAATCCCGCAACCTGTTCGTTGTCTTCGACGAGCAAGATTTTCATTTAACGCTCGCGCCTTCCCATCGTCATTTGATGCGCCGCCGGGGGCAACAGCATGCCCTCGGGCGAATTACCCGCCAATCGGCCGATTATCCGCGAAAAGCACGACATCCGATTTACAGATGCCATTAAATTTTTTTAATCTTTCCGCAAACTGGCGCCGGTAAAGTCACGGTTGTAAAAAATCAACTGCGAATCACCTGCGAATCACCGGCGCATCACCCGCGTATTTCGCGCCTTCAGGCTTTCCGAACTGCCGCGTTAACTATCGTTAATGATTTCCCCATCCTGAGGAGATCGCGCTGCTCATAAGATCGTCTCCATTGCCTGGATGTGCCATCACGAAACCCCAAGCGGAATGGTCATGATAAAGATCGGACGAGTCGACGTTTCGCCAGAGCTTCGGCAGCTTTATCTGGAAGGCCGGCCATTGCGCGTCGGCGCGCGCGCGTTCGATATTCTCGAAGTGCTGATCAACGCGAGCGGGCGGCTGGTCAGCAAAGAGGCGCTGTTCCAGCAGGTGTGGCCGGAAACGGTGGTGGAGGAAAGCAATCTGCAGGTGCATATTTCCGCGCTGCGGAAGTTGCTCGGCGAAGACAAGGACCTCATCAAGACCATACCGGGCCGCGGCTATCGCCTGATCCGTACACACGACGCAGGCACCTCGACGGACGCAGCGCCTGCCGACCCGCCGCGCCTCGACGAGCGCTCCGCCGCGCACAACGTGCCGCACTGCTGCACCCCGCTGATCGGGCGCGAGCAGGCACTCGCGGACGTGATCGCCGCGCTCGATTCCGCGCCGCTCGTGACGCTGGTCGGCACCGGCGGCATCGGTAAAACACAGTTGGGTCTGGAAGTGGCGCGCTGCCAGATAGCGTCGTTCGAGGCGGTCCGCTTCGTCAATCTTTCGGTCGTCGAACACCCGGAGGCGACCTTGAGCGCAATCGCCGAGGCACTGGGATTGCATGCCACACAGGCCGAGACCACGCCTGAGCACCTGATTCAAGCCATCGGCGCACGCGAGCTGCTGCTCGTACTGGACAATTGCGAGCATGTGATTCAGGAGGCGGCGACCATCTGCGAGCAACTCATCGAGGTCAATCCCAATCTCAGGATCCTCGCAACGAGCCGCGAGCCCTTGCGAACCCGCATCGAACAGATTTACTGGGTGGCGCCGCTCGAGGTGCCCCGCGAAGACGTCGCGCCTGAAGACATTCTCAACTACAGCGCGGTCCACATGTTCATTGCGCGAACCCGCGCGCGTGATCCGCACTTTCGCCCCGACAGCGAAAGCCTCAACCTGATCGGCACGATCTGCCGGCGGCTGGACGGCGTGCCGCTCGCGCTGGAACTGGCCGCGGCCCGAGTCACCGCGCTGGGTATCGGCGAACTGGTCGCGCAACTCGACAATCGCTTTCGCGTGCTCACCGGCGGACTGCGCACCGCGCCGGCACGCCAGCAAACCTTGAAGGCGGCGCTCGACTGGAGCAGTCAGTTTCTGTGCAAGCGCGAGCGCACCGTGTTGCGCCGACTCGGCGTGTTTCGCGGCAGCTTCCATCTCGGTGAGGCGTGTGCGATTGCCGCATGCGAAGACCTCTCCGTCGACGACGTGACCGAAGCGATCGCCGGTCTCGTCTCGAAGTCGCTGCTCATGTTTGGGCCGCGCGGTTCGGCCATGAGCTATCACCTGCTCGAAACGACCCGGGCCTACGCGCTGCAGATGCTGGCCGAGGCCGGCGAGAGCGAAACCGTCGAGCGCTGGCACGAACACTATGCCCGCACGCGCGGCGCCGCGGGGGACGCGATGGATGCACCCGCCGCGCGCTACGGCTGATCGCGTCTCGCGATCCCGGACCGTTGAACGAACGCGATGCGCACGCTTGCGCTCAGGCCGCGCCGTTCCTGCGTCCAATGGCCAGCTCGATCGAATCGAGCAGCACTTCTTCCGCGAACGGTTTGCGCAGGAAGCTGATGGCGCCGTGCCGCAGCGCGCGCGCCACGGTCACGTCGTCGCCATGCGCGGACATGAATACCACCGGGATATTTCTGCCCTCCGCGTTCAGTTGGCGTTGCACTTCGAGGCCTGGCATGCCCTGCATCCTGACATCGAGCAGGACACACAGCGCATCGTCAACCTCCGGAGAAGCAAGGAATTCCTCTCCCGACGAAAACGTCACAGCCGTATAACCCACCGCTTTCAGCAGGTTTCCGACACCACTTCGTACCGATGCGTCATCGTCGACGATGCAAACAAAGCTCATAGCTGCCAATACTCCAATTGCGCCGACGTAATCACAGAAAAAAATATCCGGCGCGATATTCACTGCTTCAGGAGGCTCAGCGCGTGCGGCGTATCACTTCCCACATTCTGGCGAGTTCGATGAGCGTCTTTGCCTGCATCTTGCTCATCACTCGCCGTTTGTGCACTTTCACCGTCACTTCCTGCGTGCCGAGTTCATGTGCCATCTGCTTGATCATCCTGCCTTCCACCGCCAGTTCGAATACGTCCATTTCGCGCGGCGTCAACGCGGCGGCACGTTGCAGCACATCCGCATGGAACGCGCGCTCCGCGAGGTTGGCCTCGTCTTCCGCCAACGCTCGCCGCACTGCTTCGAGCAGCTCCTCGTCGTCGATCGGCTTGGTGAAGAATTCATGCGCACCCGCCTTGATCGCGCGCACCGACATTGGAATCGATCCGTAGCCGGTCAGGAAAATAACGGGCACCTGTACGCCCTGTTGCGCGAGTTGGCTTTGCACGTCGAAGCCATTCGTGCTTTTCAGGTTCATGTCCAGCAGAATGCACATCGGCACGCGCGGAAATGCTTGCGACAACACCTCGGCGGGCGACGCAAAACCTTGCGCATTGAAGCCTGCCGAACGCAACAGGCGCACTAGCGCGTCACGCACCGTTTCCTCATCGTCAATCACATACACCATCGGTTCGAGTTCCGAAGGAACAGGCATTGCAGAGTCCACAAAAAATTCGAGCGCCGTCATCGTACATGAGGCCCGACGCGACCAACGGCTCTGCGAAACGCGGTCAATACCGATCTCATCGCGAGGCAACGGCTTCCATCGCCAGCTTGCCGCCGAGCGCCGCCGCGCCGAACACGCGACCATATGGCTGCTCGTAAGCGGGCGCGAGGTAGGCCGCCCGTCTGCTTAACACTGCGTCCGCCTCGTCCGATTCGTGCAGCTTGCGCAACGCATATTCACGGGTCGTCTCCAGCAGGAAATACTCTTTGGTCTTGCTGTCGAAAGTCGTCATGAGAAAGCACTTCGAAGCAAGGCCGACAATCGCCTCCGTCACTTCGTTGCACGGCAGTCGTGCGCAGGCGGCGACGGCACACGCGGCTTCGAGCGAAAAGCGGGCCGGGAACACGCCTAGCCGGTGCAGCACCAGGCGCTCCGTCGTGCTGAGCAGCTGATAGCTCCAGTCGAGCGCGGCCTCCAGCGTCTGCTGGCGCGGCGGCGCGGTTCGGCGGCCACCCGTGAGCGACTGGAAACGGTCGTCGAGTTCGGCAACCAGCTTGCGGATGCCGAACACCGCTGCGCGGGCCGCCGCCAGTTCGAGCGCGAGCGGCACGCCGTCGAGCCGGCGGCAGATCGTCGCGACCATCTCGAGGCTGCTGCGGTCGCTATCGACCGCCGCGTTGAGCGCGTTCATCTGCGTGAGGAACATGCGCACCGACGCGCAGCAGAGAATCGCCTGGGAACTTGCGCCCGCTTCGGGCGTGTCGAGCGGCGCGACCCAGTAGAACTTCTCGTCGCGCGTGCGCAGCGGCTCACGGCTCGTGGCCAGAATGCGCAGATCCGCGCTGGCCTGCACCAGCAGTTCGCAAATGGTGGCCGCCGACTCGATCACATGTTCGCAGTTATCCAGCAGCACCAGCAGCTTGCGGCCGCGAATCGCGGCGACCAGCGACTGAAGCGGCAAGTCGGCGTCCGCGCGCACCACACCGAGCGCGTCGGCGACGGTGTTGATCGCGGCCTGGGCGTTCTGCACCGAGGCGAGCGTGATGAAACACACGTCCATGTCCGAGATATCCGCAATCGACTTCGCCACCGCAATGCCGAGCTGCGTTTTGCCGATGCCGCCCGAGCCGAGCAACGTGACGATCGGCGTTCCCTTCAGCGCGCGGGCGATGTCGACAATGGCCGCGTCACGGCCGATCAGGGGCGTGTGGCAGACCGGCAAGCTGCTCCAGCGAGCCGCTTCTGCGTGCCTCGCCGCAACGGCGCCGTGCACGTCGGCCGGCCCGGACGGTTCGGCCGGAATGGTCAGGCGGTAGCCGCGGCCGGAGATCGTGCGAATCACCTGGCTATCGGCGCCGAAAATCTTCCTGAGCGACGACAACTGCACGTGGATATTGTTTTCCTCCACCACCGAGTCCGGCCAGACATGCCGAAGAATTTCGTCTTTCGTCACCGTTTTGCCTGCCGCGCGGATCAGCAATTCGAGAATATCGAATGCGCGCGAGCCGACCTGAAGCAATCGATTCTCCAGGTACACCTCACGCATTTCCAGCGACACTATGACTCGACCGATCTTGATCATGCTGCACTCACGCCTGGTTGATTAGCGGGACAGGCACGCTATGGCGATTTCGCCTGTTGCACCAACGCACTCAGTGCAAAGCTTGCGTCGTCGAACCCATACTAAATGGGAAAGTCATCTGAAACTATTATCCATAGGGATATGAGGCGGGCCGCCAGTGCCTGCCACCAGCGGGCCCAGTCCCGGCTGGTGGCGGCCTGCGGCGCAATTGCCGGGTCCGCGGAGCGCGTCCCGTATCACACCAACGTATGACTGCGTCATGCGCCGGGCCGGGCCGGCCTATCCGGCCGGCTTTGCCCGCCAGGCAAGGCATGACGCGCCTACGCCGCCTCCTGCGTGCGAATCGGCAAGCAACCGTGCTGCGGCGAAAGATCGAGGCCGCCCGGACCACGATACTGGGCCCCGTCAGTCTTCCCTCACCCGATTCAGTTGCGCAGCCCTTCGCGGCCGGCGCCCGGAGAACACGTCATGCGCACCGAGAAAGCCTTCCGGTTTCGCCCCGCTTACGGCTATGCAGCCGCCGTCGTGTGTGTTGCGCTCGCGGCCTGGGGCGCGGTGAATCCGCCGCCCACGCTCGGCATCGTGCAGACGCTGGACCAGACCGACCTCGACACCCAGTTGCCGCTCGAACGGTTTGCCGTCGCGGCGGGCAACGCGGCCGCCTCGTCATCGCGAGCGCTGCGGCAGACCGAGCAGTCTTTACCGCTTGCATTGCCGCGGCATGCCGAGCGGACCGTGCCGCAAGACCGACGCATCAGTGGCGATACGCGCAATGGGAAGGCTGAGGCAGGCAACGGCTTTGCGAGGCTGAGCACACCACGCCGGAAGAGCAACGCGCACGATGACTACCGGACGATCGAAAACTGGAAGAACTGGACGTGACCGAAACGTTCCCGCTCGTCCGACCACTCGCCAATCATCGGAGGTACTCCATGATCAACCCATCGCAGCGACCCGCCGTGCCCTCCAGTGTCGAACCGGCGGCCGCCATCGCGGACCCGAAAATCTGGCGCTGGTACGCGGATCTGATGGCCGATCGGCGCCTGGTGTGCGAGCACGACGGCGCACGGTGGGTCGTCGCGGTCGACGGAAGGCGCCTCGCCGACGAGCGCGCATTCGAAACCGCGGTGCACAGCGCCTATGCGATGACGCGCGCGCTCTCGGCATTGAATAGCGCGCGCGTGGCCTGAGCCGCCGCAACACGCGCTACGCGGGAAGCACGAAAAAAAACGAAAGAAAGAAGCGAAGGAAACGCAAGCAAGCGCCGCAAGCGGCGCCTGCCCGATCATTCCTCGTCGGGATACACCCCGGCCGACACGATGCATACAAAGGCGGTCGCTTTCAGCAGGCACTCCACCGAAGACAGCACGAATCCCAGCGGAAACACGCGATATTCGACCGGCAGCCCGAAGGCCACCGCCATCAGGCCGATCGTGCAAAGGAACGCGTAGACGATCCGCGCCATCCGGCTGCCGGACAGAACACAGCCCACCAGCGCGACCCACAGCAATTTGGCGATGACGCACGCAGCCGCATCGCGCGTGGACAGGCTGACCCAGATCTCGAACGGCAATTCGAAAACCGACCAGACCGCGGTCGCGACAACGACCCGGCGCGTCCAGCGCCCGAGCGCGGCGGGTTCGACCGGCGCCAAAACCTGAGCGCGCCAGTCCATCGCGTCGGCGCGCTCGGCGGCCGGCACAAACATCAGATCGGTGCCGCTCGTGTCGCGGTGTGATTCGTCCAGATAGCGCATCTCGATGCTCCGGTGGTGCCCAGGTATCGGCGTGGAATGAGTCGCAGCGAATGAGTCGCAAGGAATGCGGCGCCGCTGCGCAGACTTCGCGTGGCCTCGCCGGGTGGAAACCATTATTCGCCGCGCCACTGCGCCGATCTTTTCAGAACGCCTGCGAGCTTTCGAAAATGCACGGCGCGTGCCGCCATGCCGCCCTGGCGCCGCCGGCCCACACCGTATCCGGCGTGCGAATCCGAAACAGACGGGCATTTAAACAAGATCCCAGTGCGGGCGCGGCCCATCCTTCCACTTCATGTCCCTCAACGAAACACCTGGAAACGGCCATGTCCAAACGAAAGACAATCCGCATCTACAGCGAGCCTGCGGGCGGCTGGGGTGCGCTGAAGGCAACCGGCGAAGCGCTCGCGCTGCAAGGCGTAGCGGTGTCCGGCGCGAAGACGCTGTTGCGGATGAACCAGCCGGAAGGCTTCGACTGCCCGGGCTGCGCGTGGCCGGATCCGAAGCACACGTCGTCGTTCGAGTTCTGCGAAAACGGCGCCAAGGCGGTGGCGTGGGAAGCCACCGCGAATCGCTGCACACCCGGCTTTTTTGCCGCGCACAGCGTCTCGGAGCTGGCCGCGTGGGACGACTACGACCTCGAAATGGCCGGCCGCCTGACCCACCCCATGGCCTACGACGCAGCCTCTGATCGTTATCTGCCGATCGAATGGGACGATGCCTTCGCTCTGATCGCGCGGCATCTGAACGGCCTCGATAGCCCCGATCAGGCCGACTTCTACACGTCGGGACGAGCGTCCAACGAAGCCGCGTTTCTGTACCAGATCTTCGTGCGCGAGTTCGGCACGAACAACTTCCCCGACTGCTCGAACATGTGCCACGAGGCGACCAGTGTCGGCCTTCCGGAGTCGATCGGCGTCGGCAAGGGCACGGTGCTGCTCGAGGATTTCGAGGAAGCCGACGCGATTTTCATCTTCGGTCAGAATCCCGGCACCAACAGCCCGCGCATGATGAGCGATCTGCACAGCGCCTCGCGGCGCGGCGCGAAAATCGTCTCGTTCAATCCGTTTCGCGAGCGCGCGCTGGAACGCTTCGCGTCGCCGCAGAATCCGCTGGAAATGGCCACGCTGGGCTTCACGCAGATCAGCTCGTTTCTGTATCAGGTGCGCGTGGGCGGCGACGTCGCCGTGCTCAAAGGCATGATGAAAGCCGTGATCGAGGCGGACGACGCGGCGCTCGCCGCTGATGCGCCGCGTGTGCTCGATATCGAGTTCATCGAAGGACATACGCACGGTCTGGCGGACCTGGTCGCCGATCTGCGCGCCACCCGCTGGGAGGCGATCACGCAGCAAAGCGGGTTGTCGCGCGACGACATCCAGAACGCCGCCGACATTTACATGAAGGCCAAAAACGTGATCCTCGTGTACGGCATGGGGCTCACGCAGCATCACCGCGGCACCGAAAATGTCCAGCAGATCGCCAACCTGGCGCTGCTGCGCGGCAATGTGGGCCGGCCCGGCGCGGGCGTGTGCCCGGTGCGCGGACACTCGAACGTGCAGGGCAACCGCACCGTCGGCATCACGGAGAAGCCTTCGCCGGCATTGATCGACGGGATCGAACGGGCCTTCGGCTTCCGGCCGCCCGCGGCGCACGGCCATGACGTGATCGCCGCGATCGAGTCGATGATGCGCGGCGACGCCAAAGTGTTCATGGCGCTAGGCGGCAATTTCGCCGCCGCCGTGCCCGACTGGATCCGCGTGCAGGCGGCGATGCGCAAGCTGGACCTGACGGTGCACATCGCCACCAAACTCAATCGCAGCCACCTCGTGCACGGCAAGGACGCGTTGATTCTGCCGTGCCTCGGCCGCACCGAGATCGACATCCAGGCGGACGGTCCGCAGTCGATCACCGTCGAAGATTCGATGTCGATGGTGCATGCTTCCGGTGGCCGCAACGAGCCGGCCTCCCCGCATCTGAAGAGCGAGCCGGCGATCGTCGCGGGCATTGCGCGTGCCACGCTCGGCGCACACTCCCACGTGGATTGGGAACACCTCGTGGCGAGCTACGACCGCATTCGCGACAAGATCGAAATCGTCTACCCGATCTTCCAGGCGTACAACGAACGGATTCGCGTGCCGGGTGGCTTCCATCTGGCTTCGAGCGCGCGCGAACGCGTCTGGGCCACGCCGACTGGCCGCGCGAATTTCCTCGTCTTCAAGGGGCTCGACGAAAACCCGGTTCACAACGATCCCGACGCGCTGTGGCTCACCACCATGCGCAGCCACGACCAGTACAACACCACGCTCTACTCGCACTCGGACCGTTACCGCGGCGTGTTCGGCCAACGCGACGTGATTTTCATGAACACGCGTGAATTGCAGAAACGCAACCTGCATCCGGGTGACCGGGTGGATGTGTACGCGCTGTCCACCGATGGAATCGAGCGCGTGATCCGCAGCTTCAAGGTGATCGACTATTCGCTGCCCGACGGCTGCTGCGGCGCGTATTACCCGGAGGCCAATCCGCTCGTGCCGCTGTACGCGTTCGATCCGAAAAGCCGCACCCCGTCGTACAAATCCGTCCCGGTGAAGATCGCGCGCGCCGCGGCGGTCGGTCCCGACTCCACTCATCAGGCGGCGATTATCGGCGCTGCGGGAGCCCATCATGCATCTTAGTGACGTCCTCGATCTGTCTCGCGCCCAGTTCGCGATGACAGCCATTTTTCACATTCTGTGGCCGATTCTGACCATCAGTCTGTCGGCCTTCCTCGTTCTGATCGAAGTGCTGTGGCTGCGCACCGGCAACGTCGGCTATTACCGGCACGCGCGCTTCTGGAGCAAGCTGCTGGTGCTGAATTTCGCGGTGGGCGTGGTCAGCGGCATTCCGATGGAGTTTCAGTTCGGCACCAACTGGGCCGGCTTTTCGCGTTACAGCGGACAGTTCTTCGGCAACATTCTCGGCTTTGAAGGCGCGATGGCCTTCATGCTCGAAGCCGGTTTCATCGGCGTGATGCTGCTCGGCTGGGGCCGCGTGCCGCGCGCGGTGCATCTGTTCGCCACCTCGATGGTCGCGCTCGGCTCCAGCATCTCGGCCTTCTGGATCATGGTCGCCAATTCGTGGATGCAGACGCCGGCGGGCGTGACGGTGGAGAACGGCAAGATCATCGTCACCGACTATGCCGCGGCGATCTTCAATCCGGATATGGTGTGGGGCGTCACGCACATGTGGGTCGCGGCGATCGAAACGGGCATGTTCGTGATCGCCGGCATTTCCGCGTGGAACCTGTTCAAGCGCCGCAATCCGGAGTTCTTCGCGCGCTCGTTCAGGATCGCTTTGCTCGTGCTCGTAGTCGCCGCGCCGCTGCAGATCTGGCTCGGCGATTCGAGCGGCGGCAGCGTGTTCGAAACGCAACCGGCCAAAGGCGCCGCAATCGAAGGACACTGGACCACCAACCAGCCCGGCACCGCTGCCTCGTGGTCGCTGCTCGCCTGGCCGGACCAGAAAGCGCAACGCAATGACTGGTCGATCGAAGTGCCCGGCATGTTGAGCATTCTCGCCACCCATACGCTGCACGGCGAGGTCAAAGGCCTCAGCGACTTCGCGCCGGCCGACCAGCCGCCAATGCTGCCGCTGCTGTATTACGCGTTCCGCGTGATGGCGGGTATCGGTTTCGCTTTCATGGTACTGGCCTTCTGGACCGCGTACGTGTTGCGCAAAACACGCGGCAATCTCGAACGGCTGCTCGAACAACGCAAGCTGCTGTTCGCCTGGGTGCTGTGCATTCCGCTGCCCTATGTCGCGGTCGAAGCCGGCTGGATCGTGCGCGAAGTGGGACGGCAGCCGTGGGTCGTGTACGGCTTGCTGCGCACGAAAGATGCCGTGTCGACCGTGGCGGCCTCGTCGGTGACGCTCAGCATGGTGATGTTCTTCTGCTTCTACGTCGTGTTGCTCGGCACCTTCTTCGTGCTCGCGCGCAACTGGCTGCGCGCCGGCCCCGACCTCACGCTGAACCCGCCTGCGGCCATCAAGGCCGAAGCGGCGGCGACCGTCACCGAGTACTAAACCATTCCCGTTGCAAGGACATCTCATGGACAGCTCCACTCACACGATGCTCGCCATCACCTGGTTCGGCCTGATCGGCCTGATGCTGGTGTTCTATGTCGTCACCGACGGCTTCGATCTCGGCGTGGGCATACTCAGCCTGCTGCGCAAGCGCCGCGAAGATCACGACGTGATGGTGCAGAGCATCGGCCACGTCTGGGACGCCAACGAAACATGGCTCGTCGTGCTCGGCGGCGCCCTGTTCGGCGCCTTCCCCGCCGCGTATGCGCTGCTTCTGCAGGACTTGTATTTACCGGTAATGCTGTTGATTGCCGGCTTGATCATGCGCGGCGCCGCGATCGAATTCCGTCACAGCGTGTCGCACGGTCCGGCCTGGGACAAGGTGTTCGGCATCGGCAGCCTGGTCGCCGCGATCGCCCAGGGCGTGATACTCGGCAAGGTGATCACCGGCCTGATTCCGGGTGACATGAGCGGCGTGTTCATCGCCGTGACCGCTATCGGCGTGGTGGCGGGTTACACGCTGCTCGGGTCCACCTACCTCGTGAAGAAGACCGTAGGTTCGATCGAGCAATGGTCGCGCCGCCTCGCCTTGCTGAGCGCGTTTGTCACGGTGGCCGCGGCCGTCGTGCTCACGGCGGCGACGTGGTTCATCAGCGAGGTCGGACAGGATCGGTGGACGCAGCACGGCGTGTTTCATCTGCTGGCTGCGCTGGGGCTCGCCTCGGCTCTTGCCTTCGCCTACATCATGGGGTCGCTCTATCTCGGCAGTGCACGTGGGCCGTTTCGCGCCTCGGTTGTGTTGTTCGTGTTGTCGTTCGTCGGGCTGGCTGTCAGCCTGTTCCCGGACTTCGTTCCGGGCAAGCTGGGGATTGTCGAGGCTGCCTCCGATACCTCCACGCTGGTGTTCATGCTGATCGGCATCGGCCTGATCTTTCCGGTGATGATCGGCTATAACCTGTACCAGTACTACATCTTCCGCGGAAAGGTGATTGGCGAGGTACATTCCGGCGAATAATGGGCGGGCCTCCGCGAGGGCGGCGGAGGTTGTCGTAGCGGGTTGTTGTAGCGGGTTGTCGTAACGGGTTGTTGTAAATCTCCCGGACACTCTCCTGCGCTGCTGAGCCAACAAAAAGGCGCGAATCCGATTCGCGCCTTTTTCCCTTCCTGCCGCATACATTCCTCGATCAATCCAGAACCGCCTCATTGACCACTCGCTCCAGAATCATCGCCCCGACATTGAGCGGTGCCGGCCTGCAAGGCCTGGGCTTATAGATCGCATCGCCCGGACGAATCGCCCGCCCGCTCACCGCACAAATGCCGGCCACCCGTGCACGGCTGGCGTGCCAGACCTGGTCGCCATACGAGCAATGCGTCGGGTCGCGCCACACCACCGTGGCGGTGGATTGCGACGGGCGGTCGATCACTTGCACCTGAACCTCGAAGCGCTCGCCCATCACCGGCAAATGCGCCTCTTTGCGCCCATCGTGAGCCGCCACCGTGGCTACGTCGAAGGCCGCAGCGTCCGTATTGCCGGACAGGACAGACAACAACCCAATGGTCTGCAGCCACGGATCGGTGAAACTCGCTTTCATCAGCATGATTGCACTCCTGTTTCTGATAAACCCATTGATCATCGAGACGGCCCGGCCGGAATTGCCGGCGCTGTGGGCCGAGCAACGCATCTGCATGCGCTCGGGCACCATCCGGTCGATATGCGGGCATGACGCCGCGGCCTCGACCACCATTTCCGCTATTACCCTTGTTGCCTGTTGCCCGTTTCCTGCTGAACGAGCAATCCGCCAACCCGCAACACGCTGTCGTCATGCGAGGCACGCGCGCCGCTCGGCGGCGACCCTGCGTCGCTCATCATCGCGACCGCGGGCTGCCGCAGGAATGTCTCGCTCACTTCCAGAAACGCGTGAATCTGTTTACCGATCGACATTCGCTTTCATCCTCCAGCAGTAAGGCGTTTCTCCAACAATGCGTTTGAACACCGTCGTGAAGTGAGCCTGCGAACGGAAGCCGCAACTCAATGCGACGTCGAGCACGTTGTATTTCGTCTCGCGCAAAAGCGTCTGTGCATGTTCGATCCGGCGACGCAACAGGTAGTCGTGCGGACGCATGCCGGTCGCGCGACGAAACTGCGAGGCGAAGTGCATCCGCGTGAGCCCCGTGCTGTTGGCGATATCGGCGAGACCGATCGGTTCGGCAAGATGCGCTTCGACGAATTCGATCGCGCGGCTAAGCCGCCATGCCGGCAAGGCGCTTGCCTCGCGCGTCTGCCGCCCGGTCACGGTGAAGTGCCGTGCGATCACGCGCGACACGATCGCGAGGCTCACGCTGTCGGTGAAGACCTTGCCGAGCGCGGCGTCTTCGGATTGCGAAACGGCGAGCGCCTGTCCAAGACGTTCGAGCGCGGGATCGCGCACGAGCCTGGGATCGTCGATACGGATGTCGCCCGCGTGCGGCCGGCCGAACGTGTCTTCGAAACATTCACCCAGCACCTGCTGCGACACGAACAGATGCAGCACATCGGCGGGCGACTCGAACACGGCGCGGCACGCCACCTGCGGTGCGGTGATCTGCACGGCGCCCGCGGTCACTCTGCCGCGCACGAGCGTACGCTCGGCATGGGAGAACGTCAGCGACGTGCATTTGAGATTCATCGCCACGCAATGGTGCGCGACGCTGCCAGGATTGACGACCGCGATCGGCTGCGTGTCGTGACGGGTCCAACGCGACACGAGGATGTTGCCGCGCTGACGCGCGCCGGTATCCTCGTCGGTGGGACAGCGCCATTGATGCTCCGTGCCGACCCGGCTCACCAGCGTCCTGCGCACGACATCCGTTGCGGTTTCGGGATACGACATCGACGAACTGATCATGATCGGGTCATCCGAGTAAGTGATGTGACAGTGCCCGGTGAGAGCGGCGCTGCATGGACTCCAAGGTATCGCACGGCGGTGGGCCCAACCAGCCCTACATACGGTTGCCTGAAATGACCAATGGTTGGGTCGTTTCATATTCAGGTTTAGTCGCGCTGCGAACCGCGCAGACAGCGCTACGCCGCGCCTCGCGGGCGCAAGCGCCGGGCGCGTGTGAGAATGGGTTGGAACGGCCGTGCTTCCCTGAACAGAAGCGGTGAACTACCTATACCTGCGTATGAGTCCGCTAGCCCGAGGGTCGCGGACCCTGCGCACAAACTGCGCCGCCGCGCGCGGCAGCGCTCAACTGCGCGAACTGCGCGCCGGCGTGCCCATGCCTTGCGGCGGCTTGATGCCGAGCGCCTCCGCCTTCAGCACGAAATCGGCGAGCGAGCGTGCGCCCATCTTGCGCATGGCCTGACCACGATGAATCTTGACGGTGATCTCGCTCAGATTCAGCTCGCCCGCAATCTGCTTGTTCATCAGACCGGCGGCGACGAATGCCATGACTTCGCGTTCGCGCGACGTCAACGATTCGTAGCAGCGGCGCAGGTCCGCCACGGAGCGCCTCGCCGCGCGGCGTTCCTCGTCGCTCGCCAATGCATGCGCGACGGCGTCCAGCATGTCCTGATCGCGAAACGGTTTGGCCAGAAAATCCTTGGCGCCGGCCTTCATCGCCTTGACCGTCATGGCAATGTCGCCGTGCGCGGTCATGAAGACGATCGGCAGACCCAGCTCGCTCGCTGCGATCTGCTCCTGCACCGCGAGTCCGCTTTGTCCTTTCAGACGCACGTCGAGGATCAGGCAGCTCGGCACGTCAGGCATGTCGAAAGCGAGAAACTCCTGCGCGGAGCCAAAGGTTTCGACACTCAGACCGACCGAGCGCAACAGATTCCTCACGGCGTCGCGCATCGACTCGTCATCGTCGACCACGTACACCATCGAGCTGATTGCGTGAGTGCCGCTATCGGCGCTCACATCGCTGTGCGGATCACTGCTCATGACTTCTCCCTTCATCGACGGGCAGAACGAACTTCAGCACCGCGCCGCCCGCTTGCGGTGATTCGGCCCAGATGAGGCCGCCGTGCGCCTCGACGATCGAACGGCAGATCGACAGTCCCATACCCATGCCATCGTCCTTGGTCGTAAAGAACGTATTGAACAAACGCCCGGCGTTTTCTTCGCTGATGCCCGTGCCCGAATCCTGCACCATCACCTCGGCCCGCTCGTCGTCGAAGCGGCGCGTGGCGATCAGCAGCTTGCGCGGCCCGGCCACCTCCGCCATGGCCTGTACGGCGTTCATGATGAGATTGATGAGGATCTGCTGCAGTTGCACGCGATCGCAGTAGGCGGTCAGCGGCGGCACCGCAAGGTCGACGTGCAACTCGATGCGATGACGATCGAGTTCGCGGCGCACCAGTTCGATCGACTCGCCGACGATCCCGTCCAGATCCACCGTCGCCGGCAGACGGTCGCGCTTTCTCGCCATCGCGCGGATGCGCTGGATCACCTCGTCCGCGCGTTTCGCGTCGCGGATCATCTGCGCGATGGACTGCGCCGTTTCGTTGATTTCCGGCGCCGGACGGTTCAGCCAGCGCAGCGCCGCGCCGCCGGATGTCATGATCGCCGCGATGGGCTGAGTGACCTCGTGCGCGATGGAAGCGGCCAGCTCGCCGAGCATGGTGATCCGCGTCGCGTGAGCGAGTTCGTCGTTGGAACGTGCGAGCGCTTCCTGGGCGCGCCGGGCCCCGGTGATATCCATCAGCGCGCCGACATACTCGCTGTAGCCCGGCTGCCGGGTCGCGAGACGAGCAACGTAGTGGACATACTTGACGCTGCCGTCCGGCATGACCAGCCGGTGCTCGATATCGACCCGCGTTTCGCCGCCAGCGGCCTGTTCGAATCCGCCACGCACCAGCGCGAGATCGTCGGGATGCGTGCGCGCGAGCATCGCGTCGATCGACGGCACGGTATCGCGCGGGTAGTCGAAGATGCGGTAGGCCTCGTCGGACCACCAGGTCTCGCCGTCCGGAAAGCGCACGGCGATGCTGCCGGTGTTGCTCAGCCGTTGCGCGTCGCGCAAAAAGGCCTCGCTGCGCTCGAGCGCCTGCTCCGCCCGCTTGCGCCCGGTAATGTCGTTGTTGGTCGCCAGCACCGCGCGCGGGTTGCCCTTCTCGTCGCGCCACAGCGCGGCGCGGCTCGAAATCACGACGACACTGCCGTCGTGCCGCACGCGCGTGAGTTCGCCCACCCAGCGGTTCGAGCGCAGCAACTCGGCGCGAATCTCGTCATAGGGGACGGGAAAGACCGTCTGCGTCATTTCCTGCAGCGATTGCCCGATGGCCTGCTGCGCGGTCCAGCCGTACAGCGCCTGGGCGCCGTGATTCCAGAAGGTGATGCGGTCGTTCATGTCGTGCACGACGATCGCGTCGTGCGCGAGGTTGAGCAGTTCCACCTGCTCCCGCAACGTGGTGGTCGCGGCCTGGTTCCTCAACGCCAGCATCGACGTGGTGGCGATCGCCAGCAGGCTTACCGCGCAGCGCGCGACCGCGCCGCTCGAGTAGGCCTCGTCGTGCGACATGACGAAGCCCAGCAGCGTCAGCACGACGCAACCCCAGGCGGTCGTGACCGTGAACGAGCGGTTGCCGGTCGAAGCGATCAGCAGTACGACCACGACGTACAAGACGGCGATTGCGATATCGAGCGGCGTCAGCGCGTCGATCACGAACACGGCGAGCGCGATGGCGGCGGCCAGCATCGTCGCGACATGGGCGTCGAGCGGCACCGTGGGGAGAGCGCGGCGGCAAGCCTTCATGACGGCCGGGTCAGCGGGCCGCCGCACGGCAACGGCGCGCAACAGAAGAGGTAGGCGTGTACATGGTGTTCGAAACGGGCATGCGTGGACGAATACCGGCAGCCTGCCCGTCAGTTTGACAGCCAGCTGGGCTGTCAACGCACATGACTGTCAGACCTACCGGCGAGCGGTAGCTTTCTATCTGAAATAGATCATGCGCGAGCCCGCGTCAATGGCGGTACTTATTTTTCCTTAAACCTTCCAAAAACGTGGTCGTGACAGATCCGCGCGTTCGGGCTGAAAGCCCCGTCGCACGGGTGTTGAGGCGGCGCGGCGGCCGTTTCGGGCCGCCGCGCGCGAGGCTGATCGATTAATGGTGGCCGTAGTCCTTACGGGCGATAGGAACCGCGCGAACCTTCGCATAGACGAAGGTCGGGAGTTCCTTGACCACCTGACGCGTGGCGCCGGCCCAGACGAGCTTGCCGTTCACATAGTCCAGTTGCGACATGGGAATCGCCACGTCGTGCTGGGACACGCCGAGGAACTGGTGAGCCGCCACGATCCCGAAGGAGACGGCGTTGTCCGGCGCGATGATGATGTCGTGAAGCACGCCGACTTTCTCGCCGCTGTCGTTGTAGATGCTCTTGCCGAGCAGGCTCTTCTTGACGCTCCAGCCTTCGACGACGAGTTCCGCCTGCTCCACGCTGATGCCGATCGGCTGCGCGCCCGCCACCTGCGCGTTTGCCTGCTGGCACATCGCGCCGAACGC
This sequence comes from Burkholderia sp. WP9, assembly GCF_900104795.1. NCBI lineage: Bacteria > Pseudomonadati > Pseudomonadota > Betaproteobacteria > Burkholderiales > Burkholderiaceae > Burkholderia > Burkholderia sp. WP9. Next base: position 970,994 of record NZ_FNTG01000002.1, read on the forward strand.
CGACGCTGCCAGAAACACGAGTGTCCACTTTGCCTTCATGATGATTTTCTCCGCAAGATGCGTTTGTTGGAAAACAATGAATCGCAACCCGGCGACGGCATCTGACGTGCCGACTGCCGGGGTCGCGCTGACCGACACTGTGAACCGGTTGCAGCCGCGACTTTTTCAAATTCGCACGATGGCGTGGCTCGCTCGCCCAACCCGCGGTTTGCCAGAGCCTGCCCCACGCCGGGGCGGGCACGGCGTCGCGATCAATGGCTTTGTGGCCGCAGCGTGACCGTGCAGGTCATGCCCATCGCGAGCTTGACGCCGGCGGGAATCTGGTCGAGGTGGATCCGCACCGGCACCCGCTGGGCGAGCCGCACCCACGTGAAGATCGGATTGACGTCCGCCAGCAGATCGCCGTTGCTGGTCGGGTTGTCGCGGTCGGCAATCCCGCTCGCCAGGCTGTCGACGTGCCCCTGGATATCCTTGCCGCCCGACATCAGCCGCACCACCGCCTGATCCCCGACATGCACGCGCGGCAGTTTCGTTTCTTCGAAGTAGCCGTAGACCCAGAACGAGTGCGAGTCGATCAACGCCATGCGCGCCGTGCCGGCCGTGGCGAAATCGCCCGGATACAGGTTCAGGTTGGTGATGAAACCGTCCGAGGGCGCGCGCACTTCGCTGCGCGTCAGGTTCAGCACGGCCGTCTGCTGCGCCACCACGGCCGCCTTGACCGCGGCTTGCGCCGCGGCGTAGGCGGCGACGTCGGCGGAATAGTCGGCTTCGGACTGTTTGGCGAGCGAGGCCGAATCCAGCCGCGTTTCGTCCGAGATCACATCGCCGGTCAGGTTGGCGCGGCGCGCCGCCTGGGCGCGCTTCATCGCGAAGCCGGATTCGCTCGCGGCCATGCGCGCCTTGGCCTGCGCCAGTTGCGCCTGGGCGCGCAGAAGGTCGGCGTCGGCCTGCGCGACTGCGTAATGGAAGCGCGCCGGGTCGAGCACGAACAGAATGTCGCCCTTGCGCACCAGCTGGTTGTCCTTCACGCGCACTTCGCTCACCAGCCCCGACACATCGGTGGCGACCTGCACGACCTGCGCGCGAACCCGGCCGTCGCGCGTCCACGGCGAGAACATGTAGTCGAGCCACAGCATGCGGACCAGCGCGATCGCCACCACGAGAAGCGTAAGCGTAAAAATGGCGCGCAGGATGGATTGCATTTTCATCTTGGTGACCTGGCGTGAGCGTGAACAGTCAGTGGGTTCATGGGGATGAGTGAAGGACCGCGCTCATTGCCACAGCAGCAGCGAAGCGCCGCTGAAGAGCGCAGCGAAGAGCGCCACCCGGAACAGGCTCGGATGCCAGGTGTAGCGATAGAAGCCAAGCCGCGCCAGCACCAGGTCGAGCACGACGAACAGCAGCACGCAACCGGCGAGAATCGGCAACAGGCCGGGCACGAGCAGTGAAAACAGGTCAATTTCGCCCGGCATCGGCCACTCCTTGCGGCGCGTGATCCGGCGGCGCGGAGGCGAAACCGCCGCCCAGCTCCTTCATCAGCAGCGCCCATGCATCGAGCCGCCTGGCCTGCACCGCCGCCAGGCTTTCCTCCTGCTGCAACTGGGCGGCCTGCGCCGCCAACACATTGAGAAACTCGGTGATGCCGCTGCGATAGCCGGCGTCGGCGAGCTGAAACGATTTGCGCGCCGAACCGAGCGTGTTTTCAATCGACGCCTGCTGCTCTTCGAGCGAACGCAGCGAGACGACCTGCGCCGCGACGCCCTGCATCGCATTCACCACGCTCTGGTTGTACGCATCCACGGCGGCATCGCGCGACGCCACCGCCACTCCGTAATTGCCGCGCCGCCGGCCACCGTCGAAGATTGGCAGCGAGATCGCCGCGCCCACGCCGTGGCCCAAGCCGTCGCTGTTGACGAAGTTGAAGAAACCGCCGAAGGTCGCCGCCGACCCGAGCGACGCGGTCGCGATCAGATTGATGTCCGGATAGAAGTCGGCGTGCGCCGCGTCGATGCCCTTGTCCGCTTCGAGCACGCGCCAGCGCCCCGCCACCACGTCCGCGCGGTGGCCGATCAGCTCGGCCGGCAGCGAGGCCGGCAAGACCACCGGCACGCTCAGCGCGAGGCTCGGACGGCGCAGCGTATCGCCATACCCCGGCCCCTTGCCGATGAGCGCGGCGATGCCGATGCGCGCGAGCGCAAGCTGCTGCTGCGCCTCGCGCACCCGCGTCGTGCTCATCGCAAGCTGGGTCTGCGCCTGGCTGACCTCGAGCCCGCTGCCGACGCCCGCGCGCCAGCGGCGCGTCGCGATGTCGACGGTGCGTTGCTGTTCGGTTTGCACGGCGTCGTAGACGTCGAGCAACGCATACTCGAGCGCCAGTTGCACGTAGCTGCGCACCACGGCGGTCTGCAGTTCGACCTCCGCGAAGCGCGCGTCCGCGGCCGCCGCATGCACGTTGTCCAGCGCGGCTTCGCGAAGCGCGCGCGACTTACCCCACAGATCGAGGTCATAGGAAAGGTCCGCCTGGATATTGTTGCTCCATACCGTCGTGCCGCCCGGCGGCGCCGGGGTCGTATAGCGCGCGTAGCGCCTGCGCTCGAAGCTGCCGCTCGCGTCGAGTTGCGGCAGCTCGGCGGCGCCGGCGATCTGCGCCTGGAAGCGCGCCGCCTCGATCCGCTGCTCGACCGCGCGTAAGCCGGGGTTGCCCTGGGTGGCGTCCTGCACCAGCGTATCGAGCTGCGGATCGTTCCATTGACGCCACCACCCGCTCGCCGGCCACTTCGCGTCGGCTTGCGTGGCGCGCAACGCGGCGCCCGGGTCGAGTGTCGCGGGATCGAGCATCGATTCGCGCGTATGGATGCCGCCGCTGTCGATGCAGGCCGACAGCAGCACGGCACACGCGAGCGCGGCCGCCACCGGGCGGCACAGCGTGCGCAGGGACCAGCACGGGCGCGCGGGCTTCATGTCCGCACCCCGCTGGTTTGCCATAGGGCAAGGCTCTCGTCGCGCAGCGTCAGTTCGGTGAAATGCAGCAGCGCCCGCATCCGGTAGCGCGCGAGCGTCTGCGCGTCGACTGCGATATTCGGCCCGAGCGGCAGCAGGTCCAGCGCCCTGCGCGTCGCTGTCAACGCGCGTTCGGCCGCCCGCGGCGTGGCGTCCACGAACACGTCGGCAAGCGCGCCCAGCCACGCGTCCTGCTCCGCGGGCCAGCCCGCAGGCAGGATCGCGGCGAGCCGTTCGCTATCGAGGCGCACCTGGATCATCGAGCGGCCGATCTCCAGCGCGGCGAACGCCCAGCCGATCAGATGATCGCGGTCCACGCGCGCGTCGACCGGCGCGGACGCGATCTGCAGGATGAAGTCCCGCAAGCTCAATTCGAAGCTGTACAGCAGATCGTCGAGGTCGCCGTCGCGAGCGTCATGCGAGATCAGCCCGCGAATCTGCTTCTTGTATTGCGCGGAAATCCAGTCGCCCGCGCGTGGCGCGAGCACCGAAAACGCGACGGCGGCGACGGCGATACCGCACAGCAGCGCGAAGCCGGTATCGAGATAGGCACTCGGGTTATAAACGGTGGGATTCGTGATGCCGACAATGAAACAGAAGTACAGGCTGAAGCCGAGCCCGAGGATCGCCGTCTTCATGAATGTATTCAGATAGCTGCCCACCATCACGATGATCGCCATCGAAGCAGCGAGCAACTCGAACGTATCGATATGCGGCAGCACGAGAAAGTTGAACGCGAAGCCGGTGAGCCAGCCGCCCAGGCAGCCGGCGAAGATCTGCCAGCTTGCCACCGCAGGATTGGGCGCGAGCGCGAACAGCGCACTCGTGATCGCCACCGCGACAATCGCGGTCGCGCCGCCGACCCAGCCGGAGCCGATCCATACCGCGCCGACTATCAGCACCGCCACGGCCGAGCGCGCGCCGGCGATCGTCGCGGCTGCACGGTTGGCGGTAGCGCGGGTTCTGCCGATCCGGGTAATGGCCTGCAGCACCGATTGCGACCACGGCAGGCGGCCCATCGTGCGTGCGTCGACGTAGCTTCGGCACATCAGGCGCAAATCGGCGATCGAGAAGAACAACGCCGCGCCGGTGGTCGCCACGAACTGACGTTGATGCGGCGAGAGATCGGCGAGCGAGGCGAGCAAGCGGCCCAGAAACGCCGGCAAGTCACGCTCGAAGGCGTCGAGGCGGCTCGACATGGCCTCGACCTGTTCCATCGTGACCAGCTGAGGCGGTGCGTCGTTCGGCACAATGGCGAGCAGGCCGCCGATCAGCTGCTCGACTGCCGCGAGCGCGCGCGGCTCGGCCTCGGCGGCGACCCGCGCCTTCAACTGATGCAGTGCATGAATCCACGTGACGGTGTCGAGAAAACTCCGGTCGAGATCGAGATAGACATGGTTGCGCAGGCGAATGGACGGGTCCTCGAACACGGCGCCGCTGCGCAGACTTTCCACGCCGACGCGCTCGCGGATCAGATCGAGAAAAGTGTCGAAGCCCGCAACGCTCGTCGCGCGGTCGAGTACCGTATGCATCGCGTTGAGCAGGTTCGTGAAGTTCTTGCGGCTCGCCGCGTAGAGCGCCGGCGCGACCGACTGCGGGAACACCACCGCGCTCACCACGCTCGCGCACACCACGCCGATCGCGACTTCGCTGACGGTGAACACGACGTTGTCATAGACGCCGTACGGATTCGACCACACTGGTATCGCCGTGATGGCCGTGCCGTAGCCGGTCAGCACGAACCCATACGACTGGAAATTGCGGTAGTAGGCGGCGCCGAACACGCACACACCGATCCACACGGCCAGCGCGGTCAGAAACAGCAGCGGCTGTTGCGGGAACAACGCGATCAGCAGCAGACCCGCGAAGCTGCCGCCCACCATGCCCAACCCACGATAGAACCCTCGCGCGATCACCATGCCGCTTTGCTGATGCATCATCACGATCACGCACGAGACCATCGCCGTGGCCGGCGTGCGCAGTTCGAGGCGCATGCACAGACCCATCGCGAGCGTCATCGCAACGGCCACCTTCGCGATATGGCGAAAGCGCGGGCCGTCGTCCTTCCAGTATGTGTTCAGCTCGTCGCGCCATCGAGGCAGGGCCGCGCTGGTGGCATCCGCTTGCTGGGTCATAGGGCTCTCGTGAATCGCTCGACTTGGGTTGTTCGCGCGCTTGTTGGGGCGCTTGCTGGTGCCTTTGCCAGCGCGTTGTTTTCTCGTCCGCCGGCCGTTAAGCCCAAGCGAATACCGCTATCTGTCTACGTTGCGTAGTTTGCGATGCGCGGGGGCGGCGCATTTGCGGATTCGCACGTTTTTTACACATGCGCTGTGCGGCATGCGTTTGGGTTGATGCGTTTGGGTTGAATGCATCGGCGGGCATGCAGTCTCGACCCATGAGTTGCGCTAATCCGTGCGCGGCAGAAATCCCCTCGGCGCATAAGGACGTTGCCCAACGGGCGCCCGGAACCCCGGGCGCCTCGCCTCACCGCGACCTGCTTTGCGCGGCTAGCGCAAGTTGGTGCGCGCCAGTTCGACGATCTCGTCGCCGCGACCGTTGAGGATCGCGCGCATCATGTAGAGGCTGAAGCCCTTGGCCTGTGCGAGCTCGATCGTCGGCGGCATGGCCAGCTCATGTTTCGACGTGACCACGTCCACCAGCGCCGGGCCGGGATGGTCGAATGCCTGCTTCAGCGCGCCCGCCACGTCTTCCGACTCTTCGACGCGAATGCTGAAAATGCCCGCCCCTTTCGCGATCGCCGCGAAATCGGTTTTGGCGAGATCGACGTTGGTGTCGAGATAGCCGCCCGCCTTCAACTCCATCGAGACGAAGCCAAGCAGGCTGTTGTTGAACACCACCACCTTGATCGGCAAGTCGAGCTGCCGCGCGGTGAGCAGATCGCCGAGCAGCATCGACAGCCCGCCGTCACCCGACAGCGACACGACCTGGCGCCCCGGATGCGCGCCCTGTGCGCCGAGCGCCTGGGGCATCGCATTGGCCATCGAGCCGTGGTTGAACGAGCCGTGCAGCTGGCGCTTGCCGTTCATGGTCAGATAGCGCGCGGCCCAGACGGTCGGCGTGCCGACATCGGCGGTGAAGATCGCGTCGTCGCTTGCGGCCTCGTCGATCATCTTCGCCAGATATTGCGGATGGATCGGGCGGCCCGGGCCGGCCGGCGTCGCGAGATCGTCCAGCCCCTTGCGTGCGGACACGTAGTGCTTGCGGGCGTTGTCGATGAACCCGCGGTCCGTCTTGCGCTGCAGCTTCGGCAAGGTCGCGGCGACAGTTTCCTTGACCGTGCCGACGAGGCCCAGCGCAAGCGGCGCGCGATGCCCGAGCTGGGAGCCTTTCCAGTCGATCTGGATGATCTTCGCGTCGGCCGGATAGAACGGCCGATAGGGGAAATCGCAGCCTAGCAAGAGCAGCGTGTCGCACGACATCATGGCGTGATAGCCCGAGCTGAAGCCGATCAGCCCGGTCATGCCGACGTCGTACGGATTGTCGTACTCGATGTACTGCTTGCCGCGCAACGCATGCACCACCGGCGCGCCGAGCGTGTCGGCGAGCGCGACCACTTCGTCGTGCGCGCCTTGCGTGCCGCTGCCGCACATGATCGTGACCGCGTCGGACGCGTTCAGCATCGCCGCGAGCCGATCGAGATCCGCCTCGGCGGGGATGATGCGCGGCGGCGCGCTTTCGGTCCACGACGGCGCTTCAGCCGGTCCCTCGCTCAAGGCCACGTCGCCCGGCAGCACGATCACGGCGACGCCGCGCTGTTCCACCGCGGTGCGCATCGCGCGCGCCAGCACGCGCGGAAACTGCGCTGCGGAGGACACCAGTTCGACGTAGTGGCTGCACTCCTTGAAAAGCTCCTGCGGATGCGTTTCCTGAAAGTACCCAAGGCCGATTTCCGTCGACGGGATATGCGCCGCGATCGCGAGCACCGGCTGTTGATTGCGATGGCAATCGAACAGACCGTTGATCAGATGCAGGTTGCCCGGGCCGCAACTGCCGGCGCACACCGCGAGACGCCCGCTCGAAGCCGCGTCGGCGCCGGCCGCGAAGGCGGCCGCTTCTTCGTGACGGGTATGCATCCAGCGGATCGAGCCGACCTCGTCGAGGCTGAAGGCGAGACCGTTCAGACTGTCGCCCGTCACGCCCCAGATCCGTTCGACGCCCGCTGCCGCGAGCGTGCCGGCGAGATAGGCGGCAATGGTTTTGTTGGCCATGCTTGACTCCTTTTCACGGTAATTGGAAATCGACCGGGCGCTGAAAACGTCGCGACCGCGGCCGGCAGATCAAAAGAAAGCGCCGAAAAAATCGTCGCCGGAGGACGGCGCGGCTCTGCTGTGCCGATCCCCCTAAACTAGGCGAGTGTCGGCAAAATGTCCTGAAATAGCTCTGAAAACACCTGAATCACGCGGATACCAGGCAGCCGGCGCACGCTCGCAGAAGCTGACTGAAAAAGGTGGTGGAGACCGGCGCCGCCGACCGTCGCGCAATGCGCTCGCGAAGCCGGGATTCCAGTATGCTGACGTACCCCTCACTGCCGGCTGTACGACATGAATCTCTCGTTCGAAGTTCTGCAGGTGCTCGACGCCATCGATCGGACCGGCACCTTCGCCAGTGCGGCGGAACAGCTTCACAAGGTGCCGTCTTCGCTGTCGTACCTGGTCCAGAAGCTGGAGCTCGATCTCGGCGTCAAACTGTTCGACCGCAGCGGCCGTCGCGCGATCCTCACGCATGCGGGGCGGGTGGTCGTGGAGGAAGGGCGGCGTCTTCTGGAGGCGGCGGAAGATCTCGAATGCAAGGCAAAACGTATCCAGCACGGCTGGGAGTCGGAGCTGCGCATCGCCGTCGACGAGATCATTCCGTTCGACCTGCTATGGGACCATGTGGACGCGTTCTACAAGCTGCAGATGGATACGCGGCTGAATCTGTCGAAAGAAGTGCTGGGCGGCTCGTGGGATGCGCTGTTGACGCGCCGCGCCGACCTGGTCGTCGGCGCGGCCGGCGAGCCGCCGCAAATTCCCAACCTGGTCGCCAAACCGATCGGCTCGCTGCGTCATCTGTTCGTGGTGGCGCCGCAGCATCCGCTCGCCGCGGTGCCGGGGCCGCTGACGCTGGCGACGGTCGCCCGGCATCGCGCCGTGGCGATCGGCGATACGTCGCGCAAGCTCGCGCCGCGCACCATCGCGCTCGCCGCGAATCAGGAAGTCATGACAGTGCCGACGCTCGAGGCCAAACTCGCCGCGCAAATCAAAGGGCTCGCGGTCGGCACGATTCCGGAGTGTCTGGCCGCCGAGCCGTTGAGCCGGGGCGAACTGGTGCAGAAGGAAGTGCTGGGCATGCGCGATGTCACGCATTTCTTTCTCGCGTGGCGCAGCGACGAAGCCGGCAAGGCGCTGCGTTGGTGGGTCGACCAGTTGGACCAGCCGGATCTGATCGACGAGGTGGCGCAACAGAGGATGTTGCACGGCTGAGGACGGTTCAGTTGCGCGCCTTGATGCGGCGTGGCGGCGCGACGTCGAGCGCGTCCGCGGTGCGATCGGAGGCCGGCGGGCACACCGTCGACGCGGCAGCGCCCGCCGCGCTGTCCGATGCCGTGATCCGCAGCAGATGCGCGGCGGCCTGGTAATCGTCCCAGTCGAGGCCTTCGGTAACGCTCGCGCAGGCGGATTGCAACAGGTGCGCGGCGTCCGCGCTTCGGCCTTGCAGGTGCCAGAGTCCGCCAAGCGTGGTCGCGGCGCGCAACTGCAACGAGCGGCAGCCTTGCACCAGCGAGAGTTCCAGCGCCGCCAGCAGACAGGCCTCCGCATCCCGTATCGCCGAGCCGGATTGCGGCAGGTCGGCCTGCCCCATGAACAGCAGTTCGCCATGGATACGCCGGAGTTCCGCGGCATACCAGTGGTCGCCGGTTTCGTCGCAGCGCGCCAGCGCGTCGACCACGGTGGCGATGCCCTCTTCCCGCCGCCCCGCGCGTCCGAGTGCGAGGCTGTATTGCCCGATCAGCATCGCGCGAGGCGCGCCGAAGTCGAGCGACTCCAGATCGTCCAGCGCCGCGCGAAACGCTTGCAGGTCGTGCGCACCATCGTCGCGCATTGACCGCAGATATTCGTCGAAGCAGCGGCAGCAGGCCTGCGCGACGCTCAGACCCGCGCGCCCGGACGCTTCCTTTAGCAACGCGATCGCTTGCGCCGCGCGTTCCCGTTTGCCGGACAGCAGCATCAGCGGCACCAGCGCTTCCACCAGCACATAGCAGGTGACAATCGCCTGTTGCTGATCGCATGCAGCGATGACGCTGTCTTCCGCGAGCTTTAGCGCCTGATCGCGCAAGCCCTGCAGCCACAACACCCGCGCGAGGGTCGCGCGGCCTACGATGCGCTGATCCACGGACTGCCCGAGCGGCAGGCCATGTTGCAGGTTCTCGCTGTGTTCCAGCAGTTGTTCGAGCGATGCGCGCGCCTGCTGTTGATCGCCGCAGTAATGGGCCGCGATTCCGAGCAACCGGTAGCCCAGAATCGTTCCGCTCGTGTCACCCACCTCGGCGGCGAGCAAGGCAAAGCGGCGTGCGAACGCTTGCGCATTGCGCGCCGCGCCGGACGATTGGTTCGCATTCCACATGCCCCACAAAGCACGCGCCTCGAACACAGGGTCGCCCAGCGCGATCGCCGACGCCAGAATCTCCGACCAGATGCCGAAGGTTTCCCGGCTCGGTCCGTTGAGGTAGACGAGCGCCGCGGCAAGCCCCGCGTGAAGCTGCATGCGCACGCGCAGGTGACGTGTCGAACCCGAACCCTGATGCGCCGAGTCCACCGCGTCGAGGGCCCGTTTCGCCCACACGCGGCATTCGTCGACGAGTGACAGCTCGTAGAGCAGAAAGACGAACTTCACGGCCAGCGTCTCGCCGAGCACGTCGTCACCCTTCGGCGATAGGGCCCAGGCCAGCGCCGCGCGCAGGTCGTCGAGCAATGCGCGCATGCGCTGGTGCCAGCCCTCGCCGAGCGTGAGCGCAGGGTCGGCGCGACGCGGCGCCTCGCGCTCCAGCAAGCTCAGAAAGTAGCGCGCATGCTGCAGCGTGACGTAGCTCAGTTCGCCGTTGTCCTCGAGCTTCTGCGTGGCGTAGGCGCGCGTGGTCTCCAGCAGGCGATACGTCGCTCTGTCACGCTCCATGCGCGTCACCACCAGCGATTTTTCGACCAGTCCCGACACCGCCGTGACCACGTCGATCTCATGCAACGCGCCATCGCCGGCGACGGCGATCGCCGCCTCCATCGTGAAGCCGCCCGCGAACACGCCGAGCCTGCGCAGCGTGGTGCGCTCCGCGTCCTCGAGCAGCGCATGGCTCCAGTCGAGCGTCGCCCTCAAGGTCTGATGCCGCGGCAACGCCGTGCGGTTGCCGCCCGTCAGCATGTTGAAGCGGTCGTCCAGATGGCCGGCAAGCGTTTCAATGCCGAGGATCGCCGCGCGCGCCGCCGCCAGTTCGATGGCAAGCGGTATGCCGTCGAGCCGGCGGCATACCATGCCGGTCAAGTGAATGCTTTTTTCATCGGAGGAAAAACGCGCGTCGATCGCGCGAGCGCGCGACAGGAACAACTCGACGGCGCTGCATTGCAGGACATCCTGGCTTTGATCGTCCTGAGCGGGCACCTGGAGCGAAGCGACCCAATACAGATGCTCGTTCACGATGCGCAGCGGCTCGCGGCTGGTCGCCAGCACGCAGATCGCCGGACCCACGCCGAGCAGCGTCTCGGCGAGTTCGGCGGCGGGGCCGAGCACGTGCTCGCAGTTGTCGAGCACGAACAGCACGCGCCGCTCGCCGAGTTCTTTGCCCACGCGCGCGAGCGTGAGCGGACCGATGGCCGGATTCACGCCGACGCTGGCCGCGAACGCCGCGAGGACACTGTTTGCGTCGGAAGTGGACGCGAGTTGCACCAGATAGACACCGTCCGGAAAACGTGGCAGCAAGCCGCGCGCGACTTCGACCGCGAGGCGCGTCTTGCCGATGCCGCCTGAACCGACTAGCGTCACTTGCCGGGCTGCGGCGAGCGTCTGCGAGATGTCGTCCAGCGCCTTGTCGCGTCCGATCAGCGCGGAGAAATGAACCGGCAGATTGTGCTGGACGTTGCGGCCTTGAGCGCGCTCCTCGGCGTGGTCGCCGGCATCCGGCGTGACGGCCGCGCTCGCCGCCGATCCGTTATGCACCAGCCTGTAGCCGCGCCCCGATACGGTCTGTATCAGCCCGCGGCTGTCGCCGAGCAGCTTGCGCAGCGTGGACATATGCACTTGCAGATTGTTCTCTTCGACGACCGCATTCGGCCAGACCTGCTTGAGCATTTCGTTCTTCGACACGAGCCCGCCGTTCGCGGCGATCAGCACAGCCAGCATGTCGAACGCACGGCTGCCGATCCGCACAGGTGTGCCGTGAAGAAATACTTCGCGACGGTCGATGTCCACCTGAAGCGGGCCAATGCAAATCATGCGGAGTATCCAGGACGCGACGATTAGAGAGAGAACAGGAGAAGAAAGGAAGTGCGGAATCGCTGCCGGGCGTCGCGTCCCAGAAGTCTAGAGCAACAGGACATCTGCGTGCGCGAAAAAAACTGACCCTATTGTTCGAATTTTTTGCACTAAACACTCACTGACTGAACGCCATCAAGCGTTCGCCGGCGCATCGCGCCACGCCGTCCGGCTGCGCACCCTCGCCTAGCCAGACCAGGCTAATCTTTGTATGATGCGTCCCAACATACTGGGTACCGAACTAGCCATGCCGAGAAAAGTACCGTCGGTCGATACAGCGTCGAAGCCCGAGGTGCATGACAGTGAGAAGACCGTCACGCGCCGGCTCGCTCCTGAAGTGCGGGAGCGCCAGATCGTGCTGAAAGCGGTCGATCATTTCGCCACGCATGGCTTCTCCGGCAGCACCCGCGAACTCGCGCGTCAACTGGGCGTGACCCAGCCGCTGCTGTACCGCTACTTTCCCAGCAAGGAAGCATTGATCGACCGCGTGTACGAGGAGGTCTATCAATGGGACACGAGCTGGGAGAAGCTGATCAAGGACCGCTCCGTTCCCATCCAGGAGCGCATGGTCCGGTTCTACTCGTCATATTCCGAGGTGATCTTGCGGCGCGAGTGGATCCGCATTTTCATCTTCGCCGGTCTGACGCGTGAAGGCATCAACTCCAAATATCTGGCGCGGCTGCGCGAACGCGTGTTTCTGCCGGTCATGGCGGAAATACGCTCGGCCTACGATCTGCCCGCGCCCACCGGCGCGAAACAACGCGAGATCGATCTCGAACTGATCTGGAGTCTGCACGCGAGCATCTTCTATCTCGGCGTGCGCAAATGGATCTACGGCCTGCCGGTCACGGACGATATCGAAGACCACATAGCCCGCCAGGTCGACGCGTTCCTCAACGGCGTACCCGCCGCGCTCGAACATGCGACGAAAGAATCCACTCGCGCGAAAAGCGGCGCCAAGGCCTGACGCCGCTTCGCTGCAAGGCTTGCAATAAGCGTTGCAAAAAGGCCGGCCAGCGAGCCGGCCGCGCTTTTCATCTCCCATCGCATCACTCCCACGCCTCACATTTTCCAGGGTAAACACCGGCAATACGCCGCTTTCTCCTGGCTGCGCATTCACCTACAATTTATCCATCGATCACTAATCGATCGATAAATAGCACAGCAGGAGTCGACCATGCCCGTTTCAAAGCTTGCCCACTACTCGATTCGCACCTCGGATCTCGAACAATCCTGCCGCTTCTACGAGCGGATCCTCGGTCTCAAGCAGGGCTACCGTCCGCCCTTCGACTTTCCGGGCGCGTGGCTTTACAAAGGCGGCGATGAAGCCGAGTTCGGCACCGTCCACATCATCGGCGTCGATCCAGACAACCCGGCCGGGCTCACCGCGTATCTCGGCGACAAGGCGCTGCCCGCGAGCGGAACCGGCACGGTCGACCACATCGCGTTTCTCGCCACGGGCGTCGAAGCGATGTGGCAGACACTCCAGGCCGAAGGCGTTGCGTGGCGCGATCGCACGGTGCCGAGCCTCGGCTTGCATCAGGTCTTCATAGAAGACCCGTCCGGCGTGACCATCGAGTTGAACTTTCCCGCCGAAGAGATCAGCCGCCTCAACGAAGCAAAGGCGGCCAACGCGCAATCTTCCAATACCGCAGGAGCATGACCATGACCCAAACTTCCGCACGCGCGCGGGCGATCATCGTAGGCGGCTCGCTGGGCGGCCTGTTCGCCGCCAATCTGCTGGTCCGCAACGGCTGGGAGGTGGACGTGTTCGAACGCGTCCCGGATGAACTGGCCGGACGTGGCGCCGGCATTGTCACGCACCCCGAATTGTTCGACGCACTCGCGGCGGCCGGTATCGAATACGACGATTCCATCGGCGTCAAGGTGCAATCGCGCGTCACCTTCGCGCAGAACGGCGCGGTGTTGTCGGCGCGCGAGCTGCCGCAAACGCTGACCGCGTGGGGCAAGATGTATCACGTCCTGCGCGCCGCCCTGCCCGACGTGCATTACCACGCCGGCCGCACGGTCGCATCCGTGCAGGACGGCCCCGACCAGGCAGTCGTGACGCTCGGCGACGGCACCCTGCTGCACGCCGATCTCGTGATCGCGGCGGACGGTTTCAAGTCGCCGATTCGCGAGCGCTTGCTGCCTGACGTCAAGCTTCAATACGCGGGCTATGTCGCATGGCGCGGCCTCGTCGAAGAAGCCGCGCTGTCGCGCGAAACCCGCGAGGCGCTGTTCGACAGGTTCGCCTTCTGCCTGCCGCCGCGCGAGCAGATTCTCGGCTACCCGGTTGCCGGCCGCGGCAACAGCACGACGCCGGGCGAACGCCGCTACAACTTCGTCTGGTATCGCGCAACGAGTGAAGACGTGCAGCTGCCTAACCTGCTGACCGATGCGGCCGGCAAGCGTTGGGAAGGCGGCATTCCGCCCACGCTGATCCGCGAGGACGTGCTCGCCGATATGGAAGACGCGGCGCTCACGCTGCTCGCCCCGCAATTCGGCGAAGTGGTGACCAAGGCGACGCAGCCTCTGTTCCAACCGATCTTCGACCTCGAAGTGCCGCAGATGGCATTTGGCCGGATCGCCCTGCTCGGCGATGCGGCGTTCGTCGCGCGTCCGCATTGCGGCATGGGCGTGACCAAGGCGGCCAGCGACGCGATGGCGCTCGTCAAAGCGTTGAACCAGCACAGCAGCGTGCAGGACGCGCTCACGGACTACAGCCTCGAGCGCACCCAGGCGGGTGCGGCGATCGTGCAGCACGCGCGTCATCTCGGCGCCTACATGCAGGCGCAACTAAAGAACGACGTGGACCGTGAAATGGCCGAGCGCTATCGCACGCCTGACGCCGTGATGCGCGAGACCGCGGTGCCCGCACGCTTCTGATATCCGTGGCGGTTGCGGCGAATCCGAACCGCTGCGCAAGCACAGCAAAAAGTCGTTTCGAAAGGAGACAAAGTGGAACATAGCGCCCCAACCTATTCGCTGAGCGCGCAATACGCCGCCACCGAAGCGCCGCCCGCGGCGAATCCGCTACTCGACGATCCGCGCTTTCGCGCGCTCGTGCGCAAGCGGCGCGCTTTCTCGTGGCTGCTCACGATCCTGATGCTGGCGGTGTACTTCGCCTTCATTCTCACGCTCGCGTTTGCCCCGGCGCTGCTCGGCCGGCCGATCGTGGAAGGCTCTCCGGCAACGTGGGGAATTCCGGTCGGCTTCGGCATGTTCGTCTTTACGTTCGTTCTCGTCGCGGTCTATGTGGCGCGCGCCAATACCTTCCATGACCGCGCCGTGAACGAAATCCGGCAAGGAGCACGGCAATGAAACGCATCTTTCTGCAGCATGCTTCGCTCATCGGCGTCATGCTGACGAGCGCGCTCACCGCGCTGCCCGCCGCTGCCGCCGAAACCGCGGCGCCGACACGTTCGCACAACCCGATCGCGATCGGCATGTTCCTGCTGTTCGTCGCGTCGACCCTGCTCATCACGCGCTGGGCTGCGCGGAAGAACAACAGCGTATCCGACCACTACGCGGCGGGCGGCAAGATCACCGCCTTCCAGAACGGCTGGGCGATCGCCGGCGACTATATGTCCGCCGCTTCGCTGCTGGGCATTTCCGCGCTGGTCTTCACGAGCGGCTATGACGGCCTGATCTATTCGATCGGCTTTCTCGCCAGCTGGCCGATCATTCTCTTTCTGATCGCCGAGCCGCTACGCAACCTCGGCCGCTATACGCTCGCCGACGTGGTGTCGTACCGGTTGAAGCAGCGGCCGATTCGCGCCTTCGCCGCGTCGAGTTCGATCGTGATCGTCCTGCTCTATCTCGTCTCGCAGATGGTCGGCGCCGGCAAGCTCGTCGAGCTGCTGTTCGGCTTCAACTACACGGTCGCGGTCGTAATGGTCGGCGTGCTGATGGTGGTGTACGTGTTCTTCGGCGGCATGCTCGCCACCACGTGGATTCAGATCATCAAGGCGGCGTTGCTGCTGGCAGGCGCGGCTTTCATGGCGTTCATGGTGCTCAGCCGCTTCGGCTTCAGCATGAATGCGTTGTTCGCGCAGGCGATTCTCGCGCATCCGAAACACGCCGCGATCATGAGCCCCGGCGGCCTCGTATCGGATCCGGTGTCCGCCGTTTCGCTGGGCCTCGCATTGATCTTCGGCACGGCCGGACTGCCGCACATCCTGATGCGCTTCTTCACCGTGGGCGACGCGAAAGCGGCACGCAAGAGCATTCTGTACGCGACGGGAATCGTCGGCATTGGGTACGCGCTGATCATTATCATCGGCTTCGGCACGATTGCGCTGGTGGCGACCGATCCGCAATATCACACGGCCTCGGGCGCGGTGACGGGCGGCGTGAACATGGTGGCGATCCATCTGGCGCACGCGGTAGGCGGCAACGTGTTTCTCGGCTTCATCTGCGCGGTGGCGTTCTCGACCATTCTCGCGGTGGTCGCGGGCCTGACGCTCGCCGGTTCCTCCGCGGTGTCGCACGACCTGTACGCGAACGTGATTCGCCGCGGCGCGGCCACGGACCGCGAGGAAATGCACGTGTCGCGGATCACCACGCTCGTGCTCGGCGTGCTCGCGATCCTGCTGGGCATCGCCTTCGAAAAACAGAACATCGCATTCATCGTGAGCCTGACTTTCTCGATCGCCGCCAGCTCGAATTTCCCGGTGCTGCTGCTGTCGATCTACTGGCGCGGGCTGACCACGCGCGGCGCGGTGCTCGGCGGCTCGCTCGGCCTGGTCTCGGCAGTGACGCTGACGATTCTCAGCCCGACCGTGTGGGTTCAGGTACTCGGCCATGCGCATGCGATCTATCCGTACGAATATCCCGCGCTGTTCTCCATGATCGTCGCCTTCGCCGGCGTGGTGTTCTTCTCGATCACCGACACCTCCGCGCGCGCCGCCCGCGAACGCGCGCTGTACGGCAACCAGCTCGTCGACTGCGAACTCGGCATGGTCAAGCCCGGATAAAACCCAACACTCAAATCATAAACAAGGAGACTGAAACATGGACTGCAGCTGCTGCATTTCACCGAAGCGCCGCCGCCTGCTTGGCACGATGGCCGCACTCGCCGGCGGCCTCGCCTCGGGTGTGCCGGCCACGGCCGCCACCGCCAACCCGGCCGCGGGAACGACCGGCCCGGCCGGCGCGCCCCGCAAAGGCCGCTCGATCGACATTCACGCGCACTACTACCCCGAGAGCTATTGCGAACTGGTGGGCAGCGAAGGCCAGAAGTTCGGCGGGAAGTTCACCTGCGACGCCAGCAGCTTCAGCTTCCAGACGCCGGCGGGCGGCCTTGGACCGCTGCCGCTCAAGTTCATCAACATCGACGAACGGCTCGCCGACATGAACGCGTCCGGCGTGGACATGCAGGCCTTGTCGTTGAGCGTGCCGATGGCCTACTGGGCCGACCGCGACTTCAACGCGAAGCTGGCGAAAACGTGGAACACGGCGGCCTCCGCTGTCCATGTCAAGCATCCGGACCGCTTCGTCGTGCTCGCGACACTGCCGATGCTCAATCCGCACGACGCGATCGACGAACTCGAACGCGCCTCCGAAATGCCCGGCGTGCGCGGCGTGTACATGGGGACCAACATCAACAACCGGGACCTCGACGATCCCCTGTTCGAACCGGTCTTCGCGCGGATCGAACAGCTGGATCTGCCGGTGTTTCTCCATCCGCAACAGACGGTCGGCGGTGCGCGGCTGGGCGACTTCTATCTGAGCAATCTGCTCGGCAATCCCTTCGACACCGCGATTGCCGGGTCGCATCTGATCCTCGGCGGCGTGATGGACCGGCATCCGAAACTGAACATCACGCTGCCGCACGCCGGTGGCGCGTTGCCGATCCTGATGGGCCGTATCGACGCAGGCTGGACCGTGCGCCCCGAAACGCGGCGGCTGGCGCAGAAACCGAGCAGCTACCTGCGCCGTTTCAACTACGACACGGTCTCGCATTCCGGCCCGGTGCTGGACTTTCTGATCCAGAACATCGGCATCGACCGGCTGGTGCTCGGCAGCGACTACTGCTTCGACATGGGCTACGAGCAGCCGGTCACGTTCCTGGATCGCCTCACGCTGCCGCCCGAGCAAAGAAATCTGATTCTCGGCGGCAACGCCGCGCAGTTGCTGAAGATCTAAAGCAAATCGCCCGCTGTCACCATAGCGGGCATTTGCTCGACCACCGAGGCGAGGATCATCGCGGTGGCGTTGGCCGGTATGCTCGCCCGCACTCTCGGCTTATAGATCAGATCGTCGCGACGGATCACTGTTCCGCTTAGCGCACAGTAACCCTTCAGACGGGCGCGGCAAACGATCCACACCTGGTCGTCGTAGCGGCAGCGGGTTGCATCCTGCCAGAGCACCGCGACCGACGTATCGGACAGACGCTCGATGACTTCCACCTGCACATGCGGCGACGGCACGCAAGCGGCCATGCGGGACGTCCGCCGCGCGCGCGACGCGTCGCCGCCCGCACTGCGATAGCTCGGCAACAGCCCGTGGATCACGTGGTCCCACACGGAGGCGGGCCCGTCCTGAGTCGTGCAGGTCTGCTCGGGCGGTGCGCAACATGCTTCGCGGCTCGCCTCGACGCGTCGCTTCAAGTGGGTTTCGCTATGCATCATGCTTGCTCCCATCGCTTGCTCCCATCAACTGGCCGTGGGCACCGCGAGCCGGCTTCAATGCCCCGGCTCGGCTTCGTAGTTGACCGGCACCCAGTCGTAGGCGTTACCGTTTTTCCTGACATGCCCCAAGCCTGGAAAAGCAATATGCGCGGCGCCCACGAGATAGCGTTTGTCCGCTGCGAGCTTGAGTGCATAGCGCCGCGAGCGTTGCGCCGCGGCGGCGTCGGTGTCGTATTCGACGGATGCCGTGGGGTTTTGCAACTGGATCGCCGCGACATGGATGACGTCGCCCCACACCAGCAGATCCTTCGAATCGCTCTGCACGAGATACGCGGTGTGGCCCGGCGTATGACCGGGGAGCGCGACGGCGCGAATGCCCGGATCGAGTTCGACGTCGCCGCTGAACGGCTTGAAGCGGCCGGCCGCGACATACGGCGCGACGCTAGCGTTCGCGGCGTCGAAAAATGAACTGAGGAAAGCGGGCGCCGTGGATTTGTTTGCCGGATTCAGCCAGTAATCCGCTTCGGCCTGGCTCACCCGCACGACCGCGTTGGGGAACGCCATCGCCCCGTTCACGATGACACCGCCGACATGGTCCTTATGCAAATGGGTGAGCAGAATTTCGTCGACCTGTTCGGGCTGGTAGCCCGCGGCGCGCAAGTTGCCGGTCAGCCGGCCACAACAGTCGCCATAGAGCACGCCCGCGCCAGAGTCGATCAGAATCAGCTTCGAACCGGTGTTGATCAGGAACGCATTGATCGATCCCTGCACCGGTGCCTGTAGAAAGTCGCGCGACAGGTCGTGCGCGATTTCGGACTTCGGTACGCCTTGAACGACGGTATCGATCGGAAAGGGATGCGTGCCGTCGAGCAATGCGGTCACTTCGAAGTCGCCGACCATGATCCGGCAAAAGCCCGGCCCCTGCGTCTTGACCTGCGGCGCGGCGGCCAACGCGGCGTGCGGCCCTATCGCCGCGCAAACGCTCAGGATGAGTGCGCACCACCAGCCAAAGTGCGTGAGCGATATGCGCCGAATCAGTGCCAACATTCCGTTTCCCGTGCCAGTTGCGATCATGAAAAAAGCATACGACGGCGCGTTCGAAACCGTTGCTAATTTTTATTAATTGTCCTGAGTGGACGGTGCTCAGGGCCGCGCCCTGCATGTCCACATGTCCACAGGCATCGCATGCGCTCATACGAGCGGATTAGAGGCGTGAATGCATGGATGAACGCGCCACCCGTATGTAGGGATAGCGCGAGCCAGCCGCGGGTCGTATTGTTTCCACATCAGGCAAACCGTTTTGCCGGATTCAACCGGATCAAGAGGTCACAGCGGCTATGGACAGAATCTTCAGCATGCGCGTGTTTTCGCGAGTGGCGGAAACCGGCAACTTCAGTGAAGTTGCCAAACATATGGAACGCAGCGCCGGCAATATCTCGCGAGCGGTGGTGTCGCTCGAAGAACATCTGCACACGCGGTTGCTCCAGCGCACCACGCGCAGCGTGTCGCTCACCGAGTGCGGCGAGCGGTACTACCGGCGCTGCAAGCAAATCCTCGCCGATATCGACGAAGCCGACGCTGAAGCCAGCGACGCGCACACGCTGCCACGCGGCAAGTTGAGGGTTCACGCCGTGCCCGACATCGGACTGAAACAGCTGACGTCCACCATTGTCGAATACCGGCACGCGTATCCCGCGGTCTCCGTCGACCTGAAGCTGCTGCCGCACATGGCGAATCTGATCGAAGACGAGTTCGACGTATCGATCGTATCCGCCTCGTCGTTGCCGGACTCCCGCAATGTGAGCAGGCTCATCGGCCGTTGCGAGCGCATTCTGGTCGCCTCGCCGGACTATCTCTCGCGGCATCCCGTGCGCAGCGTGGAAGACCTGCCGAACCACACGCTCATGCAGACCAGTTCGTCGTTCGACCCGCCGTCCGAACTGGCGGGCCGGGTCGCGGGCAATCCGGAGCAGTCCGGCCATTTCGTCGTCAACACCATGCAGGCGCTCAGAGTCGCATTGCTGGCGGGTGCCGGCGTGGGCGCCGTGCCGACCTATTCGGTCGCCGACGAACTCCGGGAAGGCAAGCTCGTTGCGCTGTTTCCAGACTACCCCCTGCAAACGACCAACGTGTTCGTGGTTTATCCCTCACGTCGCTTTGTCGATGCAAAAATAAGAACGTTCGTTGAATTCCTCATAGTGGCACTGAAACAGAAACTCGATTTGCGTATTGCGAATCTGGCGTTGACCGACCGACCCGCGGTCCCGTCAGAACGCCCTCAAGCGGTGCATCGAGCTTGAGCAGCGCGACCCTTATTCAGCCATCTGGTTAATTTTTCGCTTGCAACGCTCAAACCTAAACGAAAATTAATATTCAACGAAAATAATTTCCGAGATAATCGCGCCACTCCGCCGGTTATTGACATCTCTTGATTTTGGCAACGCGAACGGGCATGCGCATGGACCGCGACGACCAGAGGTGACGGATCATGTTGAACCAGACTGAAATTGCCTCCCCTACGGCAGCTCGCAAGAAGGATTCGCTGGGCTGTCTTTCGAACCAACTGCACAAGGACCTCGAACTCGAAGCCGGCGACTTCACGTTTTATCGCAAGTGCCGTCGTCAGGAAAAGACCAGCGAAGTGGTCACGCCCGCATCCGACCGCGGCGTCCTGATTGGCGTGTCGCTCGGCACCGGCCATCGCCGGCGCATTATCTCGGGCAGCCGCTCGGCCATGCACGAGTTCGACCGCGACTCGGTCTACATTCGCAATTTCGAAGAGGACTACCGTGCCGACCTGCACGGCGCTTTCGATTTCGTGCTGGTGGAATTTTCGCGCGCGTTCATCGCGAACACCGGCTACGAACGAAGCGGCACGAACATGACCGGCTTCTCGGCACGGCCGGGCCTCAAGGACCCTATCTTCGGCCACCTCGCGCAGGTGCTCGCGCTCGCGCTGGATCGTACGAGCGAGGCAAGCCCGTTGTTCATCGAGCAACTCGGCGTCGCCATCGGAACGCATCTGGTCGATCGGTACGGCAGCGCGCCGGCGCAATCGGTCAGGTCGGGCCGGCGACTCTCGAGCCTGCACGAGGCGCGAGCCAAAGACATGTTGCTCGCGAAGACCCAAGGCAGTGTTTCGCTCGAAGAGATCGCGAACGCCTGCAACCTGTCGCGCAGCTATTTCATCCGTGCGTTTCGCGAGACGACGCATCGCACGCCGCATCAGTGGCTGCTGGAGCAGCGTATCGAACGCGCTCGCCAGTTGCTTCGCGGTTCCGATTCGTCACTGTCGGAGATTGCCATCGCATGCGGCTTCGCCGATCAGAGCCACTTCACACGCACCTTCACGCAACTGGTCGGCACGCCGCCGGGAAGCTGGCGCCGACGCGCCGGCAACTGAGTGGATCGCGGGGCGCCCGACTCGCGCAAGGGACGACTGAGCCGGGTGGTCATCGGGCGGGGGTACAGCCGCGGCCCCGGGCACGGCCTTAGCCTCAGTCACTGCCGCAACCACACCCACACCCTCAGCCTCAGCCTCAGCCTCACCAATAGACTTTCCTACAAACCATCGCACTAACATGCAAGACACGCGGGCCAGGGGCGCGGTAACTTCCCTCCTACCAGCCCCGGCGCAAGCACCCCCTCCCCCCTATCTCCGCCGGCCCATCGACGTCGCCTCCGTACCTCGCTCGATATCCTCAACCGGTCAACGCCATGATGGAAATAGGCAGCTTTCAGATCGATCTGGAAATGCGCACTTTGCGGCGGAACGGCGAAGTCGTGCGTCTCGGATCGCGCGCGTTCGACATTCTTGTCGTGGTCGCATCGGCGGGCGGCCGTCTCGTTACGAAAGACGAGTTGATGAATGCTGTCTGGCCCGACACCATCGTCGAAGAAAACAACATTCAGGTCCATCTATCGGCACTGCGCAAGGTGCTCGGGACGGAG
Organism: Burkholderia sp. WP9; assembly: GCF_900104795.1. Lineage (NCBI taxonomy): Bacteria > Pseudomonadati > Pseudomonadota > Betaproteobacteria > Burkholderiales > Burkholderiaceae > Burkholderia > Burkholderia sp. WP9. The sequence goes on from NZ_FNTG01000002.1 coordinate 993,100, forward strand.
CGCGACCTGATCCTCACCGTGCCCGGCCGCGGCTATCAGTTGTTGCCGCGCAAGAAAAACGCGCTGCTCGATGAAGCCCGTTCGCCGGCCGCCCGTCGGCGCCGCCTTCCCCCGCCCAAGTCCGGCTTGCTGGGGCGCGACGCCGAGGTCGAACTGATCCGCTCGATGCTGCGCCGGGCGCATGTATTGACCCTGGTCGGCGCGGGCGGCATCGGCAAGACCCAGCTTGCGATCGAAGCGGCTCGCCATAGCGCGGCGGAGTTTGCCGACCCGGTCTGCTTTGTCGAACTCGCTGCGTTGACCACGCCGGAAGCCGTGCTCTGCGCCGTTGCCGAAAGCTGCGGGCTGGCTCTCCCCGGTGCGCAGATCGACGTGAGGCGCGTGGCCGCGGCACTTGCCGGCAAGCCCAGGCTTCTTCTGCTCGACAACGCGGAACACGTGGTGGGCGCCGTGGCGCAAATCGCCGACGCGCTGGTAGCCGGCAACCCGGACCTGCGTGTGCTCGTCACGAGCCGGGAGCCGCTGCGCATCATGGCCGAGACGGTATTCCGGGTCGAGCCGCTCGATGTGCCGCCGCCGCATGCCGGCGACGCGGACATCCTGCGATGCGCCGCGGTCAACCTGTTCGTTCTGCGCGCCAATTCCCTGCAGAAGACCGTGGCCACAGATAGCGCGGAGCTACGGCTCGTCGGCGAAATCTGCCGCCGCCTGGACGGCATTCCGCTCGCAATCGAACTGGCCGCCGCACGCGTCGTCGCGCTCGGCGTGGAAGGCGTGTGCCGCCGGCTGGACGACCGCATGGCGATTCTGGCGGGCGGTTATCGCACCGCGCTGCCGCGCCATCAAACCTTGCGCGCCACGTTCGACTGGAGCTTCGCGCTGCTCGACCCGGTCACGCGGGCCGTGTTCCGCCGTCTCGCGCTATTTAGCGGCACGTTTTCTTTCGAATCGATGTGCGCAGTGGTGTGCGACGAGGAACACACAACGGCGAATGCGATTGGCGGCATCACCGAACTGGTGGCGAAGTCGCTCGTGAGCGTCGAGTTCGCCGGGGCCACAGCGAAATACCGGCTCTCGGAATCGACCCGGGCCTACGCGCTGGAGCAGCTCAAGGCCGAGGGCGAGCTGCGGGAGATCATTGCGCGCAACGCGTACCACGTGTCGCGCCGCTGTCAGGCCAAGTTGCCCGGTGGGATGCGAAATATCGAAAACGAGTCCGCTACTTCGCCGGATCGTCAGCAAATGTTCGAGGATGCGCGCGTCGCTTTCGACTGGGCGTTTTCCGCCGACGGCGACCCGCGCACCGGAATCGAGCTGGCGTCGAATCTGGTCGATGCACTGCTTGACGCCCGACTGTTCGAAGAGTGCTGCGCACGCGCCGCACAAGCCGTCGATGCATTGGCCAGGCTACCATCGGGAACGGTGAGCGCCGCCAGCGAGAAACGCCTGCGCGCCGCGCTGGCCTCGGCTTCGCGGGCTGTTCGCGAGCCGCCGCCAGTGCCCGCGAAACCCGCGCGCGCGGCACAGGCGGCGAAAAAGCCGGTGCCGCACGGGCCGCCGGCCTGCTCCATTACGACTTGATAAACTCCAGCAGGTCCGCATTCACGCGGTCCGCATGCGTCGTGCACATACCATGCGGCGCACCTTCGTACACCTTCAGCTTCGCGTTCGGCATGATCTTCGCGGACAGCTTGCCGGAATCGTCGAGCGGCACGATCTGATCGGCATCGCCTTGCAACACGAGCGCGGGCACCGTCACCTTCTTCAGGTCTTCATTGAAGTCGGTTTCCGAGAACGCCTTCACGCAGTCGTACAGGCCTTTGATCGAACCCAGCATGCCGATCTGCCAGAACGAGTCGATCGTGCCTTGCGAGACTTTCGCGTCCGGGCGGTTGAAACCGTAGAACGGCACGGCCAGATCCTTGAAGAACTGCGAACGGTTATTCTGCACACCCTCGCGAATGCCGTCGAACACCGACATCGGCAGGCCGCCCGGATTCGCTTCTGTCTTCAGCATGATCGGCGGCACGGCTGCGATCAGCACCGCTTTGGCCACACGCTTCGTGCCATGACGGCCGATATAGCGAACCACTTCGCCACCGCCGGTCGAATGGCCGACCATCACGATATTGGTCAGATCGAGTGCTTCGATCAGTTCGGCGAGATCGTCCGCATAGGTGTCCATTTCGTTGCCGTTCCACGGCTGCGACGAACGGCCATGGCCGCGACGGTCATGCGCAATCACGCGATAGCCCTGTTCCGCGAGGAACAGCATCTGCGCATCCCATGCGTCCGCATCGAGCGGCCAGCCGTGGGAGAACGTGATCGGCTGGCCCGTACCCCAGTCCTTGTAATAGATCTGCGTGCCGTCTTTGGTGGTGATATAAGCCATCGCTGTTGCTCCATTCGAGGTGATTGACCGGCGTGTGCCGGCTTCCGATGCGTCAACTGAGTATTGCTGACCTTCAGTTTTCGCCTCTTTCTGATTGCCCACATTTTTCAGATTCGCACGGCCGGTCGTGCGGCTTGTCGCTCACTCCTTTCGGTGATGCGCAGCGTGAGCCCATGCTAGCTGGCGACCGGCAAACTGAAAACGAACACCGTCCCGCGCGGCTCACCCGGCGCGGCCGACAACGTGCCGCCGTGCGCTTCGACAATCGATCGGCAGATGGCGAGCCCCATGCCCATCCCGGTCGACTTCGTTGTGAAGAACGCATCGAAAATGCGCGGTGCGATATCCTCGCTGATCCCGCTGCCGTTATCCTGCACGGACACGATCACCGCGCCCCGATCGTCGACGGAAGACGTGACGGTAAGCAGGCGCTGGCGCGCGTCGAGATGGCTCATCGCATCCGCGGCGTTCATGACGAGATTGAACAGCACCTGCTGCAATTGCACCCGGTCGGCCAGCACCGAACGGTTGGCGGCCAGATCGAGCCTGACCACCAGGCTGCGCTGTTCGATTTCAGCCGCCGCCAGTTCGACCACTTCGCGCACGACATTGTCGACATAGGTCGGCACGAAGCTGGGCTTGGCCTCCTTTGCAAGCGACTGCAACGCGCGGATGATTTCACCCGCGCGCTTGCCGTCTTTCACGATATCGCGCAAGCCGCCCAATGCTTCCGGAATGTCCGGCACCGGCCGGTTGAGCCAGCGCACACCCGCGCTCGCATTCGACACGATCGAAGCAAGCGGCTGATTGATTTCGTGGGCGATCGAGGCCGCGAGTTCGCCCATCGTGGTGGCGCGCGAGGCTTTCGACAACTCGAGCTTGGCGTTCTGCAACGCCAGTTCGGTGGTATGCCGGTCGGTGAAATCCGTGACCACGCCGACAAAGCTGCTCACGCCCGAGGGCTCGCCGAGCACTTCGAGATATTTGACCGTACCGTCCGGCACGACGACGCGGAACTTCTGCCGGAACGGCGTGCGATCGCGCGCGGCCTGCTCGACGGTCTGCTGATAGAAGGCGACGTCTTCCGGATGAATCCGCTCGAGGATCGCCTGGGTGCCAGGCCCCACGTCTTCCTGCGGCAGGCCGAACACGTTGTAAAGCTCTTTGGACCAGTACCGTTCGCCCGTCAGACCGTTCCAGATGTAGCTGCCCGAGCGGCTGATCCTTTGTCCGAGCGCGAGCGCCTCTTCGCTCATGCGCAGAGCCATTTCGGTTTCCTGGCGGCGCCGGTTTTCCTCCACCAACTCGGCATAGAGGCGCGCCGTTTCGAGCGAAATGGCCGCTTGCGAAGCCAGCATTTCGAGCACCGACGTGCGGGACTCCGTGAACACGCCCGCGCTCAGGTTGTTCTCCAGATACAGCGCGCCAATGGCCTTGCCCTGTTTGACGAGCGGCAGACAGCATACGGAACGAACCAGCCGCTTCGAAAAGGCCACGTCGAACGAAAAGCGCGCATCGCGTTGCGCGTCTTCCACCACGACCGGCTTGCGCGTGCGCAACGCCGTGTAGTACACCGAGGCCGGCAGATCCTCGCGCGTGAGCCTGTCGCCGCCCAACGTCACCTGAACGCCGTCCGCCGTATCCCGCCCGCTCGCCTCGATGACCGGCACGTTGCCCTTCGACAGGATCAGCATGCCGTTCTGCGCGCCGGCGTGAACAATGGCCAGTGTCACGAGCGTGCGGATGAGTTTCTCGAGCACGATCTCCTCGGACAACGCCTGCGACGACTTCAACACAGCCACGAGGTCGAACTGATGCTGGGCATCGGCGATTTCAATCGAGGGGCGCGACGCCACCGGCTGTTCGACCGGGAGGCGCCCCGGACGGTCGCCGCGTTCGAGTTGCTCGACCTTGGCGAGCGCGCCCCAACGCGTGTAGCTTTCGATCGCGCGCCGGCGGTGGTGACGCGCCGCGCTGAACAGACCGTTCGCCTCGCAGCATATGGATGCCAGTTCGTGGGCGAGCGCGTTGCCGTGATTGAAGCCGCTTTCCGAAGCCGCCGCGGCGGCCTGTTCGTAGAGCGCCATGGCCGCGAGCGGCGCGCCGTTCAGACGCGCCACCTCGGCCTCGATCAGCAGCAGCTTGTCCTGAAAGGTCGCGGGATTGAGTCGCGCCCAGGTTTTCAGTTTCGCGAGATGCGGTTCGATGCGTGCGACGGCGCCGGCTGCATCGGCATCGCCCGAGTAGACCTTGGCGAGATTGAGCGCCGTATAGAAGTGATAGTCCAGCAGATGGATATGTGCGGGGGTCGACCACTTCAGCTCGCCGGCTTCGGCAAGGCAATGACGCGCGTTCGCGTAGTCACCGTGGAAATAGCAGGAGATGCCCTTGAACAGCCAGATCCAGAAACGCAGCGTCGTCATCTGGGTGTCGAGCAGATCGGCGTCGAACGTCATGCGGCCGTCCACCACGACGCCGAAGTTGCCCGGCAGTCCAGGGCCGCCCGTCAAACTGTGAACGTAGCGCTTCTGCAGTTCCAGAATGTCTTCCACGTCCTTGAAACGCACGCGCCTCGCGAATGACAGGCCGAGATCGATTTCCCTGTCGACCTGTTCCAGCGGCGCGCCGATCGTCAGCAGATCCGACACGATGTGGTTGCACGAGTAGCAGCTCATGGTCAGATCGCCGCTCGGGCGCGCCGATTCGAACGCATCGCGCGCGCAGTCCAGCACGTAGGGCAGCGGCTGCGTCCAGACGGCGACCGTGTCGAGCGCGACCAGCACGCTCGTGGCGACGGTGTTGAAACCGCGCTCCTTCACCAGCGTGCGCGCGAGCCGCGAGAACTCGAAGCCTTCCTCGTAGCGGCCGAAAAATTCCGCCACGTACACACCGAACCACGATAGACAATGCGCCGAAGCCGCGGTGATGCCGTGATCGACGGTGAGCTGCACCATCCGGCACAGATGCAGGAAGCCCAGACGTTCGTTCACGAACGATGCAGGCGCATAGACGCTCGCCAGCAGATTCATTTCCGATTCGATTTTCTCGTCGCGCAACATCGGCAAATCCGCGAGCGAGGCGATGCTTCGCGTCTTGAGCGATTCGTTGAGCCGGCTGTATGCGGCTTCGACATCGGCGGCTTCCGGATAGCGCGGCAGATACGTGCCGAAGAGCTTGACGCCTTCGAGCGTGGTGTCGACCGCGGCTTCATAGTCCGACAGATGCTGCTGCATGTCGACCTTCAGCTTGTAGACCGACACGCGAGCGACAACCGACAGGTCCTGCCGCAGCAGCCTCGCGATCTCCGCGCCGGCGGCATCGAAGTTCGCATTCAGGATGTGGCACTGCACCCGCAGCACCCCGATCTCGTAGCCGAACGACTGCGCGTAGTCCACCACGCTCGCGTCGAGGAGTGTCTGCGCGACGTCGAGATAGCTCAGTGCTGACTGGATGGCGATCGCTTCTTTTGCGTGGCGCGCCGCCTGCAGACAGATCTTCGCGAACAGAGCCGTTTCGTCCGGATTGAGACCGCGCAGCGCGCCGGCCGCCTGAGCCCGTTCGATATGATGCGCGATATCGAAGGCCGACTGGCTCATCGCGCGCGCGTCGAAATCTTCCGTCAGAATGGCGGCGATGCGGGCATGTTCGATACCGCGCCCGTTAGCGGGGGTCAGCGCGTATGCGGCTTCCTGAACCCGGTCGTGGGCGAAAGCGAAACCCGTCCGGTCGGATACCACCAGGCCGGCCTCGATGGCCGGTTGCAGCCGCCGCTCCAGTTCCGCTCCGCCGGCATGATCGATCCGCATCAGCGTCGAGCGGTCGAGCCGGCGGCCCATGAACGCCAGCAGCTTGAGCACGGCCTGGGCCTCGCGCGGCAAGCGCGACAGCCGTGCCACCATCAGATCGACCACGTTGTCGGACGATTCGTACTCGCTGATCCGGTCGATATCGTAGGTCCAGCGCCCGGCCATGCCGTCATAAGCGATCAGTTGGTGGTCAGCCAGCGCAAGCAGCAGTTGCTTGATAAAAAACGGATTGCCCCCGGTCTTCTCGTGGACGATCGCCGCCAACGGATAAACCTGCGCGGCGTCGCAATGCAGCGCGTCGGCGAGCAGCGCCATGACATTCGCAATATCGAGCGGGCCGACGGCAAGCGTGGCGACGTGCGCAGCGGCGCTCGGTAGCGAGTTGAGAAATGCCTTGAACTTCGGCGACCGGTCCACCTCGTTGTCACGATAGGCGCAAATCAGGAGCACATGGCGGATCTCCACGGTCGCCACGAATTGCGCAATGAACTTCAACGTGGCGTCGTCGAACCAGTGCACGTCGTCGAAGAACAGGACCAGCGGATGCGCCTGCGTCGCGAACACGGACAACAGGCGCGTGATCAGCGCCTGGAAACGCAGTTGCGCTTCGACCGGCGGCAGATCCGGCACCTCCGGCTGCTCGCCGATCACCAGTTCCAGTTCCGGAATGAAGCTCGCGATCAGTTTGCCCTGCGCGCCGACCGCTTCGCGCAACACGTCGCGCCAGCGCGCGAGCTCGCTGTCGCTCTCGCCCAGAATGCGCTGGAACAGCGAGCGTATCGCCTGCATCAAGGGCGCGTAGGGCGCGTTCTGCCCGTACTGCTCGAGCTTGCCCGAGGCGAACAGCGTAGGCGTTTGCGCGGTCGCGCGGTGCACGCTGCGCACGAGTTCAGACTTGCCCGCACCCGAGTAGCCGGACACGAAGATGAGCTGCGCCGCGCCCTGCTGCGCATTGCGCTCGAAGGCTTCGAGCAGCGCGTTGTATTCGTGCGCACGGCCGAACAGGCGATGCGTGACAGCAAGGTTCCTGACGTTGTCTTCCGCGGCCGGCTCGAACGGCGCGATGTGCTGCATCTCGTTCCAGTCGGCAAGACAACGCCGCAAATCGGCTTCGAGACCCGACGCGCTTTGATAGCGATCCGCCGGGCTTTTCGCCAGCAGCTTGAGGACGATCGAACTGAGCACCGTGGGCAGCGACGGACGATACTGCCGCGGATCGGCGGGCTGACGGGCGACGTGGTTGTAGACCCATTCGAGCGCGTCCGCTGCTTCGAAAGGCAGACGGCCCGTCAAGAGTTCGTACAACGTCACGCCGAGTGAATAGAGATCGCTTCGCTCGTCGGCCTGGCCTTCGGCGCGCCTCGCCTGCTCCGGCGACATATAGGCGAGCGTGCCGTACAGGATATCCGGCGACTCGGCGCAGGGATCCGCCGCGAGATGGAAGGCGTCGCGAAATCCCAGCAAACGAACCGTACCGTCAGTGCCTTCCAGCAGATTGGACGGCTTGAGGTCGCGATGCAGAACGCCGCGCCTATGCGCGAGCCGCAGAGCACGCGCCGCGCCGACCGCGATGCGCAGGAAACGGCCGAGCGCGATCGTGCCGTCGGCAGGCGGCAGAAGCAGCGCGCCGCCATTGTCTTCGTACACGAGTATCGGGCCGCGCGCGAGCTGGACGAGCGCGAGTGGTCGAACGCCCCACGCCGAGTCGAGTTTGTCGGCCGGCGCGAACTCCTGCGCAAGACGCCGGAAGACGGCCTCGGAGGGCACATCGGCCGGCACCGCGACCAGCCACGACTGCGCGCCGTCGCGCTTCCTCGCGCGATAGCGCACGATGTTGCCGTCGACCAGCAGCGCCTCGAGCATGAGCTGATCGAACCAGACCTGATCGAAATGCGCCGTCGCGCCGGCATCAGGCGACACTGCACGTAATCCGTCGGCAAACGCCTCGGTGCTCAATTCATTTCCCCTTCCTTCTAATGGCCAGCTGGATCAGCTCTAGCAGCGTGTCATCCGCAAAAGGTTTGCGCACGAACCCGACGGCGCCGCGTTGCATCGCACGCCGAACGGTTTCGTCGTCGCCATGCGCCGACATGAGCACGACGGGAATTTGCCTATGATCCTCTTGCAGTCGACGTTGCAAGTCGAGACCCTGCATGCCCTGCATTCTAAGATCGAGCAACACGCACAACGCGTCGTCGACGACCGGCGAGGCGAGAAATGCCTCGCCCGACGCAAACGTCATCGTCGTGTAGCCCACCGACTTGAGAAGGTTGCCGAGAGCGCTGCGTAACGACGCGTCGTCGTCGACGATGCAAATAAAGCTCATAGCTGCGGATACCCACATTGCGCCAATGTCATGCCGCCACTCGATTTCTGGCGCGACCTTCAATGTTTCAGGCGCGCCCCGCCCGGCGTCATGCTGACCTTGCGCCGCGCTTGCGCGCGACGCACGAGCAGAGGCACGATCCCATTCCTTTGCATGTTAGGGGCCGGCCGGCGCTTCGCACTATCACACTTAGGTATGACGCCGTGATGCACGCCGGCGCTCCCGGCCAGGTCCTGCATCGGCTGTTCCGTCGTCCGCATGCTGGCTGGCATCGCGCTCGCGAACCCTTCGACCTGAACCGTTTTCCTCAAGCCGCCGCCTTCGTGAGCTGGCTCAGATACGCGTGAATCTGACTCACCACGGCAGCCCCGTCGCCCACCGCCGCCGCGACCCGTTTCGCGGACTCCGAGCGCACGTCGCCAACAGCGAACATGCCCGGCACACTGGTTTCGAGCGGATAGCGCGCGCTCGACTCGGAGAAGCCGTGCTCGCTGCGCGCGAAGCCGGTCACGACGAAGCCGCGGTTGTCGAGCTCCACGCCGCTCGAACCGAGCCAATCCGTTTTCGGGTCCGCGCCGATGAAAAGAAACAGGTGGCGCGTGGAAATCACTTCGTCCGCGCCCTCATCCTCATGGCGGATATGCACCTCGGTCAGTCCGCTTTCGTCGCCGCCGAGTTCGCGTAGCACGCAGCGCGTGCAAAGCGTCACATTCGGCAAGGACCCGATCCGGTCGATCAGGTATCTGGACATGCTCGCGTTGAGATCCGCGCCGCGTATCAGCACGCGAATGCTGCGCGCGAAGTTCGCCAGAAACACGACCGCCTGGCCCGCGGAATTGCCGCCGCCCATCAGCACGATGTCTTGCCCTTTCACGAGCTTGGCCTCGATTGTCGATGCCCAGTAGAACGTGCCGCGCCCTTCGAAACGGTCGAACCCGGGCACCGTCGGCTTGCGGTACGCCGCGCCGCTCGCCACGACGACGGTGCGCGCGCTGATGCGCTGCTCGTCCTCCAGCGTGAGCATGAAGATGCCGTCATGACGGCTCACGTCCATGACCTTGCCGGGAATCGCCAGATGCGCACCGAACTTCAAGGCCTGCTGGAACGCGCGGGCTGCGAGCGCCTGGCCCGAAATGCCGGTGGGAAAGCCCAGATAGTTCTCGATGCGGGAACTCGCGCCGGCCTGGCCGCCCGGCGCGCGCTGGTCGAACACGGCGACCGACAGACCTTCGGTGGCCGCATACACGGAGGCGGCCAGTCCCGCCGGTCCGGCGCCGACGATCGCCACGTCATACACGCGCGATTGCTCGAAGGTCGGCACGAGGCCGAGGCACGACGCGAGCTGCGCCTCGTCCGGCGCGCGTAGCACGTAGCCGTTCGGACAGAACACCAGCGGGAAATCGCCCGGACCGGTCGTCATGCCGCCCAGCAGCTTCATGGCTTCGGGATCGGTGCGGGCGTCGATCACCATCGCCGGATAAGCATTGCGACGCAGGAAACCTTGCAGCCGGATCAGCCGCGCGTCGTCGCCATTGCCGACGATCACCGGTCCGAGCCCCTGCTCGATCAACCCGAGCCGCCGCAGAATCAGCGCGCGCATGATGTGCTCGCCGAGTTGCGCGTCGGCGACGATCAGCGCGCGCAAGCGCTCCGGCTCGATCACGAGCGTCTCGACGTCCGTCAGCGCGATGCCGTCGATCAACGCCGGCTTGCCGGAGAGCTGCGCCATCTCCGCCATGAAGTGGCCGTCGTCGTGTTCGGTGACGACGGTCGAGCGCCCGAAGCTGTCGCGCGACTCGATCCGCACGCGGCCATGCAGCAGCACGAACAGGCCGAGCGCCACCTGCCCGGTTTCGAAGATCAGTTCGCCGGCCTTGAACGACATCGGCCGCGCGAAGCGGCGCAGGCTCGCGATCTCGGCGGCGGAAAGACGGGGGAACATCTGATGCCTGCGATATTCCAGCGAGGAATACGGAAACTCGAGTTCCGAGGGCGTGGTTGCGTCGACGGATATGTCCGGAGTGCTCATAGCTTGACCTCATCTGGCCCGTCGCCGTAACGACGGTTTGCCGGTAGCGCGTGCGCTACCGCTTGCTGTTCAATACACTCTTGCTGCTGTTCTATACCTCTACCAGCCGAACTTGAGTTCGGCGCCCACGTAGTCGGCATTGCGCGCGCCCAGATCGCGCAGTGACGGACCGACCTGAAAATGCACGGCTTCCAGCGCCGCCGCGAGATTGGCGGCAACCGCATAGTCGGCGCGCAGTTGCGTATAGAAACCGGTCCACGGGGTGCCATGTCCCGCCGTCCCCGGCACGACCGACGACCCCTGGCCGTACACGGCGTCCGCGGTGGTCTGACGCCATTGCAGGCCGACGCCGGCCAGCAGCGTGAGCTTGCTGCTCGGCTTGAGGATGAGCGTCGGCTTGACGTGCACCAGGTTCGTGTAGCCGGTGTAGCCGGCCAGCGCGAAGTAGTAGCCGTTCGGAAAGAGCGGATTGAAGGTGCCGATGCGCCCGTCTTTCGGATGACTGTCGCCCGAGGCGGCGTCCACCTGAATGCCGAGGCGCGGCGTCCACGGCAACGAGGTCAGCGTATAGCCGGCCAGCGAGCCGACCGCCCACGCGCCGATGGTCTTGCTGCCGACATGTCCGGACTGATACATCGCCTCGACGTCCCAGTCGATCGGCGCGACATTGCCGGCGTAGCGCGCGTCGAACACGTCGCGGTGTTCGTCGCCGCTCGCGTCGAGGAACTTCGCGTTATTGCGGTTGTAGCGCGAGTAATACGCGGACAGATCGCCCGGCCCGACGTTCTTGCGCTCCACGCGCACGCCGCTAAAAGTCAGATCGCGATTGGAGACGTCGTCGAAATCCGAGTTGTCGCGGTATTGAACCGGCTGCGTTGCGTAGGCGATCCAGCGCCACGGGCCGGTTTCATAGTCGGCCCAGATCGCGTCGAACGCCTGGCGCACGTTCGGGCCGTCGCGCACGGAAACGAAACGCTGCAAGTCGAACGCCATTTCCTGGCGGCCGACGCGAAACTTCACCGTACCGGGCCCGAGCGGTTCGGTAATCGCCACGAACGCCTGGCGCAGATCCAGCGGGTTCTTGTCGACCGGCGTAACGACATCCTTGCCGTAAGGCCGCGCGTCTTCGAATTGCGTGAAGATCTGCACATGAGGGCCGAGGCGCACGTCCGCGTGAACTTCGAGCCGCTGCAGCAGGTAGGTGTCGTCGTGCGCCGCGCCGAGGCCGAACAGCGGTGCGTCGTTGATTTCGAGCCGTTCGCGCAGCACCATGCCGAGCGAAATATACGCGTCCGGATTGCCGAACAGCGGAATGTACTTCAGCGAATCGAAGGGCTTTTTCGGCACGCAGGGGTTGGCCAGCGCCGACCAGTTTTCCTGCCAGCGATTGAACATGATCGCGGGCCGCGCGCACGACGGCGCCGCCGCGGCCGCCGTGCTGCCGGTCGTGGACGTATCGTCCGCGCCGCCGAGCGCGGTGTCCGCGGCCACAGCCGGCAGCGCCGCCGCCAGCCCCGTGCTGATCAGCAACGCGCGGATGGCGCGGCGCATGCGCCGCACTCTGAACGGCGCCACGACGTTTGCCTCACTTGCCATCGTGCACTTCGGCAATGTACCCACCCGGGAATTCGAGCATCGCGGTCTTGCCCGATCCGCTCGCATACGCCGGGTACACCACCTTCGCGCCGGCCGTTTGCGCGCGCTCCAGCGTCTGCGCCACGTCGTCGACGCCGTAGCCGGTGGTTTCACGTCCGAACGGGAACGGCAGCTTGCCGTCCGTCACGAACACGATCATGCGGCCGAAGCCCGACGTGATACGGATCTCGCGCACCGTCTCGCCCGGGCGGCCGATCACGCCGGCATCCGCGCGCGGGTTGTCCGACACCACCTTGCCGTGCGAGAAGTGCAGCCAGCGGCGCACGAAGTTGTTCGCTTCATAACGCGACACGTACACGCGGTTGTCGGGCACGCTCTGCAACGGCGCGTAATTCGGCGCCTTGGTGTGCCAGTAGAGCTGCATCGTCAGGCCGCCCGGCCATTGAATGATCGCGTCCTTGCCGATCGGATCGTCGAACGGCTCGACCAGCACGTCGGCTCCGGCCGCGCGCGCCGCTTTCACGCCCTGGTCGATATCCGTGACGAGGTAGCCGGTGCGCTCATTGCCGAACGGATAGGGAACCGGCGTCTCGAAGCCGAACACCGACAGCATGCCGACCGGCGTCTGCACGTATTGCGAGGCCGTCTTGCTCGGCGTCGGCGTCACGGTGAAAACCGCGCGCGGCGAGGCCTTGCCGCCGAAGGTCGCGAGGAAGCTGTTGACGAACGCGTCGAGATCGGCCGAGGCGACGTACACATGCGTGGTGTCGTACTGCGGACCGACTGACACGTCCGGGTGTTTCACCAGCGCGACCTTGCTGCCCGGCACTTCCGGCGGCCCCGCATCGGCGAGGGCTGACGAAACCGGCGTGAACCCGACCAGCAGCGCGGCGCACACGAGCGCGATGGAGCGGTACCTATGAAGCGACTTGAACATTTGACTATCCGTTTGAGTGGGCAAAATTTGAATGACGGCCCGCGAACGGCATTCCGTCCGGCGAACTGCGCGCGCCTTGCGTATCAACCGCCTTCCTTGCTCGCGTCAGGCTTTTGCACGGCGGCGCCCTTGAGCGGTTCGGCGACCTGCGCCGTAGCCGTCTGCGTGAAGAGCTGCGCTTTGACGACCGGAATCGCATGCTCGCCCAGCACCATGCCGAGCAGGCCCGCCAGCGCGATCAGCGGCGGCGCCGGTGACTGAACCTTGAGCAGCCAGTAGAGGAGCCCGATGCCGAAGCCGACTCCGAGTGAAATGATGTAGCCCATGCCTGTCTTCCTTTCTGTCAACCATCCATCAATTCGGCCAGTCGGATCCCAGCACCAGTCCGCAGAAATTCAGGCGGCGATAGTTCGGATCCCACCGGTCCAGCACGTCGGCATTCACGGTCCCGAAGGTCGTCTCGGGCCGATGCGCCATGCCGTGCGCGTATGCGTCGATCAGCTTCTTCTTGAAGCCGGATTCGCGCGGATACGCCTGGACGATTTCGTCGCGCTGATGCGCGGTGAATTCGTCGTATCGCGCGCCCCGCACGTCCATCTGCACGCCGGCGCTGATGAGCGCAACCAGCGCCGACAGATGCTCCGGAATGCCCGGCGTGGTGTGCAAGGCGATCCCCACCCACACTTCTTCGATCTCGCGCTCGGCCACGCGGTACTGCCGCAGAAAATCGCGCGCGGCATTCGCGCCGTCCACCTCGAAGCGGTATGGCGAGCGCTCGTACTTCGCATTCAGGCCCACGTTGTGAAACATCGCGCCGACATACAGCAGTTCCGCGTCGAAAGTCAGGCTCTCGCGGTGTCCAATCAGCGCGGCGAACAGGAAAGCCCGCAGCGCGTGATGAAACATCAGTTCCGACTCCGTGCCGCGGATCAGGTCAGTTGCCGCCTGGGCCATGACACCGTCTGGGATGTCAACACCGGCAATGCGCTTCTTCATGTCAACTCCTCCGTGTCAGCCCCTTTCCCGACGCGTCTTCACGCATGCCGACCGGACGTCGCGACCCGCCCGCGTGGCGAATCGATGAGAGTCCAGGGACTATCCACCGCAGCGTAGCGAAATAAATCTATAAAGACTTTGGGGGATTCTTAAAAACCCTTAATCGCTACGCTACTTATGCGAATCTGCTCACAACGTCAGTTCGTGGAAGCGCCGCACGCCATCGCGAATCCATTTCAGCAGACCGCCGCCGCTCTCATCCAGATTCGACGGCGAGGCCAGCAGCATTTCCTCCGTGGCATGGTGTTCCGACAGCAGCCGGCACATCTCCTTGACCACTTCCGGCCGCTGTGTGAGAACGGGCGTCAACGCGCTCTTGTCGAGCCGGAAGACCGTGGCGCGCGTTAGCGCCCGCACCACCACCGCAGTCCTGACACCCGCAAGAATCCCCGACTGACCGATCGAGTCGCCCGGCGCAAGCCTGCGCAGTTCGATCTCGCCACCGTCTTTCTGTACGACCACTTTGGCCACGCCCTGCGCCAGAATGTGCAGCTCGTGGCCGCTTTCATCCGCCGCGGTGTAGATCGTGTCGCCGGCGTCGAACTCGTGCTGGGTCAGTTTCGTGGCCAGTTCGGCGAGTTCGTCGCGCGCCAGCGTCTGGAAGATCAGCACGTTGCGCAAGAGCCGTAGCTTCTCGTCGGCGGTGCCGCCCGTCACGGGTTCGGGCACCGACAACGGCCGCAACACCACGCCGCGCGAAAGCAGATGGCGGTGCGCAAGATCGAACAGGTCGTTGCGCACGGTGATTTTCTTGGCCAGCTCGCTGACGAAACAGACGATCTCGTACTCGATCGCGTCGTTGGTGGCGCGCCGCACGCTCACCACCGGCTTCGGATCGTCCAGCACATCGCGCGAACTTTCGGCGGCGCTCGCAAGCGCCTCCAGCACGAGTGCCGGCCGGATCGACGGCTTGATGGGCAGCACCACGCTAATGCCGTGCGTATGCGACGGTTCGTTGGCGTTGACGATATGGGCGCGCGCCGCCACGCTGTTCGGAATCACGACGATGTTGCCCTGCCCGTTGAGCAGGCTCGTTGCGCGCCAGTTGCTTTCCACCACTTTGCCTTCCACGTCGCCGATCGTCACCCAGTCGCCGAGGCGAAATGGCTCGGTCGCATTCAGCACGACGCCGGAGAACACGTCGTTGAGCGTGCTCTGGATCGCGAGGCCCAGCACGACCGCGAGTGCGCCCGAAGTGGCAAGCAGGCCGCGCACCGGCAACTGCAACACGAAGGCAATCGCGCCGACCGCGGCGGCGAGAAACACCAGCGCGCCGAACACGTCCTGAAACAATCGCTCCTTGTGCCATGCCTCAGGCAACACCACGCGATCGAGGAGAATCGTGACAAGCCGCGCCCCTTGGAGCCACCACACGATCTCCAGCACCTGCGCGAGCAGATGACGCAGCGGCTCGTCCGGCCACGGCGCCGCGCGCAGCGGATTCATGCCATAGCTGAACAGCACGTAGCTCGACAGAGCGAACATCAGCGCGCGAAACGCGAGCCGGGTCTGGTCGCTCTTGCGGCTCATGAAACGCCACGCGAGAAAATCGAGGACCAGAATGACCAGTCCAAACAGCACGCCGTCGGTCAGGGTCGGCATAAAGGTCCTCGCTCGCGTGGTGCTACGAAACGGGCGTGATCAGAACGCGAAGCAGCTACATCCCAACGCGCCCCAGAAACCGTTCGAATCGCTGACCGGCACGTTCTTGCGCCACGCCCAACCGTGCGCATGCGCATGCACGCCGCACAGATTCACGCAGCCGTCCACGCACGCCACCGCCGTCGGCTTGTAGCGGCTATAGCCGCCGAATTCCGCCACCGGCGACCATGACGGGCTGACCGGCAGATCCGGCGGCGCGAGCGGCGCGAACTCGTCGTCCGCGTAGACGACCTTGCCGCCCACCACCGTCATGTTCGAGGTCAGGAATTTGATGCGGCTCTCGTCGACGGTGAAAAAGTCTTCGCTCAACACCGCGAAGTCCGCGAACTGGCCCGGCACCAATGCGCCCTTCTTGTCCTCTTCGTTCGAGAACCACGCGCTGCCCACCGTATAGCGGCGCAAGGCCTCCATGCGATCGAGTTTGTTCTCGCTGCCATACATCGCGGTGCCGCCGACCGTTTTGCCCGACACCATCCAGTACAGCGACACGAACGGGTTGAAACTCGCGACGCGCGTGGCGTCCGTGCCCGCGCCGACCGGCAGGCCGGCGTCGAGCATGTGTCGGATCGGCGGCGTGCGCTTCACCGCCTCTTCGCCGTATTGATGAATGAAGTACTCGCCCTGATACGCCATCCGGTGCTGGATCGCAATGCCGCCGCCGAGCGCCTTTACCCGATCGATGTTCTTCTGCGTGATGGTCTCGCAGTGGTCGAAGAACCAGCGCAGACCGTTAAACGGAATGTCGGCGTTCACGCGTTCGAACACGTTCAGGAAGCGCTCGATCGATTCGTTGTAAGTGGCGTGCAGACGGAACGGCCAGCGGTTCGCCACCAGCAGCCTGACGACCGCTTCCAGTTCGGTCTCCAGCGACTCGGGCAAATCCGGGCGCGGTTCGAGAAAGTCTTCGAAGTCCGCGGCGGAGAACACCAGCATCTCACCAGCACCGTTCACGCGCAGGAAATCGTCGCCTTCGCCGGGTTTGGTCATCTTCACCCATTTGGCGAAATCCTCGATTTCCTTCTTCGCGTTCTGCGTGAACAGGTTGTAGGCAATGCGCACGGTCAGTTCGCTGTGCTTCGCCATTTCCATGATGACCGCGTAGTCGTCCGGATAGGCCTGATAGCCGCCGCCCGCGTCGATTGCGCTCGTCACGCCGAGGCGGTTCAGCTCACGCATGAAATGGCGTGTGGAGTTGCGCTGGTCTTCCAGACCGAGCTTCGGCCCCTTTGCGAGCGTGGCGTACAACAAGCCGGCGTTGGGACGGGCGATCAGCATGCCGGTCGGGTTGCCGCGCTTGTCGCGCTGGATCTCGCCGCCCGGCGGGTTCGGCGTGTCTTTGGTGTAGCCGACCGCGCGCAGCGCCGCGGCATTGAGCAGCGCGCTGTCGTACAAATGCAGGATGAACACCGGCGTGTCCGGCGCGATCGCATTGATTTCTTCGAGCGTCGGGCCGCGCCGCTCGGCGAACTGGAATTCGTTCCAGCCGCCCACCACCCGCACCCATTGCGGCGCCGGCGTGCGGGCCACCTGTTTGCGCAGCATGTCGAGCGCGTCGGCAAGCGATGGTACGCCGTCCCAACGCAACTCCATATTGAAGTTCAGGCCCCCGCGAATGATGTGCAGATGCGAGTCGTTGAGTCCGGGAATGACCGTGCGCCCTTTGAGGTCGACATGGCGCGTGGCGTCGTTCGCGTGACGCATCACGGCCTCACGCGAGCCCGCAGCGAGGACACGGCCGTTCGCGACGGCGAGCGAATCGGCGAATGAACGCTTGTCGTCCTGCGTGGCGATCTTGCCGTTGAAGAACACGACCTCGGCCGGCGTCGATTCGGAAGTACTGGAATTCATGGCGATCCTCATAGGGAGCGCTCCGCTTTCAAGCGCGGAGCTATTCATCGGAAGCGGGCGCTCGTCGCTGCTTACTTCTTTGCAGGCACCGGCGCCAGAACCTCATGCGTCCCCGCCGCGCGCTGGGCAGCCTTGTGCACCATGGTGTAGGCATAGTCCACGCCCATCCCGTACGCGCCCGAATGCTCTTTGGCAATCGCCATGACTTCGTTGTACGTCTCCTTGTGTGCCCAATCGCGTTGCCATTCGAGCAGCACCTGTTGCCAGGTCATCGGAACCACGCCGGCCTGAATCATCCGCTGCATCGCGTAGTCATGCGCGTCCTTCGAGGTGCCGCCAGACGCGTCGGCGACCATATAGATTTCGTAGTCACCTTCGGCCATCGCGCACAGCGCAAACGTGTTGTTGCAAACCTCGGTCCACAGACCTGCCACCACTACCTTTTTTCGGCCATTCGCAGCAAGCGAGTCACGAACCTTCTGGTCGTCCCACGAGTTCATGGACGAGCGTTCGAGCACCTTGTGCTCCGGAAATACGTCCAGCAACTCCGGGTACGTATAGCCGGAGAAACTTTCTGATTCCACGGTCGTGATAGTGGTAGGGATGTTGAACACCCGCGCTGCCTTCGCGAGTCCTACTACGTTGTTCTTGAGTACCTGACGGTCAATGGACTGGACGCCAAAAGCCATTTGCGGCTGTTGGTCGATAAAGATGATCTGCGAGTTTGCAGGCGTGAGGACTTCCAGTTTCGGATTTGCCATGGCGTTGTACTTCCTAAAGGTTTGGTGAACATGGGAGGACAGGCCGCACTCGCTTGAAGTGCGAGAAAAGCTGGAGCCCATTCTAGCCACGGGTTTTTGCCGAGTCCTTGGCGAACGACCTTAATAGTTCTTAAACAATATGGTCGGCCAGGCGCGTTCCGGCGCGCACGCCTGCGGCGCGTTCACACTGGCGCGGCCGAGCGCCGGCGCCCGCTCAGAACATTTCATGTTTTCTGCAGGACTTTATGGGCGCGGCATTCCTACACTGCAGTCAGCGTTGAATCACCCTTTCGCGACTTCGATCAGTCAGACCGGTGGAATGCGCGCTGAAAAACGCACCGAGTGAGCGCGGCGCGCGCAACCGTTCAACCTTCGAGCGACACGCGAAGCCGCGTCTCGAGAAACTGAACCAGCGCGCGCACTTTGCTGGACTGGCGGCGGTTGGGTAGATACGCGGCGTAGACGACGGCGTCGCCCGCATGAGGACTCGCGTCGAAGTGTTCGAAGAGGCGCAGCAGGCGGCCCGCGCGAATTTCGGCCGCCACCTGCCATTCGGGTAGCAATGCGATGCCGCGCCCGGCCATCACCGCTTCGAGCAGGATGTCGAGATTGTTAGACAGCAGATGGCCGTGCACGTCGACGCGTTGCTCCACGCCCTCGCGCTGGAAGGTCCAGGCCTGGCGAGTGCGGTAGCCGCCGCCATAGGCGAAACGCAGGCACTCGTGGTCAGTGAGCTCCTGGGGTGTTTGCGGCGTGCCGCTGCGTTCGAGGTAGTCGTGGCTCGCCACCACGTAGCGCGGATTGTCCGCCAGTTTTTTGACGATCAGGTTGGCGTCGCGATCGGCGAGACCGATCCGGATCGCGACGTCGATCCGGTCGAGCGCGAGATCGGCGAAGTGATCGGCGACCACGACGTCGAGGAACACCCGCGGATTGTCGGAGAGAAAGGCGGCGAGGTGCGGCGCAAGGCGCAGGCGGCTGTAGGTGGACGGAACCGAAATTCGCAGCGCGCCGACCGGCGACGCACCGCTGTCGAACACGCTCTCGTCCGCCTCGGCCAGATCGTCGAGCACCTTGGCGACCTGTTCGACGTAAGCGATGCCGGCGTCCGTGAGACTGACCTTTCGCGGCGTGCGGGTCAGCAGCGCGGTGCCGAGCGAGGCCTCCAGCGAGTCCATCAGGCGCGTGACCGACGAGGTCGCCACCCCGAGACGTTGCGCGGCCTTCGAAAAGCCACCGGCGTCCGCCACTTCAAGCAAGGTTTTGACGGCGAGGAATTTGTCCATGTTCGGCCTGATTGACGGTTTGGTTGCAAAAAACGCAACGTCAGCTTGCATTTTATCCATATTCAACAACGATAACGCAACGGATAAGCTGCATGCGTTACCTAGTGAGGGAAGCGACATGCAAGCCATTCAGGTCGAGGTCAATTACGACTTCATTTGTCCGTGGTGCTGGATCGGCCAACGGAACCTCGCGTCGGCGCTGACGGAGGCCGGCGCGGACACGGTTGTTTCGATCCGCTATGTGCCGTTCGAATTGAATCCGGCCATGCCGGCCGAAGGGATGGACCGGCGCGCGTACCGCAGCGGGAAATTCGGCAGTTGGGCGCGCTCGCAGATCATGGATGCGCAGGTCACCGCCGCCGGACTGGCGGCCGGCGCGCGCTTCCAGTACGACAAGGTGCTGCGCACGCCGAATACGCGTCTTGCGCATCGTCTGATGCAGTTCGCGCAGCAGCGCAATGACCCGCGCGCGACGGCCGCGTTGTATCAGGCGATCTACGCCGCTTATTTCTCCGAAGGCCGCGACATCGGCTCGCTCGACACGCTGGTCGCGCTTGCCGCGGAACATGCATTCGACGCGGACGAGGTGCGCGCGTATTTGCTGAGCGCCGCCGGCAATCAGGACATCGACGCGGCGCGCGCGCGGGCTGACAGTCTGGGCGTTCAGGCCGTGCCGACCATCCGCATAGACGGCGATGTGATCAGCGGCGCGCAACCGCCCGTGGTCTTCATCAACGCGCTGCGTTCGGCAGGGCAAAGGAAAGCAGCATGAGATCGCTCGAAAGACCGCGTGCCGTCGTGATTGGCGGATCGCTCGGCGGCTTGCTGACGGCCAATACGTTGCGCTCGGCCGGCTGGGACGTCGACGTGTTCGAGACCTCGCCGAACCAGCTCGAAAGCCGCGGCGGCGGCGTGGTGCTTCAGCCGGACGTGCTGGACGCGCTCGCCTTCGCCGGCGTCGAACTGCCGGACCCGCCTGGTGTGGCCTCGGGCGATCGTATCTACCTGGACCGCGAGGACCGGGTGGTCGAACAACTCCACATGCCGCAGATGCAGACCTCGTGGAGCCTGCTCTACCGCGCCATGAAGAACGCGCTGCCCGCGTCTTACCTGCATGCGGGCGAGACCTTTACCGACTTCCACATGGAAGGCGAGCGGATCGTCGCGCTGTTCGAGAGCGGCCGCAGCGAACAGGCCGATCTGTTGATCGGCGCCGACGGTATCCGCTCGACGCTCAGGCGGCGCCTGCTGCCCGAAGTCGCGCCGCAGTATGCGGGCTATGTCGCATGGCGCGGCCTCGTCGAGGAAGCCGATCTGCCGTTGCACGCAGCGGACATGCTGCGCGGGCGCTTCGCGTTTCAGCAAGGCGACGGGCATTCGGGGCTCTCCTATCTGATTCCGGGCGAGAACGATTCGACCGTGGCCGGCGAGCGGCGCTTCAACTGGGTGTGGTATCGCAAGTACAGCGCGGCAAGGCTCGAAGAGTTGCTGGTCGATCGTCACGGCATCCGGCGCGCGTTCTCGCTGCCGCCCGGCTCGACCAAGGGCGCCGACATCGCACAGCTCCGCGAAGACGCGCAGGCGTCGTTAGGGCCGACGTTCCGCGCACTGGTCGATGCCACCGACGCGCCCTTCATGCAGCCGATCGTCGATCTGCGCTCGCCGAAGATGGTGTTCGGCCGCGCGGTGCTGCTCGGCGACGCCGCTTCGGTGCCGCGCCCTCACACGGCGGGCAGCACGGCGAAAGCGGCCGCCAATGCCCATGCGCTGGCGCTCGCGTTGTCCTCGACCTGGCAAAGCGGCGCGACGATCGATTCAGCCCTGAAACGTTGGGAGAACCAACAGTTGCAACGCGGCAGGCTGATGACCGATCTGGGTATTTCACTCGGCGACCGCGTGATGAACCTCGCGCGCTGAGTCCACGTATTCCGTTTCTTTTCTTCAAGGAGTTGTCATGTCAACCCAGGCATCCACCACGGCGGCCGCCAACAGCCCCGTCAAGCTGACACGCGGACTGATCGCGTTGTTCGCGTTCTGCTGCGGCGCCATCGTCGCGAACCTGTACTACGCGCAGCCGATCACCGAACTGATCGCACCGGCCATCCACATGTCCGGCGGCACCGCCAGCCTGATCGTCTCGCTCACGCAGATCGGCTATGCATTCGGCCTGTTCTTTCTGGTGCCGCTCGGCGACCTGCTGGAAAACCGCAAGCTGATGATCACCACCGCGCTGGTGTCGATCGCCAGCCTCGCCGCCGCGGCGTTCGCGCAGCAACCGGCCGTGTTCCTCGGCATCTCGCTGCTGGTCGGCTTCAGTTCGGTTGCCGTGCAGATCCTGATTCCGCTCGCCGCGCATCTCGCGCCGGACGAATCGCGCGGCAAGGTGGTCGGCACCATCATGAGCGGCCTGCTGCTCGGCATCCTGCTGTCGCGGCCGATCTCCAGCGTGGTGGCCGGGCACTTCGGCTGGCGCGCGGTATTCGGTTCCGCCGCCGTGCTGATGGCGATCGTCACCAGCGTGCTCGCGCTGACCATTCCGCGCCGCCAGCCCGATCACCAGGCCACGTACTTCGAACTGATCGGCTCGCTCGGCCACCTGGTTCGCACGATGCCGGTGCTGCGTCACCGTTCGTTTTACCAGGCGCTGATGTTCGCTTCGTTCAGCCTGTTCTGGACCGCGATTCCCGTCGAGCTGACCCGCCAGTTCGGGCTCTCGCAAACCGAGATCGGCATCTTCGCGCTGGTCGGCGCGATCGGCGCGACCTCCGCGCCGGTGGCGGGCCGTCTCGCCGATGCGGGCCATACGGTGCGCGCGACGCTGATCGCGCTGGTGGTGGGCGCGTTCGCCTATGCGCCCACGCTGATCCATCCCGCGTGGGGCGTGCTCGGGCTTGTCGCGACCGGCATCGTGCTCGACTTCGCCGTGCAGATGAACATGGTGCTGGGTCAACGCGAGATCTATGCGTTGCACGCGGCGAGCCGCAACCGCCTGAACGCGCTGTATATGACGAGCATCTTCGTGGGCGGCGCGTTCGGTTCGGCGCTCGCCAGCCCGCTTTACGAACACGGCGGCTGGCCGCTCGTCGCCGCGGTCGCCACGGCCTTCCCGATCGTCGCGCTGGCGCACTACCTGGTGATCGGCCGTCCGTACGCCGCCCGCCACGCCTGATACACGCATTGCTTCGCAACCGGGCGGCTCGCTGTCCGGATTAACAACATTTCAGCGTGGCTTCAGGAAATTTCGCGGGCTCGGCGATACGCTGACCAGCAGAGTCATTCACCTGAACGACGCTCGATTGCTCACCAAGGAATCACCATGTCCTCCATTTCGCCCCTGCTCGACGGCTACGACCTGTCGGGATTGAGCTTGCCGAACCGCGTCGCGATGGCGCCCATGACCCGCTCGCGCGCGCCGTTGCGCGGCCGGCCGACCGAGATGATGGCCGAGTACTATGTGCAGCGCGCGTCGGCCGGCTTGATCATCACGGAGGCCACGAATGTCAGTCCGGCCTCGGCGGCGTTCGACCTGACGCCCGGCATCATCACGGCAGAGCAGATCGACGGCTGGCGTCATATCACGAGCCAGGTGCATGCCGCGGGCGGCCGCATCTTCATGCAGTTGTGGCATGGCGGGCGCGTCAGTTCGTTCGCGCTGCTCGGCGGCGCAGCACCGCTCTCCCCTTCGGGCGTGAACGACGACCTCGAACAGTTGCAGGTGTGGGCGCAACTGCACAACGGCCAGTACACCAAGATTCACGCCACGCCGTCGCGCGCCATGTCGCTCGACGAAGTGAAGCTCGCCGTCGACGCGTTCCGCCAGGGCGCGGCCAACGCGATCGCCGCCGGTTTCGACGGCGTGGAAGTGCACGCGGCGAACGGCTATCTGCCGCATCAGTTCCTCTCGTCGACCACCAACACGCGCGATGACCGCTACGGCGGCTCGGTGGCGAACCGCGCGAATTTCCTGCGCGACATTCTCACGGAGATCGGCTCGGTGGTCCCGCTCGACCAGGTCGGCGTACGTATCTCGCCGTACGCGCACTACAACAACGTGCGCGACGCGGACCCGGACACGACCTACGACTACGTCGGCAAGATGCTCGACGAGTTCGGCGTCGCCTACGTGCATGCGGCGGATACGAACGGCTGGAGCGGCCAGCCGGATTTGCCGCGCATTATCGAACGCATGCGCCGCGCGTTCTCGGGCACGTTGATGGTCAACGGCGGCATTTCCGTCGAGCATGCCGAGACCTTGATTCGCGAAGGCCAGGCCGACCTTGTGGCGTTCGCTCGCGCGTATATCGCGAATCCCGATCTGGTCGAACGCATTGCGGCCCACGCGCCGCTCGCGGCCCCGAAGCCGACTGGCTGGTATGCAGGCGACGCGGCCGGCTATATCGACTATCCGTTCCACGGCAGCGCCGGCCAGGGCGTAGAACCAGGCGCGGCACGAGCATGACGCGATCGATGCGGCAAACGTCCGGCGCGAACCACGCGGCCGGTTCGTTCCAGGACTTTGGTGAGAGGTGCGTGAATGACTCGCAAGTCTAGACTGCTGGCGGGAGGCGGCGTGGTTGTCGTGGCCGCGCTGGCCGTCGCCTTCCTGCTGATGTGGAAGCCCGCCATCGCGCCGGTCAGCCCGCCCGCGCCGACCTCGTTCGACGCGCAGACGAGGCTCGCGGGTGCGCGTGTCGTCGCGTTGGGCGACTGCATCGTGTGCCACACCGCGAAGGGCGGCAAGCCATTCGCCGGCGGCCTGCCGCTCGCCACGCCGTTCGGCACGATCTACGCGACCAACATCACGCCGGACGCCGAAACGGGCATCGGCAACTGGTCGCTCGAAGCCTTCACGCGCGCGCTTCGTCATGGCGTCGCGCGCGACGGGCATCTGCTGTATCCGGCGTTTCCGTACATTCACTTCACGCGCATGTCCGATACCGACATCTCGGCCGCCTACGCGTATCTGATGACACGTGAACCGGTCAACGCGGTCGCGCCCGCCAACGAACTGATTTTCCCGCTGAACTTCCGGCCGCTGCTGGCCTTCTGGAACGTGCTGTTTCTGCATCCCGGCGCGCAGCAGCCGGAGGCGTCGAAGGACGCCGAGTGGAACCGCGGCAAATTGCTGGTGGATGGCCTCGGCCACTGCGCGTCGTGTCATTCGCCGCTCAATCCGATCGGCGGCGAGAAGTCGGGACACGCATTCGACGGCGGCGTGGTCGACGGCTGGGAAGCGCCCGCGCTCAATGCGCTCGGCGCGGCGCCCAAGCCGTGGACCCAGGACCAGTTGGTCACGTACCTACGTTCGGGCCGGGCCAGCGAACACGGCGCGGCGGCCGGACCGATGCTGCCCGTCACGCGCGATCTCGCCACCGTGCCCGTGGAGGACGTGCAGGCGATTGCCACCTATCTGCTGTCGATCCAGAAACCCCAGCCGCTCCCAGCGAGCGTGTCCGCTGCCAACCAGGATGTCCAGTCCGCCGAGGCGCAACGCGGCGCGACCCTGTTCGCCGCCTCCTGCGCCCAATGCCACGGACCCGCTGCGCCGATGCAGTCGATCGGCGAGCGCCCCACGCTTGCGTTCAGCACCGCCGTCAATGCCGCGACGCCGCGCAACGCGGTCCAGATGATATTGAGCGGCAACGGCTGGCATGGCGAAGACAGCGAGAACTACATGCCCGCCTTCAGCCAGATCTACGACGACCAGCAGATCGCCGATCTCGCTGCCTACGTTCGCGCGACCTATTCGCAGCGCGGCCCGTGGCAGGACGTCGAGGCGATGGCGGCCAAGGTCAGAAAGGAGAACAACGCGCGATGATCAATCTAACCGTGAATGGCGTGCAGCACGCGCTCGATATCGATCCTTCCAC
This sequence comes from Burkholderia sp. WP9, assembly GCF_900104795.1. Classification (NCBI taxonomy): domain Bacteria; kingdom Pseudomonadati; phylum Pseudomonadota; class Betaproteobacteria; order Burkholderiales; family Burkholderiaceae; genus Burkholderia; species Burkholderia sp. WP9. The sequence goes on from NZ_FNTG01000002.1 coordinate 1,018,669, forward strand.
GCCACTGCTCTACGCATTGCGCAACGACCTGCAACTGCATGGCGCGAAGTTCGGCTGCGGCCTCGGACAATGCGGCGCCTGCACCGTGATCGTGGATGGCGAAGCGGTGTTCTCGTGCCTGGTTCCGGTCTCGTCGATCGGCAAACGGCCCGTGCGCACGATCGAAAGTCTCGGCACGATCGAACACCCCGGTGCGCTGCAAAAGGCGTTCATCGATCACCAGGCGGCACAGTGCGGTTATTGCATCGCCGGCATGATCATGCGCGCGCAGGCGTTGCTCGATCGCAATCCGCGGCCTACCGAGCGCGAGCTGCTCGATCATATGGAACCGAACCTGTGCCGCTGCGGTACGCACACCCGCATTCTCGCGGCGATTCGCGAAGTCGCGCATCTGCCGGCAAGTGACGCGACGGCGGCGAAACCCCAAGGCGCGGCAAGCCACGGAGGCGCGCAATGACCGTCAAGGAAGAGGATATCAACGAAGGACGCCGCCGGTTTCTGCTGTCCGGCGCGCTCGTCGTGAGCTTCAGCATGGTTCCGGGCGTGAGCGCGATGGCGCAGGAAGTGATCGCGGACGAAGGCGCCGCCGTGCATATCGGCAAGACGACCCAGACGCTCGCCGGCAGCCTGAAGACCAACCCGTACCTCGATTCGTGGATCAGAATCGATCGGGCGGGCAACGTGACCGTCTACACCGGTAAGGTGGAACTGGGCACGGGCGTGCGCACCGCGCTGTTGCAGATCGCAGCGGAAGAGCTGGACATGGCGCCCTCGTTGATCACGTTTCTGACCGCCGACACGGGTGCGTCGCCCGATGAAGGTCTCACCGCGGGCAGTCACACGATCGCCGACAGCGGCAGCGCGCTGCTGAACGCTTCAGCTCAGGTGCGCGGGCTGCTGGTCGATGCAGCCGCCCAGCACTTCGGCGTCGCCAGCACGGTGCTGAGCGCGCGCAATGCGGTGATCAAGGCGCCGGATGGCCGCAGCATGACCTATGGCGAGGCGGTGGGACTCGTCGACCTGCATCGCATGGCCTCGCCCGTCTCGCCGTTGAAGAACCCCGCGACGTTCGACATGATCGGCACCTCGTTGCCGCGCGTGGACATTCCCCGCAAGGTGACGGGCGGCGTGAGTTATGTGCAGGACATGATGATGCCGGGCATGGTGCACGCCCGTGTGGTGATGCCACCCGTCTACGAGGCGCGGCTTGTGCAAACCAACACGCCTGCGATTCTGAAGATGCCGGGCGTCCTCAAGGTCATCAGAAACGGTAGCATGCTCGCCGTGGTCGCCAAAGGCGAGTGGCAAGCCGTGCAGGCGCAACGCGCGCTTGCTGCGGGAAGCCAATGGACGGCCGGGCGCGCACTGCCCGACCCCGCTACCGTACATCGCGATCTGAAGACGATCTCCACCGAACACATCGAAATCGCCAACACGCACAGCATCACCGGCACTGCCGTGAAAACGCTCGGCGCGAAATACACCAAGCGTTACATGATGCATGGCTCGATCGGGCCGTCCTGCTCGGTTGCGCTCTTCAAGGACGGTGCGCTGACCGTCTGGACCCATTCGCAAGGGGTCTACCCGCTGCGTGACGGGCTTGCCGAAATGCTCGCCATGCCGAAAGACAAGATCCGCTGCGTTCATGTGGAAGGATCGGGTTGCTACGGCCACAACGGCGCGGACGACGTGGCCGCGCACGCCGCGTTGATCGCGCGCGAAATGGACGGCCAGCCGGTGCGCGTGCAATGGATGCGTGAACAGGAGAACACGTGGGACCACTACACGCCCGCGATGGTGACCGAAGTCAGCGCCTCGCTCGACGCGAGCGGCAGCATCGTCGACTGGAACTACGCGCTGTGGAGCAGTTCGCACAACGAGCGCATCGTCAACGCCGGCCGGCTCATTCCGGCGCAGTTGCTGGAGCAGCCATTCGCGCCCGCGCCCTCGGTGCCGATGGTGCAGCCCGAAGGCGGCGGCGATCGCAACGCGATCCCGCTGTACGCGTTGCCGAACATGCACGTGATAAACAACTTCTCGCCGACCATGCCGCTGCATACGTCGGCCATGCGCTCGCTCGGCGCGCACATGAACATCTTCACGATCGAGACGTTCATGGACGAGCTGGCCGCCGCTGCCGGCAGCGACCCCGTGGCGTTCCGGCTGAAGCACATGCAGGACCCACGCGCCCGCGACGTGATCAAACTCGCCGCCGCGAAATTCGGCTGGCCGCGTGCGCCGCGCAAGCGCAATCACGGCGTCGGCTTTGCGTTCGCGAAGTATAAGAACCTGATGGCCTATGTCGCGATTGCCGTCGAGGTATCCGTCGTGCCCGAAACCGGTCAGGTGATTCTCGAACACGCTGAAGTCGCGGTGGATTCCGGACAGATCGTCAATCCCGACGGCATCCGCAATCAGATCGAGGGCGGCGTGATTCAGTCGGCAAGCTGGACGCTGTATGAACAATTGCAGTTCGATACGAAGCGGATTCGCAGCTTCGACTGGAGCAGTTATCCGATCCTGCGCTTCTCCGCGGTGCCGCGCAGCGTCAATGTGCATTTGATCGACCGGCCGGGCGCACCGTTTCTCGGCGCGGCGGAAGCGTCGATGGGACCGACCGCGGGCGCGCTCGGCAATGCGCTATTCGATGCCACCGGCAAGCGCCTGCGCGACATGCCGCTTGCCGGCGAAAGCCTGCGCAAACTGATCGACGTTTGATCGAGGGTTGATCGACGTTTAACGGGTTGGGGAATCCGTCATCCGCATCGCGCCGAGCGTGCGGATGACTTCTGCTTTCGACGCTTTCGCGTGCTCGTGAAAAAGGGCGGCAAGGTTGACCTTGCCGCCCTTTTCTTCTATCCGCACACTCACGCGTGACGGGCAACGGCGCGCAGCGCTTCGAGCAGAGTTTCGGCGTCTCGCTCGCCGTCATAACGCTGGCCGTTGATGAACAGAGTAGGCGTGCCGTTCACGCCGCTGCGCAAGCCACTGTCGAAGTCATGCTGGATACGCCCGTCGTAAGTGCCTTCGAACGCCGCGGCCAGATCGCGCGCGTGCAGGCCGAGTTGCGCCGCATACCGCGCCAAATCCGTATCGCTCAGTGCCGTCTGATTTTCATACAGGATGTCATGCGCTTCCCAGAATTTGCCTTGAGTCGCCGCAGCTTCCGAAAACTGCGCGGCGTGCAGCGCGTGGGCATGCATATCCGTCAACGGGAAGTGCCGGAAAACGAATCGCAGTTGTGGTCCCATGGCTTGCTGCACCGCTTTGATCACACCGTACATCGCCCCGCAATAGGGGCATTCGAAATCGCCGTATTCGATTAACGTGACGGGCGCGCCGAACGCACCCTCGATATGGTCCAGAGATCCGACCGGCGCGGAGAGATGGCTCATGGCGTGTCCTGTTGCGTGGAATTGTTCATTTGTTCGAGTGCGCCGAGTATTCCGTCGACGCCCGGGTTCACGGTGATGGGAGAAACATAGGCCCACCGCACAATGCCGTTCCCATCGAGAACGAACAACGCGCGTTCGCAAACACCCTCCTTTGCGCGGTACACACCATAGCTTCGTGCGACTTCTCCCTTCGGCTCGAAGTCCGAGAGCAGCGGAAAATGAAGCTTGCGTTGTGTTGCATATGCCGTGTGCGACCACGCGCTATCCACCGAAATGGCGATCAGTTGCGCCCCCAACCGGCGCAATTCAGCGAGCGCGGCGTTGAAAAGACCGAGTTCGTCGCCACACACAGGGCTCCAGTCGGCCGGGTAGAACGCGATCACCACCGGCGCGCCGCGTAACTCGGACAGGGTGATCTTCTGGTCGGGTGTGGCTTGCAACGTGAAATCCGGCGCCGGCATGCCGGCTTCAAGAACGGGAATGGCGGGGCGAGAAAGCGGTACGGTCATGTCGGATACTCTCCACTCGAAGCATTTCGGGCCACGACTTCGCTGCGGCTCGTTGTGTTCAGCAGAATAGGCCGGATGGGATCGCCGGAATAGTTATGCGTTGGGATCGGCGGATCAGAGAAAGGGAGGTGGGGGTCACACCTTTGTATGATGGGATTTCAAGCGAGGGTATTTTGATTCGGGCGGCCGGCAATTCGACGCCGATGGCCAGATGCTGGGACTGCTGCTGAAAGACCATTCCCGTGTTTCCAGGCAATTGATACGGTTCTATCGAAAACGGGTGGCCGCTCGTCATACTGCCCCGAGCCACCCGGATCCGGATTGCCTCGCGCGATTAGCGCCCTACAACGGCCAATTCGCTCGCGCCCAGTCGACCAGGTTGACCAGATTGTCTCCGCCGCTGACCGAATTGTCCGCGTCGCCGTCGAAACTCACTTCGCTCGATACCACGCCGCACGCGCGAACCTGACTGCCGTTTTCGAACCATGCGAAGAACGGGCCACCGGAGTTGCCGTGGTTCAGGCTCGCCTCCGTTTCCAATGTCTGTCCGTCGTCGTCTTCGTAGTCGTCTTCGAAGGATTGCCAGCTTTGCACCGCGGGTCGCTCCCCGCCTGCGACATCGAATGGGTAACCCACGTTCTCCCATACGTTCAGCCCTCTCCAGCCGTCGTCGAAACTCGTCGTGCCGATATAGCCTAACCGGTTGCCCAAGGGCTCATATAGCCGTAATACCGCATAGTCGTGCGACAGGTTGAAGTCCGTGTCGTCGGTCCCATAGTGGCGGGCGTCGCTGACGTAAGACGACCCGAATGGCTCCGTACCGTCAAAATAGTACGGCGTGAATTTCATCCACCAGTTGCCGGTTCCGATGCTATTCCAAGGCATGACGTGGCGTGCTGTCAGAACGAGGCGATCGCCGATCAGCACGCCCGAACCGGATGTGCCGTCGCTCGTAACGATCTTTCCCGTCAGTAGCCATGGCCAGCTTGTATCGAACAGAACCTGGCGTGCATCGCCGGGAAAGACTGTGAGCGGTTTGACCTTGCGCCCTTTTCCGTCTCGCATCTGCGGCTGCGGACGGCGAATGCCGGTTTTGGGAATGAATCGAACGTCCATCCATTCCGGCCGGAACGACGGGTGGCCGGAAATCTGTCCCATCGTATCGGTCTTTTCGTGCCTCTGGACCGTACAGCCCATGGGCAGTCCGGGCGTCGAACCGGCGCTCATCTCGATGCCGATTTTCCATAGGCTCTGACCATCGGGGCGCACATCAACTCGCTCGCTTTTCACTTTTGGCGCTAGCTCCACGCCGGGGGGGACAGTTACGTAGGTAGTAGACCAGATGGATTTCGCGGTCACACGCAGGTTTTCTCTGGTTGCCTTGAGAGGGCTGAGGACTTCCAGTTCCGCACGGGTCAACGGCCGCAGACGGTTCGCATGATAGGGCATCACGACTCTCCTGAAATAGTCGAGGGGGCTGAAGCAAAGAGACCATTGCGTATCGTTTCCATCACACGTCAGCAGCTCGGCGTGACGGGTGCCTTCCACTCAATTGTCCCGCCGCGCCCTGTGCTTCTCCGGGCGACCGGGGAAAGTCTTCTCTGTATCTAGAACGAACCGTACGCTTGCGTTTCAAGTACGGAAGGTAAAGCCGGGAATTCCGGTCTTTTCGGGCCCTGCTCCCTAGCCGCTCATCCATTCACGCGCCATTCGAAGGCGCGCGCGTGCATGCAACCCGTGACGAACCAAAAAGCACGACGGCAGGCCGTACGCCAACGTACCGTGCCTGCCGCCGATAATGGTAGACGCGACGCGAGCGAATCTACACTTTGTTCATGCACATCCATGTCTCTGGCGGAACTCCAGAGACATGGATGGTTGCGCGGTTCAGCATTCGCCCTTCTTTGCGTGTCCGGGCGGGCAGTGACCGTCCTTATGTCCGTGATGATGGTGGTGTTCCTCCCATTCGTCGCGATCCCAATAGCGGTGGCCGTCCCAATAGCGGTCGCCGTGCCATCCAGGCGACACGACGACGACCGGGGCCGGCGCGACCACGACAGGTGGCGTACCGATGTTAATGCCGACGCCAATATCCGTCGCATGCGCAAATCCCGAAGCGGTGATGCCCATACTCACCAGCGCTGCGCCAACGAAAAAACTTTTCATCTCACCCCCGATTCCGCGACGCTCGCGCCGCGTGTCAGCCGCATCGCTCGCGGCCACTGTTCAAGATCGCAAGCAGCGCGATTCGGTACTTTGGCGCGACTAACGCCAATTCGTATCGAATCGTTTTGCAAGCCCTAACTCCTTCTCCTGTACATCAAAGATACTGACGGTGCGTCAGGACTAAGCCTGAGAGTCGCAACGTGAAGTTACATGGTTCTATGAGACGGGTCCAGCCGACTCAGTGCGCTCGGCGGCGAGGAAATGCTCGCGCTCTTCCTCCAATGCCTTTATCAATGCGGTAAATGTCATTGGCCGACCCGTCAGATAACCCTGAACGAAGTCGCACCCGCCATCGCATAGCCACGCCAGTTGCGCCGGATATTCAACCCCTTCCGCGACGACAGTGAGACCAAAACTGTGCGCCATCGAAATGATGGCTGTAACAATTGGCTGCCCCGAATACGGTAACGCCTTCACAAAGCTGCGATCGATTTTCAGTTGATTGAGCGGAAACGTCTGCAGGTACGATAGAGACGAATAGCCCGTGCCAAAGTCGTCGATCGACAGGCGCACACCTCGCGCACGCAGCGTTCTCATCACCTCCGCCGCCACCGTGACGTTCTCCATCAACAGGCTCTCGGTCAGCTCAAGTTCAAGCAACTCCGGTCGCAAACTGGTCTCCTGCAGTGTTGCAAGCACGTCGGCACCGAAAGTTTGATGCCGGAGCTGTCGCGCCGATACATTCACCGAGACGCTAACAGAAGTCGCGGCATCGTGATTCCACCGCACGGCATCCTGACAGGCGCGGTTCAGAATCCATCGGCCGAGTGACAGAATCAAGTCGCTACTCTCCGCAATCTGCACGAATTCGGCGGGAGAAATAGCCCCTTGTGAAGGGTGATCCCAACGAGCAAGCGCTTCCACGCCGACTAACCGCCCGGTGCGACAATCGAATTGCGGCTGATAGGCAATGTCCAGCCCATCGCGCTCGACCGCTTCGCGCAGATCGCGCTCCAGCGACGCACGCCGCTGAGCCTCTGACGTCATTTTCGGCCGGAACTCGACCGCAAGATTTTTACCACCGCCTTTGGCCGCATAGAGCGCAATATCCGCGCTACTCACGAGGGACGCAATATCGCCGGCGTCATCCGGATACCGCGAAAAGCCCACGCTCACGGTGACGGGCACCATCGTCCCTTCAAGTTCGAACGACCGCCCAAGGCTGCGCACGATCTTCTCCGCGGTCCTTCGGCTTTGGATCCGGTCGGTATCCGAAGTTGCCAACACCGCGAATTCGTCGCCGCCGATACGGCTCACGACATCTCGTTGCTGAACGGTGCCCCGCAGGGTGTGCGCTACCGCGCGCAGTAGTTCGTCCCCGGCACCGTGTCCGAGCGTATCGTTGATCTTTTTGAAATCGTCGAGATCGATCAGGACAAGTGTCACCTGCGGGGAAACACCCGCAGCCGGACGCAGACAGCCAGCCAGTTCGTCATAGAAAGCGCGACGGTTGGGCAGATCAGTCAGCGGGTCGGTCAGAGCGAAGTATTCCAATTGTCGTTCCGCCTCGATGACGCGCGCTCTGGTACGCGACATGACGAACGACGCTATCCACAGCGCACACGCCGACGCTAGAAACAGGAAGCAGGCATAGCGCGTGAATTCCGCCTTCATTCCGTCGGTCGTCGCAACGAGGACCACCGTGCCGACCCGCACGCCACCCTGAACCACGGGTGCGGCGACGATCACGTCCTTGAAAGAAAGGCGCACTTGTGTCTGCGCCGCGGCCTCCGTGCCTTCGTTCTGTTCAAATTCCGATAGCCCTCGCTGAACGAAGCGGGCAAAGCGACCGCCCTTCGCATCGAAGACTGCAACGCTTTCGATATAGGGGAGCTTGCCGAGGTGCGCCAACACTTCGCTCGCCACCTCGCTGTCGCGGAAGATCAGTGGCGCCGACATATTTTCCGCGACCATTGCGGCCTGAAGCCGGGCGTTGTCCGCAAGCGCGCCTCGAAGCGAAACCGCCTCGTAGACGAGCAGGACAACGCTCGAAATCACCAGAGCGACCGCCACTCCGATGATGTTGACCCGTCCCAACGCGCGCGACAAACTTGGCTTGTTCCGTTCGATCAAGCTCATAGGACAGTCCTTGCCAGTTGAAGCAGCTTCGAGCTGAGCGAAAGATGTCGCCGAGCCGCCTCGCGGTTGTTGATATCGAAACGCAAATGGTTTCCGTCCGTGACCAGGCGAATCACCGTGTCCTGTGTATCCAGCGTGGAATTGGTGATGACGAGTACGGGCCTGTCGGAGTTGAGCACTTCTCTCGTTTGCTTCGACAATGGCTTACCTTCTTCGACGAGAACGACGTTGCATCCTGACGGACCATCACCGTGGCTCAGCGAGCCGAAAGTCCACGCGCGTCCGCTCACGATCTTTCCGTTAAGGTTCGCGAGCGCTATTCCCAGCGCGCTCTCACCGTTCGCGCAGACGACCAGCTTCGAATCGGAGAGCCCTCCTGCCGGCCAGGTGGTGAACTGGGTAAAGTTGTAGATGTATGCTGCGCTCAGCATCGCTTCGTCAACCTGTGCGTTCGACGGCCCGGCAATGACCGCGAGGACTAACGAGCCCAACACGGTGAATGTGCGGAGTGTGCGATTGAACCGCATACTAGAATCCGTACACCATTTTGACGAGGAAGGTGCGGCTTTGCTGCGCAATGACCTCCTGCGTATAGCCGGGGCCCGCCGGATCCGCATACTGTGTGTTGGCTACGTTGTACACCGAGAACGACACGTCGGCATGCTGGATCAGGCGCGTCGAGCCGACGGACAGATTGCCCAGGCAGTACCCTGCTGCGTGGCCACTTTCGGCGAGTCGGCTTGATACACAGCGCAGTTCGGTGGCGAGCCGCGCCGCATTGCCAAAGAGCGGCAGTACCAGATTGAGTTTCGCGAGATGCCGCGGTGAATTTTGCAGAATGTCTCCGGTGGCGCCGTCTCGGGCGATCTGCCACGAATAGCTGGCCCGGACTCGGGTTTCACCGAATCGTTGCTCATAGCTTATTTCAGCGCCGTTCGCTTTCGCCCGGTCGAGGTTCTCGAAAACGTACAGCCCGGCCGGCGAAGTCGTTTCCGAGATCAGGTCGCGAATGTCGTAATGGAACAGAGAAAGTGTCGCGCGACCCGTCGCGCCAAACTGTCTCTGGTAGATCAGTTCGGTGGTCGTGATGTGCTCAGCCTTCAATGAAGGATTCGCGGACTGTCCACCCACCCCCGGTACAGCGTAATAGAGTTCATAGGCGTTCGGCGCGCGATAGGCGCGACCGTACACCAGTTTCACTGTGTCGCTGTTGGTCGGCTTGTAGGCGAGCGCCACGCGTGGACTCACGTTGCCGCCTGCCGCTGTCTCCACGTCGTAACGAAGTCCGACATTGAGCGAAAAATTCGCGGGCAATTGCAGTTCGTCTTCACCGTAGATTCCGGTGCGGTTACCGGAGCGCCGGTCGTCGAGAAAACTCTCGTAGGGTTCGACGTTGAAGTTGTACTGATCGCGATGAGCGTCGCGCGTATAGTCGAAACCCAGCACGACTCTATTTTTCGGAAGGGACGTGAACGTGGTGTGAACGTCGACGCCGTACCAGAGCGCGTGGTCGCCATCGACGTTCTCCACCGGCCCTGGCGCATAAAGACTCGGACTGCGATAGTCGTAACGTCCCCAGTACGCGCTCGACGCCAGTTGTATGCCTTCCGCGATTGTGTGCTGAAAAGTGCCGTCGATAAAACTATGCGTATCGGTCGTGCTGAACGGCGCGTTGAATATCGCGCCATACGGCGCGGTGGGGACGCCCTTCGTCCGGTTGCCATAGCCCATGCTAAGGCCGAACTCGCCGTACGTGAACTTGGCGAGCAACTTCTGACTGCGATCGTAGTCGAGTCCTTGTGCCACGCCATTGTTCTGGTCGGGCGTATCGAACTCCGGATAAAACAGGCTCTGCCCGTTGCTGACAAAAGAACTCGCCGACAGCAGTACGTCCGCGCCATTCGTGCCATGCCAGCCGTAGGATGCGCGCGCCTGCTTCTCGCCAAAACTCCCTGCTGCGACTGCGACCTGAGCACCGCGGAGACTTTCGCCGGTCTTTGTAATCACGTTCACGACGCCAAATAGCGCGTTCGAACCGTACACAGCCGATCCTGGACCCGGCACATACTCAATACGCTCGACAAGATCCAGGTCTACCGGAAAATCGGTGCCAATGGCAGCCTGGTCGAATACCGAGTCGTTGGTTCGTACTCCGTCGATCAGCAGCAAAAACCGGCTGTTGTAGTCGCCCGGGCGCTGAAAGCCCCGTGCGCCGAGATACGAATAGGTCCGGTCGTAGGTTGTGTAGAGTCCGGGAAGCGACGCGAGCGCATCCGCGAGGGTCTTCCATCCGAAATCGCGGATATCGGCGGCCGTCAGAATGAAGACCGCGGCCGGTGCGTCGGATATCGGCTGGGCAAGCCGGCTGGCGCTACTCACCGTGACCTGCATCAACGCTTCCAGCGGTATCGCGGTCAGATCACCCGGCGCATGCTCGCTAGAGGATAGCTCCGGGTTCGCCTGCGCGGCCGCTCGAGCGTTGTGTGCCGGAATAACAGCAGACGCTGCGGCTAGCAAGGTGAGGCGCAACGTGCACTTAACACCGCGCGCAAAGTTACGCAAATCGGACATGGGAGTAATACTTACTAACGTAGCGCATGAAATGGTGCATTCATCCAGCTTCTTATCGGCTTTTCCGGCGCAAACTTGAATCGGGCGCAAAGCGCCGCGTTCAGCCGTGGGCCCGTTATGACAAGCGCTAAGGCTACGCTGAAAAAGGTCAACGGCATTGGGCGTTCAATCGTTAGATGTGCATGAAACAACAGACCCTTGCGATGGCGGCCGATCAAGGCGCCGGATTTGAACAGTACCGTCGGCCAACCAAACGCGATGTGTTCCTTGAGACGATGGAGCAGATCGTGCCGTGGGCGCAATTGTGCGAGGTTGTCGAGCCGTACTATCCGAAGGGTCAAGGCGGTCGCCCGCCAGTGGGTCTGGAGCGCATGCTGCGCATGCACTTTGTGCAGCACTGGTTCAACCTGGCGGATGAGGCGTGCGAGGAGGCGCTGCTGGACAGCACCGCATTGCGGCGATTCGTCGGGATTGACCTGGGGCGCGAGCGGGTTCCCGATGGCACGACGCTGTTGAAGTTTCGCCGGCTGCTGGAGCGCAACAAGCTCGGCGAGCAGTTGTTCTCCAAGGTCGGCGAAGTACTGCAAGGGCATGGGCTGAAGGTTGGCACCGGCACGATCGTGGATGCCACCATCATCGGTGCGCCCAGTTCCACGAAGAATGCGGACAAGGCACGAGACCCCGAAATGCATCAGACGAGGAAGGGCCAGCAGTGGTACTTCGGCATGAAGCTGCACATCGGTGTGGATAGCCAGACGGGACTGGCACACAGCGCGGTAGTGACGGCGGCAAACGTGCATGACAAGCATCCGCTGCCGGCGCTACTGCACGGCGACGAGCGGCGTGTGTACGGCGACAGCGCCTATGCGAGCCAGAAGGAACTCATCGCCAGCAAGGCGCCGAAAGCGAAGGACTTCACCAACCAGCGTGTGCGCAATCGCAGTGGTGAAGTCGATGAAACCAGGCGCTCGAAAAACCGCAACAAGTCGAAGATTCGTGCCCGGGTCGAACACGTCTTTGCGGTGGTCAAGCGGCTGTGGGGCTTCGGCAAGGTGCGCTATCGCGGCCTCGCGAAGAACGCCACGCGTGCCTTTACTGCACTCGCGCTGGCCAACATCTACATGAGCCGCGCGCGGCTGATGGCACAGGTGCGTCCATAAGCAGCCGAAATGGGTCGAGAGCCCCGCTTGCCAGGCCCTTCAGGGCCGGGAAATCGAACCGGTCGCATCGCTGATCTCACATTCCGGAATTCAGCATCAAGCTGTCGGCGAAAACGGTGGCTTCTTCAGCGTAGCCCTAAGGGTTGATACTGATGCCGATATCCGATCGGTAACTTCTTCGCGCGTGAATTCGCTGACGAAGAAAAATGTGCACCCTGATTTCTGGCCTCCGGTTTTAGAGGGGGCACGTCATGTCTGCTCTATCCCGCTCCCTTAAGATTTCCTTCAGCATTTCCCCTTAAATTCGAGGTAGACCGTTTTCCCGGTTCGCATGAACGGACCTAAAAAGGCCTGCGGTCGGCCCACAAAAAAAGAGAGATTAGATGGCAAGGGGAAAAATTAGCGCGGCCGTCGGGAATGCTCGCTCTGCGTATGCGCTCGAGCTTGCAAGAGGGCGCTCATACATCGGCAGTACGCTGACGCCGGCGACACGCAGCAATGCCATTACCGAAGTATTCGCCGAATTCGTCGAACTATATGGAGATCGAGAATTAGCCTTGTTTCAAAAGCTTCTTGCAGAAGATCTGCAACGGCAAGGTCAGCCCGACGCTTCGTTGGCCGTGCTTGAATTCAAGCTCCGTATTCGGTGAGCGAGCGCTTAGTTCGAACGATGAGCGCCGCCTAACTTCAGCGTCAAGGCGCTCACTCTTCTCGACGCATGTGCGTCCGCGCATGCCGGACTCATTCCCGCACTATCCGGCAGATAACAGACGAGCCACCTGGTCCGACTTCGTCTGCACCGCGATATCCTTCGCCGTCAATCCCCGATTATCCTTGAGCGCCCGATTCGCGCCGCGTGCGATCAGCAGCCGGACGGTATCCGCGCGATCGTATCCCGCCGCCCACATCAGCGCAGTGAGGTCGTTCTTATAAGGACGATTCACGTCGACCCCGGCATCGAGCAGTTGACTCACCACTTTCGACTGTCCCTGGCCGGCCGCATACTCCATCGCAGTCTTGCCGATGCGATCCGTGGCAAGAGGATCGGCGCCGTGCGCCAGCAGCAGCGCGACGATTTCATCAAAGCCGCCGTACGCCGCGGCCATCAACGGTGTGACGCCCGGCGCGCTGGCGTGCTGAACGTTCGCGCCATGTTCGATCAGCATGCGCGCCGTTCCCACGTCGCCTTTTTTGCACGCGGTAATTAGCGCAGTGTCGCCGATGCGGTTCATGGCATCCACTGCGGCCCCGCGCTGAAGCGCCGCGAGAGCCGACGGCTCGTCTCCGTCTTTCGCGGCTGCAAGCAGTTGCCTGTTTGTTTCTCCGTCGCCTTGCGCATGCGCGGGCATGCATGCGCCGAATGCGCCCGCAAGCAACACGACAACAGCAGTGGTACGGATGAGAGTTTGTTTCACGGCATCGCCTCCCTGCTACTGGAGATTGTTGATGTATGCGGCGAGATTGCGAATGTCGTCGTCTGTCAGATTGCGGGTCACACTGGCCATGTTGCCGGCGTCGTTGGTCCGCGTATGCGAACGGAAGTCCTGCATTTGCTTGACGATGTACGGATACAGTTGACCCGAGACGCGCGGAATCTCGTTCTGACCAGAAAAGCCGCCCAGGTGGCACATCGTGCATAACACCTCTGCAGCTTTATTCTTTCCGGCTTCGATGCTGGCGCTATCCGCCTTGAATGGAACGGACACCAGCTTTTGCGCGGCGAAGTAGTCGGCCAGATCCTGCATGTCGTCGCGCGAAAGGTTCGCCGCCATCGGCGACATGCGCGGGTCGCTGCGCCGCCCTTCCTTGAAGTCCTTGAGTTGCAGATAGAGATAGCGCGCGCTCTGACCCGCGAGAATCGGATAGTCCGGATTCGTCGAATTGCCCATAGGCCCATGACAGGCCACGCACACCTGCGCTTTTGCCTTGCCCGCCTCGGCGTCGGCGTGCGCGTTCAACGGCAGCCATGCGGCGGCGAACCAGCCGCACAGCCATGCCGTCCATGAGCGGCGCACCACTCCCCGGGTTTCCCGTAGCATCGGCATGCGCATCGTCATGGCAGCGCAAAAACCACCACGGTGTTGCCGCGCTTGAAGTCGAGCTGGGTATTGCCGCCCGCCGCGACCGCGACGTATTGCTTACCGTGCACCATGTACGACACCGCGGGCGCATTGACGCCTGCGCCGCACTGGAACTCCCAGAGCTTCTTGCCGGTGGCGGAATCGAATGCGCGGAACAGGCCGTTGCCTTCGCCGTTGAATACGAGACCGCCCGCCGTCGCCAGCACGCCGCCTATCAGCGGTTGTTCGGTCTTGAAGTCCCACGCCACCTTACCCGTATCGACGTTGACCGCGGAGAGCTTGCCCCATTGCTGTTCGGCCGCGATCGTCTTGAACGCGCCGCCCAGCCAAAGCTTGCTGCCACCCGGATAGGCCGCGTCCTCGACCTGATACGTCATCGGTTGATGCAGATTGGCCGCATACACGAGGCGCGTTTGCGGATCGAACGCCATTGGCGACCACTCGACTCCGCCGTTCGCGCCGGGCAGCATCCGCGCGCCCGCGGCTGTCGGCAACGTCCACATGTTCTCCTGGGGAATCATCGCCTGCGAATAGCGGATCAGCCGCCCGGTGGCGCGATCGTGAACGTACACGTGGCCGGTCTTGCCGCCGTGCACCACGCCCGGAATCATCTTGCCGTTGGTGTCGCGCACGTCGATCAGCATCGGCGGGCTCACGGCGTCGAGATCCCACACGTCATGCGGCACATACTGGTAGTGCCATTTGTACTTGCCGCTGTCCAGATCGATCGCGACGAGTGAATCCGTATAGAGGTTGTCTCCCGGGCGGATTGCGCCATACAGGTCCGGCGAGGGATTGCCCACCACGAAGAACACCGTATGCGTTTGCCGATCGACGGCGGGCGCCATCCACACACCGCCGCCGAGCGTTTTGTAGAAATCGCCCCCCTTCGCGGCGAGCTGTTTTTTCTCCGCGTCGATATCGCGTTTCTCGTCGCGGCCAGTCGCATCTTTCGTGGCCCACACGCCTTCCTGCCCGGTTTCCGGAATCGTATAGAACGTCCACAGCAATTGACCGGAGTTTGCATCGAACGCTTTGAGGAACCCGCGAATGCCATATTCGCCGCCGTTCGTGCCAATCAGCACCTTGCCGTCGACGACCGTCGGCGCCATCGTTTCCGAGTAGCCCTGATCGGGATCGGCAATTTGCGTTTGCCACAGCACGTTGCCGGTTTTCGCGTCGAGCGCGACGAGTTTCGCATCGAGCGTGCCCATGAAGAGCCGGTCGCCGGCTATGGCCACGCCGCGATTGTTGGGCCCGCAACAAAACGTCGTGACCGAGCCCATCTTGTGCTTGTAATGCCAGAACTCCTTGCCCGTGACCGCGTCGACCGCATACACGTGGTTAAACGAGGTGGTAATGAACATCACACCATTCGATACGATCGGCGCCGTTTCCATCGACTCGTTGACGGCTGTCTGGAAGATGAAAGCCGGTCTGAGTTTCGCCACGTTCGTCTTGTTGATTTGTGCGCCGCGGTAGTAGCGCGTCTGCGCGTAGGAACCGTTCGAAAGCAACCAGTCGTTCGACGTGGTGGCCGCCTTGTCGAGTTGATCCTGACTCACGGGCTGCAGCGTCGACGGCACGGGTGAGCTCGTCGTAGTCGAAGTGTTCTGAACTTCGTCGGCGGCAAAAGCAGAAGGTAGGCCGAATGCAATGGCGAGCAGGGAAAGACCAATAGCATCTGGAATGCGAACGAATGGCATGAGCGTCTCCTTGGCTTTTTATTGTTCAAGAATTTCAGCGCTGGAGTGCGGCATTCATCCACGCCAGCAATGGCGTAGAAAAGCAGGATGGCACAACCCTCTCAAACAACAAAAGCGTACGATTTAGAACCGTTGATTGCTTTGTCAGAATGGGTCGGCTGCGCACAGACGGGCGAAGGTCATGCCCTCGCCCCAAAAGGCCGGCTCGCTTAAGCGTAGGCGATACGCTCCAAATTTTCCAGACCCTCGACAGGTATTGAGCAGAGCGGACTTACCCGTATGACGAGTTCGCACGTCCGGCGCTCACGGGACGCGTGGCCGAGTGAAACTCCGGTGCGAATCGCCAGGCGAGCAACAGCAGCGCAAGCAGCGCGGGACACCAGCGCAAATCCGTCGGCACCGGTTCGCGGTGAGCGAATCGCGCATCGAGCAGGGCCTCGCTCAAGGACGCAGTGCTCGACAGGCGGCGATATCCGAAGCCGATCTGTTCGGCCACGGCGGCAAGGTAATGCCCGTGCAATTCGGACAGCTCCTCGTGGCTTTCCGCCCGCGTTTCGGATCCCGGCCGCGTAGGCACCTGGATCACGTCCTCTGCCTGCCAGTAGCCGTCACGCCGACCGTCGGAATCGGTGCGCGGAATGGGCGCGGCCTGATCGCCACCAACGCCGATCAGCCAGCCCTTGATCTGAGCGGGGTTGATGTCCCGCGCCGGCGCATCCGAAGGCAGGATTGGCGGCGCCTCCTGTCCATCGGTGACGAACACGACAGCCGCGCCATGACCGATATCCTGCGCCACGCGAACCGCGGAATAGACGCCGCCCTCGGCAATGCGGCTCCAGTTGGTCCAGCGCATTCGCCAGTCGATCCTGTCGAGCGAGGACAGCAACGCATCGTAGTTGCTGCAGACTTCGACGGGCGGCAGCAACAGCAACGTCCGCTGACCGGTGAACACACTCCACCCAAGCTTCGACCCGCATGGCAATCGCCCCAGCGCGTCGCGCGCCGCAGCCCGCGCGAACGCCAGGCGGCTCACCGGTGCGCCATTCAGTGCGATGTCCTCGACATCCATGCTCTGCGTAATGTCGAAGGTGACGATGTAGCTGAACGTATTGCGCGGCAGTATCACGCGAGGCATGGCGACCGCGGCGATCAGCAACACGAGCGCCACGGGCGTCGTCCAGTGCCGCCGTCCGGAAAGCCCGCGCTTCGGCGCGCCGAATCTCATGGCAGATCCTTGCTCTGCGGATCGCTCACCTTGACGTTGTGCTGCGACTTGACCTCCGGCGATTCCGCCGTGGAGTGCGTTTCAGGCGCGAGCCATAGCGCCCGTTCGAGGTTATAGCGCGCATCCCAATCGTCCGGCGCGGCACGCAGCAAAGTCCGGTAGCGCGCCTTGGCCTCCTCGATCATGGCGGCCGAGCGAATCGTGCCGGACCGGCTGTCGCCCATGCTCTCACGCAGGTACATGTTGCCAAGATCGAACAGTGCCGCGCGCCCTACGTCGCCAGATTGCGCGTCGCGGATCAGGTTTTCGAAGAGCGGACCTGCCCTGTCGTAGGCACCCGCGTTCGACAACGCGATGGCGCGCGCGAGTCGAACCTGGCCGTCCTCGCGTCGACCCTGTTCGTCGCGCGGAGCGCCTGTCGCGGCCGCTTTGCCGGCTGTTTTGGCTGTTTCAGCCGCGACTGCCGCGACGGCCTCATTGACGTGCTGCGCGTGCCGCAGGCGAACCCCGTCATACGCCGCGACACCGGCGCAACACAGCGCGACGGCCGCGAAGATGAGATGAATCGACGCGCGCTTCATGACCAGGCCCGCACCTGAAGCAGCCGCAAAGCCAGCAACAGCGCACAACCGGCCAGCGCGAGCGCGAAACAATACGGGCTGAGATCCTGCCGTGGCAAATGCTCGACAAACGAAGTCCGCGCGTTTTGCTGGCGATTGATCTCGGCCATCGCGTCCTTCATCGCTCGCGCATCGCCGGCCTGAAAAAGCCGGTACGGGGTCTTCAGCGAGAGGAAGAAGCGATGCAACTCGGCTTCGGCCGAAGACTCACTCGCGGGAACCGCAGCGTTCAGATCGGGACTGTAGGTGCCGCTGCGCAAGTAGATAAAGTAAAGCGCGATCTGGTTGCGCATCAGTCCATCCTGAATGAGGCGCCGTACTTCCGCGTCGAGTCTCGCACCACCGTCCGAGACGAGCACGATCGCCCGGCGCCCCGACGATGCCCAGCCATTGAACTCGCCGATGGCCGCCAGCAACCCATGGTCGAGTTGCGTGTCCGGCATGCCGCGACCCACCGCCGTACCTGCAATCGCGGCTTCGATCGCACGGGAGTCGTAGGTAAACGGCATCGCCAGCACCGAGCTCGTGCCGAACATCATGAACGCAAGCCGGTCGTTGGGCCGTTGAGCCAGGAAGTTCGTCAACGAAGCGCGCGCCACCTTGTTTTTCGATTCACCCGCCGGCGACTCCACGCCTTTGCTATTCATCGTTTCGTCCATGCTCGCACTGCGGTCCATCAGGATCAGGATCTGGGCTCCGCTGCCGGTACGCAGCACTTGTCGTTGCGAGCGTCCCGGGCCGGCGAGGCCAACGACAATCGCCGCCATCGCCAGCACGGCACTGCCCCGCACGACGAAGCCGAGCCATTGCCCGACGCGATCCTCCGGAAGCCATGCGACCCAGGAGAAGGCCAGCGTGTCGCCGCGTCGCGGCAACAACGGCAGCGCGGCTAACGGCACGAGAACAAGCAGCCACGGATAGGCGAAATCGAATGCCGTGTTCATCGCTGATGGCGCTGCTCTGCGCGATACAGTGCGCGGCACAGCCCTCGTAGCGGATAACGGGCGAGCGCCGGTGCAGGCGTGAAGAAACGCTCGGTCGATTGCTGATAGAACTGTTCGAGTTGCGTGCGTAGCGGCTGCAAATACGGCGCTCGCGCGAACAGGCTGGGCAAAGAACCCGCGTGAACGACATGGCCCGCTGTTTCATTCAGTGCGCGGTGCAGGCAGAGCCATGCATCGGCAGACGTGTCCGCGTTCGGCGGGTTCAGCCGCCGCATCTGCCGCCACGCGCGCGCAAACGGCAACCGCGCCGACTCGCGCCAGTTGCGCCACCGCCACCAACCCGCCCACGACAGCAGCGTCAGCAGTAGCAGGCCAAGCGCGAAACTCGCCTGCCGCCGCAGCGGCGCGGTCGGTAGCGCAGGAGCCTGCCGGTCAGGCCGCATCAGTTGCAGGTCACCGGCATCGAAGGCATCGACCTGTGTCATCGGGCCGATGCTGAGCGGCCACTCCGCGACCTGCAGCGTCGCGCCGGACGCCGAGGTCAATGTCAACGCCGGCAGAGCAATCCTGGTGAGCGTGGGCGCGACGTTGACGATCTGGTAGTCGATTACCATCCAGCGGCGGCCGTCGGCATCGGTTTCGAACCGGGCGGCCCTCCGTTCCAGCCACTCGTCAGTGCGGCCGACGGAAGGCGGCGCCACCGAACCCGCATCGTGATCGCCGGCGGACAGCAGAATGCGTTGCGTGAGGATATCGCCGAGCAGGTGGCCGAATGCGCGCGGCTGTTGAACCGTTGGCTGAGACACAACGGCCGGCCCTGCGGCGACGCTCATTAACGGCATCGGTGCCAACACCACCACCAACAACCACGCTAGCGAAGAGACAAACCTCTTCGCTACAGATGTCCCGCGCAGCGAACTATATGATCTGCCAGCGCAGCGCCCATCGAGTCTCATGCGATCGTCTCCAGAAAATAGCGCGACATCGCCTCTGGATCAAAAGCACTCTCGATGTAAAACGGCTGCATGCCACGCTTGCCGAACATCGTCGCGAGTTCAGCACGCCGCCGCGCGACAGCCTCGCGCCAACGCGCGCGCACGCTGCCACGCAGCCATAGCGTGCGCTGCCGGGCGGACTCGGCGTCACGGACCGCAAGCAGCGGCGCGCCGTGCGGTGGTGCGATCTCAGCGGCATCCCAGACCACCATCGGCACCACACACGCATGAACCAGCAGGTCGAGTACGGCGGGCAATTCCGCGAGCGGCCAGTGAAAATCCGAAACAAGGAAGATCAGCGCGCGCCGCCCGGCCAGCGTCGAAGCGGCGCGCTGCAGCCCGGCAATGCCGCCGCTTCCGGCTGTGTCGCTCGTGCTGTCACGCAACATCGTCGCGAGCAGGTTGCCGACGCCCCGGCCGTATCGCGCCGGCATGAATAGATCGTCACGCGCGGCGTTATCGAAGGCGAGCATGCCCAGCTGATCGCCGACGCGAAACGCGCTGTATCCCAACGCCTCGACAAAGTCGGCGGCAACCTGCAATTTCGTCTGGCGCGTGCCGAAGTGCATGGAAGCGGAAACATCGACGATCACCTGCACCGGCACCGCAGCGCGCTGCAGGTGAACCCGCACCAGCCATTCGGAGCGTGCGGCGCGCACGCTGGCGCGCAGATCCAGGCGGCGCGGATCCGGGTAGTCGAAAAGGCGGCCGTGCATTGCGAATTCCTGGCCGGCGCCGAAGCTCGATCCCGGATGCGAGCCGGGACGAGAACCGCCTGCGCGCATCGGCAAACGGTAGTGAAATTCGGGGGTCGCGTTCATGGCTCAGGGTACGGCCAGCCTGTTCATGATTTGCGCCGTGAGCGCTTCGGCGAGCTCCTGGCGGCGCAGTTCGTAGATCGGCGTGAAGAACACGCGATGCCCGAGCGCCGGCATCAGCACCGCATGAATATCCTCCGGCACCAGATGCGTACGGCCGGCCAGCCACGCCACCACGCGCGCGGCGCGCAGCAGCGCGCTCATGCCGCGAGGGCTCGCGCCCGCCAGAATGAGGCGATCCATGTCGACACCGTCGAGCGCAATGCCGAAACGCTGTGGCGTTTCCGTTGCCTGCCAGATATCCAGAACGTAGCGCTCGATCGTCTCGCTCGACTGCACACTCTCCTGAATGACCGCGCCGACCTGGTTCAACTGTTCCCATGGAACGATCGCGGGCGGCAGTCGCGCAAGCAGCATGTCGACGTCATGGAACGTCGGATCGAATACCAGCGCCCGCCGCACGTCGGGCTCGGTCGGCGTGGGCATGCCCAACTCGAACAGGAAGCGATCTCGCGCGGCCGATGCAAGCTCGAAGGTCTCTTCCTTCTCGACCTTGTTGCGGTCGGCGAAGACCGTCATATGCGGAAAGCGGAATTCGCGATCGAACGCCCACACCGAACGCTCCGCCATCGCGCGCAACAGAAGCGACTGAACCTGCGGGCGCGCGCGATTGATCTCGTTGAAAAAGAACGTGCTCAGCCCCTCGCCGTGTCGAAGCAGCGGACCGGGGTCGATGCGCGGCCTGCCCTCGGCGTCGACGTACGTGTGATAGACGAGATCGCCCGGCATCAGATCGATGGTGCCTTCCACGCGCTCGAACTCCCCGCCCACCACCCGCGCAAACGCGCGCAATACGGTTGTCTTGCCGACACCGACTCCGCCTTCGAGGAGCACATGACCGCGGGCAAACAGGGCGACGGTGATGAGACGGATGATCTGCGGCTGGCCGATCACGACGCGCGAGACTTCATCTTCGATCTGCAGCGCATGCACGCGCCAGTCCTGAAGCAATTCGCCAGCACCCATCGATGCAATCCCCTATAGCAGACAATTCAGGCGCGGGCTCGTCATGAACCCACCAAATGAATGTGCTTCTCATGGCTATGCGCGGACGTCGCCGCATACTCTGTGCCAGTACGCTGCCGGGCGCAGCAGGCGCGCCCGCGCGAGGAACGATGTCAACGTGTCACGTATTCGAGTACACAGTGTGCCGCCGCTGAAGAATCCCGGACCCTCTCACGGTGAAATGCTGCTCGCTGCCGAACCCGCCGCCGCACTGCCGGCAAGCAGTCCGGCCAGCGCCGCTGCGCCGCGGCGCCAGGATACGTCGGTATTGCCGCGGATATCGACCGAACGCTGGAAGACGGTTGCGCCGCTCGCGACATCTTCGACATGCAGGTTGATATTCAGAATCAGGTTGCTGACTTTCTGGACCCAGCACCGGCCGACCTGTTCGACGCCGAGTTTGCGTCCCACCTGCCGCGCACAGTCAGCGCACGCGTTCATATCTTGCGACGCGCCGAGTTCGGCGATCAGACCGGTGGCGGGCGCATTGTCGGCGACACGATAGCGCTGGGTGCCGCGCAACTGCTCGCGCAGCGCCTCGCTGACCATCTCGATACGCGCTTGCTGGATGCGGTTGGTCGCGGCATCGTTATAGGCCGCGTTATCGTCGATCAGCACGCAATCCATGACCGCGATCGAGGTCGGCGCACCGAACGCCTGCGGGCACGCGAGCGCCACGCAGATCACGCCGAGGGTCCGCACGTATCGCACGTACTGCACGTATCGCACAAACGCCCCACGTCCTGTCATGCTCATCTCACCACTCCTGATTTCGCGGGCAACGTGGTGTATGGCGCATACTCGCGCTCCAGATAAACGGCGGCCTGCTCCAGCAGGAACTGCCGGAACACCGTGCAGGTCGGCGACAGTTGTTTGGCCCGCAAATGCACGACTTGCCACGTCCGTTCGATCGGCGTGCCGTTCACGTCGAGCAACGCAATTTCCTTGGTACGCAGTTCCAGCAGCAGCGTATGCAGGGAAATCAGACTCACCCCCATGCCGGCCATGACCGCCTGTTTGATCGTTTCGTTGCTGCCGAGCGTGACGACCTTCGCGGGCGTGAAGAGATGCTGCCTGAACATTTCCTCGGCCGCCATGCGCGTACCCGAACCGGGCTCGCGCAGCAGGAACGTATCGCCGCGCAGTTCCTGCAGATCAAAGCGCCGCGCGCCGCATAACGGATGGTCGAGCGGCGCGATCACCACTTGCGGATGCCACGCGAGCGGCTCGGTCGTGGTGTCGAGTTCCGGCGGCGGCCGACCCATGATGGCGAGGTCGATCGCATTGTCCTGCAAGAGGCGTAGCAGCGCGTCGCGATTGCCGACGGAAAAGTGCACATCGACCTTGGGATACAGGTGCGAATACATGGCGAGCAGCTTCGGCGCGAAGTATGTCGCGGAACTGACTATACCCACCGCGATCGAGCCGCTATCGGCCTGCTTCAGCGAGGTCATCGCGTCTTCGGCATCCTTGATCTCGCCGAGAATGCGGCTCGCGTGGTGGCTGAGCATTTCACCCGCTTCGGTCAACGTGAGCTTGCGCGCAATGCGTTCGAACAGCCGCAGACCCACCGCCTCTTCGAGCTGATGAATCTGCATCGACACCGCCGGCTGAGTCAGATGCAGTTCCTCCGCGGCCCGTGCGAAGCTCGTGTACCGGCTCGCCACCACAAAGATCTGCAACTGACGCAAGGTCAGCGAGCGGATGAAATTCACCTTGGCGCGGCCTCGCTAACGGCTCGCACGAGGCGCGTCGGAAGGCTTCACCGGCGCATGCGGCGCGTGCGGCGGCGACGGCAGTTTTTGCAACGCCGCCTGGAAGCTGAGCGTCTCGGTCTGCACCGGATGTGCAAAATCGTTGTTCGCGCCGGGCACGTCGGTGCGGATCAGCGCGACCCGGCCGGGCAGCGAATCCGCGATCAGGAACGTATAGCGCTTGCCGGTGTATTGCGCGAAGCGTTCAGCATTGGGGTCTCCCAGATACGGCTGCACGACGATCTGCCGAGCCTTGACCGTCTTGCCGCCGATCTGACTGGTCACCGTCTCGATCTTCGGCCCAGCGGCGAGCGCGAGCCGCAGACGCTGCTGGAAGTAGCGCCGTTGCCCGCCGGTCAGGTTCTGCATCTCCGTGATATCGCGTTCGAGGAAATAGATGATCACCGGATTGCACTGCAACCCGGCATTCGGCAAGGGCACCGCTCCGCTGTGATCGGACACCTGGGCATCGCCTTTGGCATTGTCCGCGCTGAGCACCAGCACCTTGACGACGTCCGTGCTGTGCGCCGGTTGATTCGAGCTGAGGAACGTGTAGTCGAGCTCGGTTTGCTGCTGTACGCCCTGCAAATGATCCGTCGTGAAGATGAGCCGCTCGGCGGCCGAGATTTCATCGGCGTTCGCGGCAAACGCCGCGGCATGCATCCCACACGCCACGCACGCGACACCCACAGTAAGTACATGCCGCCACGCGCGGCGCAACCGCATTCGCGCACCCTTCATGGCGACCCGTCCGCGGGCTTGCCGGCCGGCGTATCGACGGGCTTCAGAAGCGGTACTTCATAGCTCGTGAGGATGCTGTCGATCTTGTCGTGGTTCGCGCCGATCCATTGATCGACCTTGTCCTTCCACGCTTTCTCGCCGTAGCGCACGCCCATCGAGATCGTATAGTCGAAGCGGATCCCCGGCGTGGCGGGGAATGGCACGAGCTTGACCGTATCGCCGGAACGCTTGGCGAAGTAACCCGCAATCGGCCCCCACAGGAACACCACATCGACATTGCCCGCCTGCAGATCCTTTTCGATCATCTGGCCGGGATATTCTTGCGGATCGCCGCTTTGCACCTGATACGAAACCGCCTGATCGATCAGGTCATGACTGAGCAGCCAGTCGACCGCGGGCGTCTGCGAAAAAATGCCGAAGCGCAGTTTGTGCAACTGGTCCGGCGGCAACTTGAGCAGATCGTCCGGCGTGTTGATGCCGGCGAGTTCAGGCCGCTTGGTAAACACCATCGCATACGTGGAACGCAGGTAGGGCTGCGTCGTGGAGGTCATGTCGTAGCCTTTCGGCACGCCGATGATCAGGTCGCACTTGTAGCGCTCGGTTTCGGGCACCTTCTCGCGCAACGTGTGACGCACGAAGCCCATGCGCTGCGGAAAATAGGTGTACTCGAGCTTGTAGCCGAAATCGCTCGCCATCTGGCTTGCAATCCGATTCTCGTAACCTTCGCCTTTGTTGTTGGACAAAGGCATGTTGTTCGGGTCCGCACAGACCCGCAGCACGCCGTCGGCGCCATCGTTATTCGGCATTGCCTCGCCTTCGGCACGCACCGCGCCGCCTGCAATCACCGCGTAGCACAGCGCGGCGGCGACGAGCGCGACGTGCGTGGGCATTCGTTTGCCATGACGCATCGATAACCTCCTGAAGTAGAGACGCGGGCGCTATTTCGCGTCGATGGCCTGCAGATCGCCGGGCTTGATCTGGCCGTCGGAGCGCCCTTTCAGATAGGCGTAAAGGTTCTCCCAGTTCTTCTGCATCATCTGGCTCGAACTGAAGTCGGGCATGCCCTTGTCGACCCGGCCGCCGAATACGGTGCGGTGAAACTCCGTTTTGTCCAGCGTCTTGAACGCTTCGACCAGCGACGGTCCGACCATGCCCTGCTGCTGCGCGCCGTGACAGCGTTCGCAAGCCAGCGCGCGCCAGGTCTTCCATCCTTGCAGCGTATTGCTGTCGACCTTGCTGCCATCGACCACCTTGTACGCCACCTGGGCAATCGCGGGATTGGTCTGGGCGAACGCAGCGGGCAGTACGATGAAAAAGGCGGGCAGAGCCGCCCGCAACAAGATTGATCGGCCTTTCATATGCACATGTCTCCTTCAAAGTGGGGCCGCGCCTCGCGCGTTTCATCGACGCTTAGACGAAATGGCGCGGGCCGGATAACTCGTAGACGACTCGTGTGATCGAAGGCGCTGCCGGCTGCCCGAACCTTCACAGGGCAAACCGGCC
The DNA here is from genome assembly GCF_900104795.1 of Burkholderia sp. WP9. NCBI lineage: Bacteria > Pseudomonadati > Pseudomonadota > Betaproteobacteria > Burkholderiales > Burkholderiaceae > Burkholderia > Burkholderia sp. WP9. The sequence goes on from NZ_FNTG01000002.1 coordinate 1,044,061, forward strand.
GCGCGTTTCAACCTGACCCGGCCGTTCAGCTGTTGCCGCCGGGAATGGCGAACACAAACAGCGTGCCGCCGAGTGCCGTGTACTTCGCAAGCTCGCGATAACCGCCCACCGCGCCGAGGCCTTCATTCGACTTCTCGAGGCCCGCCGCCATGCCGATACCGGCCCAGCCGCCAATACCCGAATAGACGCCGATGAACTGCTTGCCCTGATACTCGTAGGTAAACACGTTGCCGATGATTCCCGACGGTGTCTTGAAGCGCCACAGTTCCTTGCCGTCCTTGATGCGCACGGCCTTGATGTAGCCTTCCAGCGTGCCGTAGAAGGCCACGCCGCCCGCGGTCGCGAGCACGCCCGACCATACCGAGAACCGCTCCGGCTTGGACCAGACGATCTTGCCCTTCGAAGCATCCCAAGCAATGAAGTTACCCATCGAGTTGTTGTCGTTCGGGCCCGGATACATCGACAGCGTGGCGCCCACATACGGCTGGCCCGACACGTAGTCGACATCGAACGGCTCGTAGTCCATGCAGACGTGGTTGGTCGGAACGAGGAACAAGCTCGAGCCCGGGTCGAACGCTGCCGGCTGCTGGTCCTTCGAGCCGAGCGCCGCCGGACAGATGCCCTTCACGTTGTGATCCGAGCCGGCTGCCTGCGTCGAATAGGCCGCGTTGCGAATCGGCTTGCCGCTCTTCATATCGACGTGATCAGCCCAGTTCACCGCCGGATCGAACTTCTGCGCAACCAGCAGTTGTCCGGTTTCGCGATTCAACGTGTAGCCGAAACCGTTACGATCGAAGTGAACGATAGCCGGAACCTTCTTGCCGTCGATCGACAGGTCGGACAGGATCATTTCATTCACGCCGTCATAGTCCCACTCGTCGTGCGGCGTCATCTGGTAGACCCACTTGGCCTGACCGGTGTTCAGATCACGCGCGAAGATCGACATCGACCATTTGTTGTCGCCCGGACGTTGCGTCGGGTTCCATGTACCCGGATTGCCGGTGCCGTAGTAGACAAGGTTGAGTTTCGGATCCCACGCGTACCAGCCCCAGGTGGTGCCGCCGCCCAGTTTCCACTGATCACCCTTCCACGACTTCAGCGACGAGTCCGCGCCCACCGGCACCATCTTGCCGTCGGCATAGGTCGTCGTCTTGTCGGGGTCGATCAGCATGTCCTTGTCCGGACCCGTACTGTAGGCCGTCCAGGCCGGCTTGCCGGTCTTGATGTCATACGCAATGAGACGCCCGCGCACGCCGAACTCGCCGCCGGAGATGCCGGTCAGCACCTTGTCGCCGAACACGTGCGGCGCGTTGGTGTTGGTTTCACCTGCCTTGGGATTGCCGTTTTGCGCGGTCCAGACCACATCGCCGGTTTTCGCGTTCAACGCGACGAGTTTGGTGTCCGCCTGCTGCAGGAAGATCTTGCCGTCGCCATAGGCGAGCCCGCGGTTGACGGTATCGCAGCACATCACGGAGACCACCGACTCGTCCTGCTTCGGCAAGTACTGCCAGATGAACGTTTGATCCTTCAGGTTGATGGCAATGACCTTGTTAGGGAACGGCGAGTGGATATACATGGTGTCGCCGATCACGAGCGGCGAGCCTTCGTGGCCGCGCAGCACGCCGGTCGACATGGTCCAGGCGACCTGTAGTTTCCCGACGTTGTTTTCGTTGATCTGCTTGAGTGGGCTATAGCGACGGTTGGCATAATCACCCGCCTGCGCCGCCCAGTTGGACGGATTCTTCATGAGCCCGTCGAGCTGCGAGTCGGCCTGTGCAACGAAAGAACTCAAGGCTGCCGACGCGAGGATCGCGAGCCCAAGAACCGTGGTGCGTAAGTTCATGTCTCCTCCAGAATGGTCTTGCTGTTCAACTCACGAATGACCCACGCTACCTCGTCGCATCGGGCGCGCCTCCTCGAATGCGGGTAACGATCAGCGCCGCTTCCCGATCGTTGCCGGGCTTTATGGCGCATGACGGCCAACGCATATTCCATGCCGGAATCGAACCACCGTGCGCATCCTTCGCCGCCAGAAGCTCGTCCGGGTGCGCCGCGCGGCGAAGCGTGCCGCGCATCGGCAGCGTGGCCGCAACGGCTGCGCCGCCCCGGGTGGGACATACTGTGTCACGCGCCGGTACGAAGCGTGTCCGTCGCGAAGCAGGCAGCAACAAAACGCGCGCACCCAGGGCGCGACCCGTTCACTGGCTCGTCATTTGCAGCGCATCATGTGGTTAAGGGTGGTTCCAACACGTGTGGAGCAACGGTCATGGCAAACGCAGAACAGGTCTACTCCGACGAGGAGATCCAGCAACGCCTCGTCGGCCCGCTACAGCACTGGTATCTGGAAGACGGGTGGCTGCGGCGCAAATACCGCACCGAAGGCTGGAAGGGGACTTTGATGGTCGTGAACGCGGTGGGCCATCTCGCGGAAGCAGCCTGGCATCACCCTGATCTCACGGTCTCCTACGCATTCGTCACCGTGAAGCTCAAGACGCATTCCGCAAAAGGCATCACGGACAAGGACTTCGCGCTCGCCAGCAAGATCGAGTCGTTCATTCAGTGGCAGCCGGGCACTGAAGGCGGCCCCCTCGAAGGCACACCGACGGACGATCAACGCTTCCGCTATATCAAGTACGACAAGCCGAAAACCACCCCGAGCGATTGAAGCGCGCCGCCGCGTGCTGCGGGCCTGGTACGGCTTTCGCTTGAAGTCCCCCGCCGGGCCGCCGCGCCGCGGCACGCGCGGTCGCCGCGGCGGCCTCTTCGGGTATGCCCGCTCATGCACGGCAACTCATGCACGGCAAGTCATGCGCGGCCACTCAAGCACGAACAAGGACACTCGCGATGCAGCTTCACGTTCGCCGCCTTCCGCCTCAAGCCACCGTGTCGGTCGACGCGCCCGCGCGGCTGCATCTGGGGTTTCTCGATCCGAACGCCTCGCTCGGACGCGCGTTCGGCAGTCTCGGGCTGGTCATCGACGGCGCGGGCACCCGCGTCGAAGCGCGGCTCGCCGAGCGCGACCGGATCGACGGTGTGGTGACCGATGCGGAACGCGAGCGCATTGCGATCTGTCTGGAACGGCTGCACGCGGCCTACGACCCGACGCCCGTCGCGATCGAGATGGTCCGCACGCCGCGCGCGCACAGCGGCATGGGATCGGGCACGCAACTCTCGCTCGCCGTGGGCAGCGCCTTCGTTCGTCTGCTCGGCCACGTGGCGACCACAGCCGAGCTTGCCAGTCTGCTCGGACGCGGCGCCCGTTCGGGCATCGGCGTACTTGGTTTCGACTCCGGCGGCCTGCTGGTGGACGGCGGACCGTCCGGCGATCTGCATGCGGGCGTGCCGCCTCTGCTCGCGCGCCAGCCGTTTCCCGATAGCTGGCGTGTGCTGCTTGTCAGCGACAACGCCCGCGAGGGCCTGCACGGTGCTGAAGAGCGCCGCGGCCTCGCCGCGCTCGCGCCGTTTCCCCAACAACTCGCCGCGCATTTGTGCCACCTCGTGCTGATGAAGATTCTGCCGGGCGCCGCGGAGCGCAACATCGTGCCCTTCGCGCAGGGTCTGACGCAGATGCAGCAAACCATCGGCGAATACTTCGCGCCCGTGCAAGGCGGCGTGTTCGCGAGCCCCGATGTCGAGCGCGCGCTGCGCGCCGTGGCCGCCGAGCGAACCGCGGGCATCGGCCAGACCTCGTGGGGACCGACGGGCTTTGCGATCGTCGCCAACGCGCGCGAGGCCGAAGCTGCGCTCGCCACGGCACGCGAGGCCACGCGCGGACTGCCGCACATCGAATGCACGATCGTCACCGGACGCAATCGCGGCGCGACGGTGCGCTCCGCCGAAGCACGGCAGCAGCAGCACATCGACGCCGCATGATGCGCCTCGGTCCCGCGCTCCGGCCCGCCGATCCGCCAGCCGCGGACAACCCCGCGCCGCCACGAGCCCTCCCCTGCGCCTTGCATGAGAAATATCACTGAAACGAGCCTTCCGCCATGTCCGACACCACTGAAAAGCCCGCTGAAAGACCTTATATCCTGCACATGTTCACGGCCACGCCGCAGATGAGTCCATTCGACGTGAACATGGCCGCCGACGCCGGCTACCAGATCATCGTGCCGTACTGCGGCGTCGATGCGGGGATTGTCGCGAACCTCACTCAGGACGCGATTTTCTCGCGTGGTCCGAAGGGTGTGTCGCGCACCGGCATCTTCATCGGCGGACGCGACGTCATGCTTGCGGCCGACATGCTCGACAGCGCGCGCAAAGCCATGGTGCCGCCGTTCGAAGTCTCCGTGTTCGCCGATCCGAGCGGCTCGTACACGACCGCCGCCGCGCTCGTCGCGTTGGTGGAGCGGCATCTCGCCAAGGCCTTCGGCATGGAACTGGGCGGCAAGCGCGTGCTGATTCTTGGCGGCACCGGCGCGGTGGGACGTGTGGCCGCGGCCATGGCGGCCTCGCTCGGCGCCGACGTGTCGATTGCAAGCCACAGCGACCCGGCGCGTGCGATGCATGTCAGCGACGACATCAATCAGCGCTTTGGCATCGTCACCAAGGGCGTGGGCACGGCAACCCCGGCAGAACTGCGCGCCGCGTTGGGCGAGGCCGAAATCGTGCTCGCCACGGCCATCGCCGGCGTGCAGGTGGTCGGCACCGAGGATCTCGCGCATGCCCGGCATCTGCTGATTGCCGCTGATGTGAACGCCGTGCCGCCGGAAGGCATTGCGGGCGTCAACGTGATGAACGACGGCAAACCGATCGAAGGCGTGCCGACGGCCGGCGGCGCCATCGGCATCGGCGCGCTGGCGATCGGCAATGTCAAATACCAGGTGGAGCATCGTCTCTTCATCCGCATGCGCACCGGCGGCAAGCCGGTCTACCTGGGTTTCCCGCAAGCCTTCGACGAGGCCCGCGTCGTCGCGGCCGGCCTCGGTTGAGTGCGCTGCGTCGCACCCGCGCGTTACCACGACCCGAGTCGCCATGAAGCCGCGCCCATTGCTCCCGCACGCGCCGTTCGTCGTCGTGGCGGGACTGTCCGCCCGCATGCTCGCGCAGTCCGCCGCGCGCGCCGGCCTGCGCGTCGCCGCGCTCGATGTGTTCGGCGACCGCGATACCCGCGAAGCGTCCGAGTTGTGGTTCGACATTGGCGGCGGGCCATTGGCGATCGACGGGCAGCAACTCGCCGCGGCGCTCGAACGCACCGCGCGTTTGCCAGGCCTCATCGGCTGGATCGACGGCAGCGGGCTCGAGCCGTTCGTCGCGCGCTTGTGCGCGATGCCCGGCCTGCCCCGCTTCATTGGCAATCCTGTGGAAGCGAGCGCCGCGGTGCGCGAACCGCAGCGGTTTTTCGCGCTACTGGACGCGCTGGATATTCCGCATCCGCCGGTCGCGTTCGCGCCGCCCGCTACCATGCAAGGATGGCTGGTCAAACGCGCGGACGGTTGCGGCGGCACCCATATCGAGCCGGCCTCGGCGTTCGGCGATGCGCGCGTGCCCGCGCAAGCCTATTTCCAGCGCCGACGTGACGGGCGCTCGCTATCGGCGCTATTCATTGCCGCTCGCGGCAGTGCGCGCGTGCTTGGCTTCGCGGAGCAACTCACCTGCGCAATGGGGCATCTGCCTTTCGTTCATACCGGATCGATCGGTCCGATCGATCTGCCGCCGAGCGTGGTGGCACGCGTGCACGCGGCCATCGCCGCGCTTAGCGCGCAGACCGGCCTCACCGGCATCAATAGCTGCGACTTTCTGCTCGACGGCGACGCGTTCGAACTGCTCGAAATCAACACCCGCCCCTCGTCGACGATGACGCTCTACGAGACCGCGTCGCCGCACGCGTGGCCGCGCGGCCTGCTCGCCTGTCATATCGAAGCCTGCCGCCACGGCCGTCTGCCGCCAGCGCCCACTGCGTCGCCGTGGCGCGCGGGTCAACAGGTGCTGTTCGCGCCGCGTCCGTTCGCCGTCTCCCCGTCCTTCAGCGACGCCTGCCTGCGCGACCCGCTCTGCCGCGACGTGCCCATGCCCGGCATGCGGATCGACGCCGGCGACCCGGTCTGCACGCTGCTCGTGCGCGCAACTTCGGTGGACGCCGTGCGGTACGCGCTCGCCGCGCAGCATGCGCTCGTTCTGCAACGAATCGAAACCTGTCATGAACCCGACTATGCCTTCATCCAATGCCACTCCTGACGCGCCGCAACCTCCGCAGCCGCCGCTCGCCGGTGCTGCCGCGCTAAGCGTCAACGCGCTGAGCGAGCGTCTCGTCAGCCGTCTGGTCGAGGACGCCGTGCGCTTCGGCGCGGCCATCACCCACACGGAACACGGCACCGTGCTGGTCGACGCGGGCGTCACGGCGCCCGGCAGCGTCGCGGCCGGCGTGCTGATTGCGCGCATCTGCATGGGCGGCCTCGGCCACGTCACGGTGCGCGAAAGCCTGGACGCGCAGCCGCTGTGGCCCAGCATGATCGAAGTGCGCACCTCGTGGCCGGTGCTCGCCTGCCTCGGCAGCCAGTACGCCGGCTGGAGCCTGTCGGCGACGAAGGAACAGACCGGCGGCAAGAAGTTCTTCTCGCTCGGTTCGGGTCCGGCGCGCGCGCTGGCGGTGAAAGAGCCGCTGTTCGCCGAACTCGGCTACCGCGACCGGCACGAGCGCGGCGTGCTGGTGCTCGAGGTCGATCGCCTGCCGCCGCAGGTCGTGATCGACAAGGTGCTGCACGACTGCGGCCTCGCACCTGAGCGGTTGACGCTCATTACCACGCCGACACACTCTGTCGCGGGAACGGTACAGGTGGTGGCGCGTGTCGTCGAGGTTGCGTTGCACAAAACGCATGTGCTCGGCGTCGCGCTGGACGAGGTGGTGGAAGGCGGCGGCTCGGCGCCGCTGCCGCCACCCGCGCCGGACGGCATTCAGGCAATGGGGCGAACCAACGACGCGATCCTGTACGGCGGCCGCGTGCATCTCACCGTGAAGCACGATGCCGTGGCCAGACAGCTCGCCGAGGAATTGCCCGCATCTACTTCACGCGATTACGGCCGCCCTTTCGCGGACATCTTCACGTCGTTCAATTACGACTTCTATCAGATCGATCCCGCGCTGTTCGCGCCCGCCGAAGTGTGGGTGAGCAGTCTTGAGAGCGGCGCGACGTATCACGGCGGGCGCGTCGACGCGGCATTGCTGCACGACCAATGGGGCGGCAAGCCATGAGCGTCCCCGAGCCTCACGCCGACTCCGTCACCCCGCGAGCGACTCTGCGCATCGCGATCATGACCGACGAAACGGGCTGGCATACCGGACGTCTGAAAAAAGCCTTCCGCGCGCGCGGCGCGGAAGCACGCTGCATCGATCTGGCGGATTGCCGGATCGACACGACATGGGAGCCGTATGGCCTGGTGCTGCCGGGCTTCGGTCACACGCTGCCGGACGCGGTTTTCGTGCGCGGCATTGCCGGCGGCACCTTCGAGCAGGTCACGTTGCGGCTGGGCATCCTGCATGCGCTGCGCGAGTCCGGCGTGCCGGTCTACAACGACGCGCGCGCGATCGAGCGCAGCGTCGATAAATCGATGACGAGTTTTCTGCTGCACCGCAACGGCGTACCGACGCCCGCGACATGGGCCGGCGAATCGGCGGCATTCGCGCAGCGTGTGCTGATGCGCGAAGCGGCGGCCGGACGCCAGGTCGTGCTCAAACCGCTGTTCGGCTCGCAAGGCCACGGACTCAAACGGCTCGGCGCGGGCGGCCCCCATTCTGGCGCGCTGGCCCCTCTGCCCTCGCTCAAACCGTATCAGCAGGTTGCGTATCTACAGCGCTATATCGATGGCGGCCGCCCGGGTTTCGACTGGCGCGTGCTGGTGATCGGCGGCCGCGCCGTGGCGGCGATGCGGCGGGTCGGCGGCAAGGGCTGGATTCATAACTTCGCGCAAGGCGCGACATGCGAGGCGGCCGAACTCGATCTGCCGCTCGCGCAAACCGCGGTGCGCGCCACAGAGGCACTCGGACTCGACTATGCGGGCGTCGACCTGATTCCCGATCCCCAAGACGCTGCCCGGCCGCTCGTGCTGGAAGTGAACGGCGTGGCGGCATGGCGCGGCCTGCAGTCTGTCACGCCGGTCGATCTCGCCGCGGCGCTCGCCGACGACCTGCTGCAGCGCAAGCTGCCCGCGCAGCGCCGCGCCGTCAGTGAGCCCGCGCAAACCGGCGAGGCCGCCGTCGTGGCGTTGCATGGACGTCATGGCTGAGCCTCCCTGTTCCGTCGCAGTCGACGACGTTCACGCCGCTTTCCTAGCGGCGTGCCGGCTCGATGTGGAAACGCCCAAGCCCGGCAACGTCAGCGTGCAAAGCGCAGGCCACGGCATGCGAGCAGCGCAGTTCATCACCAGCGCAGAGGCCGCCGCCGATGCGCTGCTCAAACGCGGCGCGCCGGTCGGCCAGCGCGTGCTCGATGCGCTGACCCGCACGCGCGACGCGGTCGGCTGCAACACGAACCTCGGCATCCTGCTGCTCGTCGCCCCGCTCGCCGCGGCGCTGGAGGACACCGTGCGCCCGCTGTCGGCCAACGCCTGGCGCACGGCGACCACACGCGTGCTCGCGCGGCTCGATATCGACGACGCGCGCCTCACGTACCGCGCAATTGCGCTCGCCAACCCCGGCGGTCTCGGCGAAGCCCCCGAGCAATCGGTCCACGAGCCGCCCACGGTCAACCTGCGCGAGGCGATGACCCTCGCCGCCGGGCGCGACAGCATCGCCCGTCAATACGCGGAGAGCTTTCGCGACATCTTCGAAACCGGGCTCGCCGCGTATCGCGAGATGCCCGCCGATCAGCCGCACGTCGCGACCCTCAATGTGTTTCTCACCTTTCTCGGCCACTGGCCCGACTCTCACATTGTGCGTAAGCAAGGTCGCGCCGTGGCGCAGAGTGTCACGCTTGCGGCACGCGAACGGCACGCGCAATGGCGCCTCGCGCTCGCGCAAAAGCACCCTGACGCGGCGGCTCAACCGCTCGATGCATGGGATGCCGAACTGAAGGCGAGCGCGATCAACCCCGGCACCAGCGCGGACCTGACCGTGGCGACGCTGTTCGTCGCCGGCTGCCTCGCCTGCGCCTGCAGCGCCGGCGCATCGCCACGCGAGCGGCGCGAACCGCGCACTGGCACGGATCCTGTTAGTTAGTGCCACCGTGCATCAACCAGCCGCCCGGCGATCGGGCAATACGATCGCCACCGGCGGCATGTCAGTCAGCAAGTCCGTATTCCACTCATCGGAGGAACAGAATGGCCAAGATCAATCGCGTGCTGATAGGAGAGTCGCTCGTCGGCGACGGCAACGAGGTCGCACACATCGACTTGCTGATCGGACCGCGGGGTTCGGCTGCGGAAACCGCATTCTGCAATGCGCTCACCAATAATAAGGATGGCTTTACATCTCTACTTGCCGTCATCGCACCAAACCTCCTCACCAAGCCGAACACGATTCTGTTCAACAAGGTGACCATCAAGGGCGCCAAACAGGCCGTGCAGATGTTCGGCCCCGCGCAGCACGCCGTTGCGCTCGCTGTCGCGGACAGCGTCGAGGACGGCACGATCCCGAAGGACGAGGCGGACGACCTGTTCCTGTGCGTCGGCGTCTTCATTCACTGGCAGGCGGAAGACGACAAGAAGATTCAGGAGTTCAACTACAAGGCAACGCGTGAGGCGATCCAGCGCGCGGTTGCCGGTGAACCGACTGCCGCGGAAGTCGTGGCGAAGAAGGGCAGCGTCGCGCATCCGTTTGCCCCGAACTGAGTGTGCGCGAGTTCGCGTGAATGCGACGGGCGCCCGCCGTTACGCGGGCCCCGGGCTGAAGCGCGAACTCTTTGATAGAGGCATGAGATGACCATACGATGTCGTGCGCTGGCGGCCTTCGCCTGCATCGCGCTCGCGGTACCGCTCGCCTGGGCGGACGGCGACACGCCCACGGCGCCTGCCCCGGCGGGGGGCTACAACTACCCGACGCAGGGCCGCGTCGAATACGTGTTGAGTTGCATGGACGACAACGGGCACGATTTCGTGAACGTCTATAAATGCTCGTGCGTGATCGACAAGATGGCCGCCAAGCTGTCCTACGATGACTTCGTCGCTCAGTCGACGTTCTCGAAGTACGCAACCTTGGGCGGCGAAGGCGGCTCGGAATTTCGGGTCGACCACGCGAAGGCGCAGACGAAGAAATTCCGCACGTTGCAGACGGAGGCCTATCACAGTTGCGGAATAGGCTCCGACAAAACGGCGTCGGCGAAATAGCCGAGCGTGTGACGCGTGTGAGGCGTGTGAGGGCCTTGGCGCGCGGAGCCGGCAACGGCGCCGCGCCGCTCTGTCGCGCTCAGTTCGGAATCAACCCTGCTCCAAGCGACGCATACCCCACGAGACTCGTGGCCGGTTGGGCCATATCGCTGCGCTGCCGCTCGATCTGCACGCCGACGGCCGCCACGTCATCGAACTTGGCGGGTTTGGCGAGCGCCACACGCACCCAATGAGCGCCGAAGTCGTTGATCAGCAGGCGCGCCACCGCTTCGGCAAGCGCTTCGAGCAGGCGCACGCCGTGCGAGGCGAGCAGCGCATGCAGCGCATTGCGTACCGCCGCATAGTTGATCGTGTCCTCGATACGATCCGTCGTGCATGCACGGATCGCGGGAACCCCGATCGCGAGGTTCATCCTCACCGGCTGCAGCACATGTTGCTCGCTGCTGTCGATACCGATAATCGTCTGACCGATGAATTCCTCGATAAAAACGATGTCCATGCGCCCGGACCGCGCGCCGGTAGCCGGCGAATCGGACGGGACAGTGGCGCCCGGCGCGCCGGCAGCGGAGAAACTGGCAAGGCGAACGGCATCGATACGGTCCATGGTGTACTCCGCCGCAGTGCGGCAAAAAATTGAGCAAGACGAGTTAGACGACGGGATTCGGGTAAACGCAAACGGGTAAACATAAAGCAGGTCGGGTGACAGCACGCGCAGCACTCTGCGCCGAACCTGCAACACTCTCCCTGCTGCCGGCGAGCTGGAAACGTTCTTCACGGCATGGCTTCGGGAAAAGCAAAAATCGGGCACGCCATGTAGGGTTATGGCGACTTCTTATTGAACGGGAGCGACATCCGGCGTACAGTTTTAAGCCGACGCCTGACATAACGGCGAATCACTCGGTGCGCATACGGACCGCAGAAGCCGCGGCGCGAGGGGAAGACAGTATCGATAAAGCGGCACTCGTGGCGTGCATCGCGAAGCAGAACTCATGCAACGCAATGCGGACCGGCGCGCACGAACTGACGCAACGGAGACAGGCCCTATGTCGTTGCTTGCTGACAGCACGCTGCACGTCCGTGAAGTTCTGAACGTCGTCAACCATCAGTTGGCAACGCGACCGACGAGCGAACCCGTCGCTCAATCGTGGGCGCGCTGCATGAACGAATTCCAGCTCGACCCTTCCCGTTTTGTCACGCCCCCGGTCCTGACGGACTACGAACTAAGCTCGCGCCGCGATGCCATGGGCGATCTGATCGCGTGCTCGAAGCTCGAAATGACCACGCTTTATCAGCAACTGGCCGATCCCGAACTGGCGGTCGTGCTGGTCGATGCGGGTGGGATGATCGTCCATCAGGTTTCGTCGGTGCCTTTCGCTGAAGCCGTGGCGGCAGACGGCTTTCGCGTCGGCGCCTTGTGGAGCGAGCGCGAAGCCGGCACGAACGGCATGGGCACGTGTCTGGCCGAACGCGACTGCATCGCAGTGTGCCAGCACGAACATTTCTATCCGCGCTATACGTCGCTCACCTGCTCCGCCGCGCCGATTTTCGACGACCGCGGCGAGATTGCCGCCGTGCTGGACGTGACGAGCCGCTCGAAGCTGCTCCAGCAGCATTCTCTGGTGCTCGTGGGCATGTCGCGGCAAATGATCGAAAACCGCCTGCTGGATGCGCGTTACCGGCACGCGAACATGATCCACTTCCACAGCCGCCCGGAATTCGTTGGTACGCTGCACGGCGGCAAACTGGCGGTCGCGGACGACAGCACGGTGCTCGCCGCGAATCGCAGCGCCCTCTTTCAGCTCGGTTTCCGCACGCTCGGCGAATTGCGCGGCCGGCGCATCGAGGAAGCCTTCAATGCATCGCTCGAAGACATGATCGCGCGCAGCATTCGCGGGTCGTTTCATCCTGTTACCGTGTATAGCGCGAACGCGACCAACCGCTTCTTTCTCGTCGCGCAAACGCCGCAAAGCAGCGCGGGGCGCGGCACCAGGGTGGCGATGACAGCGCCGGCCGCGCGCGCCAGCGCCGTCGACAAACGGCCGGCGCCGGCCCGGCTCGACGAAATCGCGCACCTCGAATTCGGCGACCCGCGCATGGCTTCGCAAATCCAGCTTGCGGCGCGCGTGGTCCAGCGCAAAATCCCGGTCATCATCCGCGGGCAAACGGGCACCGGCAAGGAAGTCTTCGCGCAGGCGCTGCACAGCATCAGCCCGCACGCGGCGGGCCCGTTCGTGCCGGTGAACTGCGCGTCGCTGCCCGAAAACCTGATCGAAAGCGAACTGTTCGGCTATCGTGCCGGCGCCTTCACCGGCGCGCAGCGCGAAGGGCGGCGCGGCAAGATCGTGCAGGCCAACGGCGGCACACTCTTTCTCGACGAAATCGGCGACATGCCGCTCTCGTTGCAGGCGCGGCTTCTGCGCGTGATCGAGGAACACGAGGTCACGCCGCTCGGTGCCGAGACGACCATCAAGGTCGATTTTCAGCTCATTAGCGCGAGTCACCGCAATCTGCTCGAACTCGTGCATAGCGGGCAATTCCGCGAGGATCTGTATTACCGGCTCAAAGGCGTCGAACTGAATCTACCGCCGCTCGCGGAACGGATCGACAAGCTCGCGCTGATTCATCATCTGCTCGAAAACGAATCCGACGATGAACCACCCGAGTTGACCCCGGAAGCCGAACACGCGTTGCTGACCTATGCGTGGCCCGGCAATATCCGCCAGTTGCGTCACGTGTTGCAGATGGCTATCGCGCTGTGCGACGGGCAGCCGATCCGCTGCGAAGACCTGCCTGCCGAAGTCACGCAACGTGGGCCGGAAACCGGACTGGTGGCGGCTTCCCGCACGGCGGTAGCGGACCCCGAACCGCATCTCGCCGACGAAGCGGATCTTTCCGCGCTCAATGCGATCCAGTTGAACGAACGCGGAACCGTTCTCACGCTGCTCGACGAGCATCGCTGGAATGTCAGCAACGTCGCCAAGGCGCTCGGCATCAGCCGCAACACGCTGTACCGGAAGATGCGCCGGCTGCACATCCGTCTGTCGCACGACGGCTCGGCGCTCGACGGCGCGCCGCCCGACGGACTGTCACCCGACGATTCGCCATCCGAAGAATCGCCGCCCTGTAACGCATGACCCAGGCGCCCGCTCGCAATCTCGCGGACTTCAAGCCCGATGCGCGCTTCGCATGGTGCGTAACCGGCTCCGGCCACTTGCTCGACGAGTCGATTGCGCTCGCACTTGAGTTGCCGCGCGTCGACCTCTTCCTTTCCGCAGCCGCGGAAGAAGTGCTGCCGCTTTACGGCTGGCCGCTGCCGACCTTGCGCAAGCACTTCCGCGTGTTTCGCGACAATAGCGCGAGCGGCGTGCCGGTCGGCATGCTCTATCACGGTATGTATCACACGGTCGTGATCGCGCCGGCCACCAGCAATACGGTGGCCAAATGCGCGTTCGGCATCTCCGATACGCTGCCGACCAATATGTACGCGCAGGCGGGCAAGCAATGCATTCCGGGCATTGTCTTTGCATGCGACACGGAACCGACCGTGGTCACGCAAAGCCCGAACGAATGGGTCGAACTGCGTCCGCGGGCGATCGAACTCGACAACGTTGAGCGCCTGTCGCGCTTCGAATACACGACGCTCGTCCGCTCGCTGGATGAACTGAAAGCGGCGCTCGCTGAACGCTTGTCGACTCTCGATCTCGCATGAATCTCGCATGAATCTCGCATGAATCTCGCATGAAACAGCCCCCACGCACCTTGCGGTCGCGGCTCGCCGAGTGGGAATCAATACGCCTTGCGCGGACCGACGCGTACTGACATGGACCACATTGTCTTCCTGACTGGCCGGCTCGCCGAAAAGAGCCTGATCCGCGTGCTCGAAAGCATGGCGCCGACGCCGTTCAGTTGGGAGATTCGCGAAATCGGCCTGCAGGTCGCGGCACTCATGACGGCCGACATGATCCGCCGCCGGGTGCCTGTTCCGCTCGTCGCACAGCGCGTGATCGTGCCGGGTCGCTGCCGTGGCGATCTCGCCGCGCTGGCCGAACACTACGGCGTGCCGTTCGAGCGCGGCCCGGAGGAGGTCAAGGATCTGCCGCAATTCTTCGGCCGCGAGGCGCAGCCTTTCGACCTGACGCGCTACGAGACCGACATTTTTGCCGAGATCGTCGATGCGCCTCGGCTCGACCTGGACGGCATCGCCGCGCGGGCGCGCGAGTACGCCGCGCAGGGCGCAGACGTGATCGACATTGGTTGCCTGCCCGAAACGCCGTTTCCGCATCTGGAAGACGCGGTGCGCCTGCTGAAAGACCAGGGGTATCGTGTGAGCGTCGATTCGATGCGTAGCGAAGAACTGCTGCGCGGCGGCCGCGCCGGCGCCGACTATCTGATGAGCCTGAACCTCGATACGCTATGGATCGCCGACGAGGTGCCGTCCACGCCGATCCTCGTCGCCCGCGAACCGGGCGATCCGGCCTCGCTCGACGCCGCGATCGAGCTGCTCGCCGCACGCGGACGCGCGTTTCTCGCCGACCCGATTCTCGATCCGATTCCATTCGGCCTTGCCGCGTCGATTGCGCGTTATGTCCGGCTGCGCGAGCGTTACCCGGATATTGCCATCATGATGGGCATCGGCAATGTCACCGAGTTGACCGAGGCCGACACCAGCGGCATCAACGCCGTCCTGCTCGGCATGGCCGTGGAGCTTCGCGTGAGCGCGGTGCTCACCACGTCAGTCAGCCTGCATGCGCGGCGCGCGGTGCGCGAAGCCGACGTAGCCCGCCGGGTGATGCACGCCGCCCGCGAGGCGCAGGTGCTGCCCAAAGGCATCAACAGCGATCTTGCGACCGTTCATGCCAAACGCCCGTTTCCGTACAGCGCCGCCGAAATCGACGAGTTTGCCCGCGACGTGCGCGACCCCAACTTCCGTGTCCAGGTCAGCGCCGACGGCATTCATGTCTACAACCGCGACGGCCATCGCCAGACAGGCGACCCATTCGCGCTCTACCCTGACCTGCATCTCGAAGCCGACGGCGGCCACGCATTCTATATGGGCGTCCAGCTCGCGCGCGCGGAGATCGCATGGCGGCTCGGCAAGCGTTTCGATCAGGACCAGCCGCTCGACTGGGGCTGCGCGGTCGAGCGTCCCGAGCAGGACCTCACGGCGTGGCACGCGCCGGGCGAGACGATGAAAAAGCGCTGAAGGCCGGCGCCCGAGCGTCCATTCATTGCGCCATCGCCAACGCGCCAGCGCCTTCGCTGTCTTCGTTTACCTGCTCCAGTTCGTCGCGCATCGCGGCGATCGCCCGCGCGTAGTCGCCAGCGCCGAACACCGCGGAACCCGCCACGAATACATCCGCGCCCGCCGCCGCGATCTGCGCGATATTGGCCGCCTTCACCCCGCCGTCCACCTCGATCAGCAAGCGCCGTCCGGTCCGCTGCATCGCCGCATCGACCCGTTCGCGCAACGCCCGCAGTTTATCCAGCGTTTGCGGAATGAACGCCTGCCCGCCGAAACCGGGATTCACCGACATCACGAGCACTACGTCGAGCCGCTCGATCACATGGTCGAGCACCGTGAGCGGCGTGGCCGGATTGAGCGCCAGTCCCGCGCGCGCGCCGCTCGTCTTGATGAGCTCGATGGTGCGGTGTACGTGCAGCGACGCTTCCGGATGAAAGCTGATGGTATTCGCGCCCGCTTCGGCAAAGCTGGTCACGAGCGAATCGACGGGCATCGTCATCAGATGCACGTCGATCGGCACGGACGTATGCGGACGAATGGCCGAGCACACGAGCGGCCCGACCGTGAGGTTCGGCACGTAATGATTGTCCATCACGTCCAGATGAATCCAATCCGCGCCGGCCGCGGTCACGTCGCGAATCTCGTCGGCCAGGCGGGCAAAATCCGCCGACAGCAGCGATGGGGCGATCAGGAAATCACGCATTGGCGTCTCCTTGGAAACAGGTCAGTGGTTTAGTGGTAACGGCGCGCCATCGCATCGAGCGGCAAGGGCTTGATGCGCGACGCCTGGCCCGCGCAGCCGAACGCCTCGAAACGTTCGACGCAGATCGCGCTCGCCGCCGCCGTCGCCGCCTTCAACGCGGCGCGCGGGTCGAATTCGGCGCGCGCATTCGCCATCGACTTGCGCATCGCGCCGCTCATCGCGAGTCGGATGTCGGTGTCGATATTGACCTTGCGCACGCCATGCGCAATGCCGCGCTGGATTTCCTCGACGGGCACGCCGTATGTGGTGGGAATCTCGCCGCCGTATTCGCGGATCACCGCGAGCCACTCCTGCGGCACCGACGAGGAACCGTGCATGACGAGATGCGTGTTCGGAATCCGTTCATGAATTTCGACGATCCGGTCGATCGCGAGAATATCGCCGGTCGGCTGGCGGCTGAATTTGTATGCGCCATGCGACGTGCCGATCGCAATCGCCAACGCGTCCACGCCGGTCGCCTCCACGAAAATCTGCGCCTCGCGCGGATCGGTGAGCAACTCGTCGCGCGAGAGCTGGCCTTCGGCGCCCACACCGTCCTCGTCACCCGCCGTGCCGGTTTCGAGCGAACCGAGACAACCGAGTTCGCCTTCGACGGAAACGCCCACCGCATGCGCCGCCTCCACGACCCGGCGACTCACGTCGACGTTGTACTCGTAGGCTGCGGGCGTCTTCTGGTCGGGCAGCAGAGAGCCGTCCATCATCACCGACGTGAAGCCCGAGCGGATTGCCTGCTGACACACCGCCGGGCTCGCGCCGTGATCCTGGTGCAGCACGAGCGGGATATCCGGATGCGCCTCCAGCGCGGCCAGCACGAGATGGCGCAGGTACGGTTCGCCCGCGTACTTGCGCGCGCCCGCCGACGCCTGCAGGATCACCGGACTGGCGGTCGCTTCGGCGGCCTGCATGATCGCGTGGATCTGCTCCATGTTATTCACGTTGAAGGCGGGCACGCCGTAGCCGTGCTCGGCCGCGTGGTCCAATAGTTGCCGCAGTGCTATGAAGGGCATCGCAAACTCCTCGAAGTCGAATCGGATCTGAACGTATTGGGTCGCGGCGTCCCGCACGGCGGCGTTATCGCGCGCGTTGCGCGACGCGGCGGGCTTCATCCACCACCGCCCGCGCGGTCAGGTCGAAATGCTCGAACAGCGCGGCAGCGGGGGCGGATTCGCCGAAGGTATCGATACCCACCACGCCGCCTTCGAGTCCCACGTATTGCCGCCAGAACGCCCGCACGCCCGCTTCGACCGCGACGCGCGGCACACCCGGCGGCAGGACCGCGTCGCGCCATGCGCCGGGCTGCCGGTCGAACACGCTGGTGGACGGCATCGACACGACCCGCGCGGCGATGCCCGCTTCGGCGAGCAGCACGACAGCATCGAGTGCAAGTGAGACTTCCGAGCCGGTGGCGATCAGCACGACCCGCGCTTGCCCAGCCTGCGCCGGCCAGTCGCGCAACACATAGCCGCCGCGCTCGATCGCGTCGATCTGTTCGCCGCTGCGTGCGGCGAACGGCAGATTCTGGCGGCTCAACAGCAGGCACGACGGGCCCTCGCGTTCCACCGCGCTCGCCCACGCGCGAGCGGTTTCGACGGTGTCGCACGGACGCCAGACATCGAGTCCGGGAATCAGCCGCAAACTCGCCGCGTGCTCTACGGACTGATGCGTCGGCCCGTCTTCGCCGAGGCCGATCGAGTCGTGCGTGAACACGAAAATCGAACGGGTCTTCATTAAGGCTACGCTGAAGAAGCCACCGTTTTCGCCGACAGCTTGATGCTGAATTCCGGAATGTGAGATCAGCGATGCGACCGGTTCGATTTCCCGGCCCTGAAGGGCCTGGCAAGCGGGGCTCTCGACCCATTTCGGCTGCTTATGGACGCACCTGTGCCATCAGCCGCGCGCGGCTCATGTAGATGTTGGCCAGCGCGAGTGCAGTAAAGGCACGCGTGGCGTTCTTCGCGAGGCCGCGATAGCGCACCTTGCCGAAGCCCCACAGCCGCTTGACCACCGCAAAGACGTGTTCGACCCGGGCACGAATCTTCGACTTGTTGCGGTTTTTCGAGCGCCTGGTTTCATCGACTTCACCACTGCGATTGCGCACACGCTGGTTGGTGAAGTCCTTCGCTTTCGGCGCCTTGCTGGCGATGAGTTCCTTCTGGCTCGCATAGGCGCTGTCGCCGTACACACGCCGCTCGTCGCCGTGCAGTAGCGCCGGCAGCGGATGCTTGTCATGCACGTTTGCCGCCGTCACTACCGCGCTGTGTGCCAGTCCCGTCTGGCTATCCACACCGATGTGCAGCTTCATGCCGAAGTACCACTGCTGGCCCTTCCTCGTCTGATGCATTTCGGGGTCTCGTGCCTTGTCCGCATTCTTCGTGGAACTGGGCGCACCGATGATGGTGGCATCCACGATCGTGCCGGTGCCAACCTTCAGCCCATGCCCTTGCAGTACTTCGCCGACCTTGGAGAACAACTGCTCGCCGAGCTTGTTGCGCTCCAGCAGCCGGCGAAACTTCAACAGCGTCGTGCCATCGGGAACCCGCTCGCGCCCCAGGTCAATCCCGACGAATCGCCGCAATGCGGTGCTGTCCAGCAGCGCCTCCTCGCACGCCTCATCCGCCAGGTTGAACCAGTGCTGCACAAAGTGCATGCGCAGCATGCGCTCCAGACCCACTGGCGGGCGACCGCCTTGACCCTTCGGATAGTACGGCTCGACAACCTCGCACAATTGCGCCCACGGCACGATCTGCTCCATCGTCTCAAGGAACACATCGCGTTTGGTTGGCCGACGGTACTGTTCAAATCCGGCGCCTTGATCGGCCGCCATCGCAAGGGTCTGTTGTTTCATGCACATCTAACGATTGAACGCCCAATGCCGTTGACCTTTTTCAGCGTAGCCTTAACGCGGCCATGCGTAACGCGCTGCGCGAATAGTCGGAGAACGTGAGGAAGGTGCCGCCGAACGGAATATGCCCGCGATGCAGCGCGATGCCGTTCATCACCGCGCTCATGCCGAATTCGCGCACGCCGTAGTGCAGATAGTTGCCGCCTCGCAGTCCGTTGTCGTCGGCGTGCACGTCGACCGAGGTTTTCCAGTTGGTGAGGTTCGAGCCGGTCAGGTCGGCCGAACCGCCCAACAGTTCGGGCAATGCGCGAGCCAGCACGGTGATTGCCTGCTGCGAGGCCTTGCGGGTTGCAATCGATTCGGCCGCGTGGTCCGCGTCGCGCACCATCGCGCGGACCGCATCGCGCCACTGCGCGGGCAGCGTGCCTTGCGTGCGGCGCTCGAACTCGGCCGCTTCATGCGGATAGTGCTGGCGATAGGCTGCGAAACGCGTGTTCCAGTCGGCTTCGGCGCTCGCGCCTCGCTCGTTCGCGTCCCACAGCGCGCGAACCTCTGCGGGCATCGCGAACGGCGCATGCGGCCAACCGAGCACCCGCCGCATGTTCGCGACTTCGTCGGCGCCGAGCGGCGCGCCGTGTACATCGTGCGTACCCGCTTTTGACGGCGACCCCTTGCCGATCACCGTGCGGCAGCAGATCAGCGTCGGCCGGTCCGTTGCGCGTGCGCGCGCCAAGGCCTGGTCGACCGCGTCCACGTCGTGTCCGTCCACTTCGCGCACGACATGCCAGCCGTACGCCGCGAAACGCGCCGGGGTGTCGTCGCCGAACCACTGCGCGACGTGGCCGTCGATCGAGATGCCATTGTCGTCGTACAGCACCGTGAGCTTGTCGAGCTTCAAGGTGCCGGCGAGCGAAGCCGCCTCGTGCGAAATGCCCTCCATCATGCAGCCGTCGCCGGCAAATACATACGTGCGATGATCGACGATGGAATGGCCGGGCCGGTTGAATTCGCGCGCGAGCAGCGCCTCGGCGAGCGCCATGCCGACCGCGTTTGCCAATCCCTGCCCGAGCGGGCCAGTGGTCGTTTCGACGCCGGGGGTCACGCCCACTTCAGGATGCCCGGGCGTTTTGCTGTGCAATTGCCTGAACCGCTTGAGTTCCTCGATCGGCAGGTCGTAGCCGGTGAGATGCAGCAACCCATACAACAGCATGGAGCCGTGCCCGTTCGACAACACGAAGCGGTCGCGGTCGGGCCACGCCGGATGACGCGGATTGTGTTTCAGATGCCGGTCCCACAGCGCGACGGCAATCTCGGCCATGCCGAGTGGCATGCCGGGATGACCAGACTTTGCGGCTTCGACCGCATCGATCGCGAGCATGCGCAGCGCGTCGGCCATCAGCCGGGTTGCGGGTAGTGGGACGGGTAGTGCGACGGATTCTGCGACGGCACTCATCGAATGTCTCCTTGCTCGAAATGGACGGACCGTGTTGCGCGGCGCCTCAGGCGCGCGCCCGACGGTCGACCAGTTGCAGAATCATCGGCGTGAAAATCAGCTGCATCGCCAGACCCATCTTGCCGCCCGGCACGACGATCACATTCGGGCGCGACATGAACGAGTCGTGCAGCATGGTCAGCAGATACTGGAAGTCGATCCCCTTCGAGCGAGCGAAACGGATCACGACGAAGCTCTCGTCCGGCTGCGGAATTTCACGCGCGATAAACGGATTCGATGTATCCACCGTCGGCACGCGCTGGAAGTTCACATGCGTGCGCGAGAACTGCGGACAAATGTAGTTCACGTAGTCAGGCATACGCCGCAGGATCGTATCGACCACGGCCTCGTGCGAGTATCCGCGCATGGTCTGGTCGCGATGCAGTTTCTGGATCCATTCGAGGTTGATGATCGGCACGACGCCGATCAGCAGATCCGCGTGCCGCGCAATGTCGATATCGTCGGTCACCACCGCGCCGTGCAGACCTTCATAGAACATCAGGTCCGTGTCGGGCGTCACGTCCTCCCACGGCGTGAAAGTTCCGGCATCCTGCTTGTAGAGCCGCGTTTCGGGTTCGTCATGCACGTAGTGGCGCAACCTTCCGGTGCCGTTCTCGCCGTAACTGGCGAACAGGGACTCGAGCTCTTCGAGGAGATTCGCTTGCGGTCCAAAATGGCTGAAATTCGGCGCGCCATCCCGCTCGTGCTCTTTCATGGCCTCGCGCATGCCGTTGCGGTCATAACGATGAAAAGCATCGCCTTCCACGATCTGCGCGTTGATCTTTTCGCGCCGGAAAATATGGGTGAAGCTCTTCATCACGGTCGTTGTGCCGGCGCCGCTCGAACCGGTTACCGCGATGATCGGGTGTTTGACTGACATGCGCTTGTCTCCGGATAGTAGTGTTCTGGTCGGCCGCGCTTCGCGAGCCTGGGTATTCGGACCGCTAAGCGGTGAAACCCGGCAGGAACAGCGAGCGCCGGCTGAAAAGCGGTGAGCTGAAGGGTTGATCCTCGCCACGGTCGTATTCGCCGTGATAGCGGCCGATGCGCTCCACCTCGTTCTTCGAGCCGAGAATCACCGGCACGCGTCCATGCAGCGCGCGCGGCACCACGTCGAGAATGCGCTCGCGCCCGGTGATCGACAGACCGCCTGCCTGTTCGACGAGAAAGCTCATCGGGCTGGCTTCATACAGAAGCCGCAAGCGCCCTTCCATAGCCGCCGTCTTCGAGTCGCGCGGGTACATGAACACGCCGCCGCGCATGAGGATGCGATGCACCTCGGCGACCATCGAGGCGATCCAGCGCATGTTGAAGTCGCTCGCGCGGCATCCGCTGCGCCCGTCCTTGCATTCCTGCACATAGCGGCGCACCGGCGGTTCCCAGAACCGTTCGTTGGACGCGTTGATCGCGAACTCGACGGTGTCTTCGGGAATTCGGATATTCGAATGCGTGAGCACGAAGTTGCCGATGTCGCGCTCCAGTGTGAAGCCATGCGTACCGTTGCCGACCGAGAGCACGAGCATGGTCGATGGGCCGTAGACGGCGTAACCCGCCGCCACCTGTTCGCGGCCCGGCCGCAAAAACGCGGACTCGCCGATCGTGCCGCGCGGCTCGCCCGCGTTGCCGTCCACGCTGCCATCGCCATTGCGCAGCACCGAAAAGATCGACCCCACCACACCGTTGATGTCGATATTCGACGAACCGTCGAGCGGATCGAAGGCGAGCAGATAGTCGCCGCGCGGGTAGCCAGGCGGAATCGAATAGACGCTCTCCATTTCCTCGGACGCCATCGCCGCCAGCAGTCCGTCCCATTCGCATTGCTGCACGAAGATTTCGTTGGTCGCGACATCGAGTTTCTTCTGCTCTTCGCCGTGCGTGTTGAGACTTTGCGCGGAACCGTAGTTGCCGCCGAGCGCGCCTTTGGTGAGCATCGCGGAGATCGACTTGATCGCGGCGGCGACGTCGATCAGGAGCGCCGAGAGGCCGGCGTTACGTACCGTCCCCGCCGAACTGGGCTGGCGGTCGAGGGTGTCGATCAGAAACTTCGAAAGCGTCGTACGTCCGTCTTGCATGGCGATCTCCTGAGGATTGTTTTCGTTTAGCCTGGCGGCGCCGGCACGGCGCGCGTTGCATGAGGGGACGCAGGCGCCCCGGCGTTTGCGGCGAGCGGTTCAGTGAACACGCGGCTCGCACGCACGTCGGCTGCGGCGATCAGGGTGAGCGCGGCTGCGTCGATCGGCGCGCCGCCTTGCATCGCCGTGGCGAACAGACGATTGGCCTGGCGCAGCCTTGAGCGATCGAGCGCATTGCGCACCGAGCGGGCGTTGGCGAAATTCGCCTGGCGGGTGCGCAGGGCGAGATAGTCCGCGAAAGCGCGCCGCGAATCGCCGTCGAAACGGTAGTGCATCGTCGCGAGCATGCGCTCGGCAATGTCGAGCAGTTCCGCGCCGTCGTAGTCGGGAAACGTGATGTGATGCGCAATGCGCGAGCGAAAGCCCGGATTGCTCTCGAAGAACACTTCCATGCGATCCGCGTATCCGGCCAGAATCACCACCAGATCGTCGCGCTGGTTTTCCATGGTCTGAAGCAGGATTTCGATCGCCTCCTGACCGTAATCGCGTTCGTTTTCCGGGCGGTACAGGTAATAGGCTTCGTCGATAAACAGCACGCCGCCCATCGCGCGTTTCAGTACATCGCGCGTTTTCGGCGCGGTATGGCCGATGTACTGGCCGACCAGATCGTCGCGCGTTACTGAAACCAGATGATTGCGGCGAATGTAGCCGAGCCGGTGCAGCACTTCGGCCATGCGCAGCGCGACGGTGGTCTTGCCCGTGCCGGGATTGCCCGAGAAGCACATATGCAAGGTGGGCGCGCCGCTCGCGAGACCGAGCGAATCGCGCGCGCGCTCAACCAGCAGATGCGCCGCGATCTCGCGAATGCGGGTCTTCACCGGAATGAGCCCGACCAGATCGCGGTCGAGTTCGGCGAGCACGTCGCCGATGCCGGAATCGCGATAGAGCGCGGCGAGATCGACCTGCGGCGCTGGCGCGCGCCTGTCGTGCAGCGCGACAGCGGCAGCGTCCCGCTCTGCGGAAAACGGCGCGTTCGTGTCCGGCGCGTTCGTGTCGATGGCGGCAGCTTCGGTCATGGCCACTCCTTCTGCTCATGGCGGTTCATCGAGCCTCGCATTGCGAGGCCATCTTCTAATGCGCCGGCCCGTATCGCTCACCCGACGGCCGGTCGCCCGCGTAGCCCGACAACCCGTAACGCTGCACCCGTCCCGGGCCGTCCTGACGCGTCAGGCGGAACCCTGGCTCCCCGTCCGGACGGTTGACGATGAACGACAGCCGCATCGTCTCGAAGCCGCGCACCGAGTCGAATGCGTTGATCTTGATGTAGTGCTGCGGCTGCGCCTCGCGGCACGCCTTCACTTCCTGCATCACGCCGGCCGCATCGTGCAGATCGAACATCGGCAGGCCCCACATTTCCCAATAGGTGTTGCGCGGATGCGGGTCGTCGGTGAATTCGACCGAACAGGCCCAGCCCTGGCGCAGCGCATAGTCGATCTGCAAGCCGATCTCCTCGTCGGTCAATTCCGGCAAGAAGGAAAACGTGCCCTGTGTAATACGCATGACGTACCTCGTTGATGAATGCAGCGTTCGGAACGGCGCCGACAGTCTCCCGCGCAGTGCGGCGGCACTGCGGTCAGACCTGCGCGGAGAATCTTCAAATACCCGCCGCTCAAGCGGCGGTCGGCGTGGCGGCGAAATCCGGCGTGTCGGTGGACGCGTAGTTGAAGGTCACGTCCCGCCACGTATCGAGCGCCTGCTTGAGCGGCGTACACCAGCGCGCCGCGGCTTCGAGAATGTCCGGCCCTTCGTGAACGATGTCGCGGCCCTCGTTGCGCGCCTTCACCATGGCTTCGAGCGCGACGCGATTGGCCACCGCGCCCGCCTGAATCCCGGCCGGATGGCCGATCGTGCCGCCGCCGAACTGCAGGATCGCGTCGTCGCCAAACAGATCGAGCAGTTGATGCATCTGTCCCGCATGAATACCGCCCGAGGCCACCGGCATCACTTTGCGCAGGCCGGCCCACGGCTGGTCGAAGAAAATCCCGCGCGACAGGTCGACCTCGTTGTGCGCCTCGCGGCACACGTTGTAATAGCCCTGCACCGACAGCGGATCGCCTTCGAGCTTGCCGACCGCCGTGCCCGCATGCGCGTGATCGACGCCCGCCATACGCAGCCACTTCGCGATCACGCGAAACGAAATGCCGTGATTGCGCTGGCGCGTATAGGTGCTGTGTCCCGCGCGATGCAGGTGCAGGATCATGTCGTTCCTGCGCGCCCAGCGCGCCATCGATTGAATCGCGGTCCAGCCGATCACCAGGTCGATCATTACGATGCATGAACCCAGTTCCTTCGCGAATTCGGCGCGCTCATACATGTCCTCCATCGTGCCGGCCGTCACGTTCAGGTAATGCCCTTTCACTTCACCCGTCTGCGCTTGCGCGTGACTCACTGCTTCCATCGCAAACAGAAAACGGTCGCGCCAGTGCATGAACGCCTGCGAATTGATGTTCTCGTCGTCCTTCAGAAAATCCAGCCCGCCACTCAATCCTTCGTACACCACGCGACCATAGTTCTTGCCCGACAGTCCCAGTTTCGGCTTGACGGTGGCCCCAAGCAGCGGCCGTCCGTACTTGTCGAGTCGTTCACGTTCGACGACGATACCGGTCGGCGGCCCCTGGAAGGTCTTCAGATAAGCAACAGGTATGCGCATGTCTTCGAGACGCAGCGCCTTGAGCGGTTTGAAGCCGAACACGTTGCCGATGATCGACGCGGTCAGGTTCGCGACCGACCCTTCTTCGAACAGATCGAGCTCATAGGCGATGTATGCGAAGTACTGCGGTTCGCCGGCGTTCGAGGCCGGCACCGGATCGACACGATAGGCTTTCGCGCGGTACATGTCGCATGCGGTCAGCCGGTCGGTCCACACCACGGTCCAGGTCGCCGTGGACGATTCGCCAGCCACGGCCGCCGCCGCCTCCTCCGGATCCACGCCGGGTTGCGGCGTAATGCGAAAGAGCGCGATCACGTCGGTATCTTTCGGCGTGTAATCCGGCTGCCAGTAGCCCATCTCGCGATACTTCATCACGCCCGCGGCGTACCGTTCGCGAGGGTTCGCCGCATCGCGCGGCTTGTGTATGGAATCGATCACCGGTTGACTGAAATCGTTCATGACGTATCCTCGAGTGTGAACAGGCGCGCTGCCGGAAGAACGAAGCGCTTGTGTGCACTGTAGGCATGAACGCAGTCATTGAGAATTCACGATTTTATTTGGCAGACTTAACCGATCCGTTATCCATCACGGAAACGCGAAGCGAATTTTCAACACCCGCGCTCGGAACGGTGGACAATGGTTCATATGGGAACTGCAAGCATGGCGTGACAGGAGGACAGCAAGCGTCTGCCCGTCATGGAACACTTTGCTGCATTCCCGGAACAGTGCGCGGCGTCACAGTTTCGTGCCGCCCGCCCGGTCGCCGCGCCGGTGCAATTCGGCAAACGCTGTATTGCGGCGCGTCACTGCGCGGTTCACGCCGCGTGGTCGAAAACCCGGCATGGAGCTTGCGTGGTAATGAACGCCAATGCAGTTCGGCATCACGCCGGACCGACGGCGCAACGCTGTATCACTACATGGAGGAAGCACATATGCAATGGACGACTCCGAGCTACACCGATATGCGTTTTGGTTTCGAAATCACGATGTATATCGCTACGCGTTAAGCCCGCAAGGGCCGCGAGACGCGGCCCTTCTGCGGATTGGTGGGTTAATCCCTAGCTAGACGGCCGGCCTTTCGGCGCTGCCAGGACACGCGTTCCCAGCCATGATCCACGAAACGATCGTCACCACGGCAGCGTGCGATGGCCGTCCTCATATCGCGCCGATGGGAGCCCGTTATGAGGGCGACTTCGTCATCCTTTCCCCTTTTCGTCCTTCGGTGACGCTCGACAATATCGTCGCATCGCGCGCGGCGGTACTGAACTTCACCACGGACGTTCGCATCTTCGCCGGCTGCGTCACGCATTGCGCCACCGATTGGCCGACGCTCGCGGCAAGCCGCGTGGCTAGCATCAGGCTCGCCGAATCGCTCGCGCATGCGGAACTCGAACTCGACGAACTGCGCGACGACAAGGAGCGCCCGGTGCTGCGCATGAAATGCGTGCACCGCGAAAACCATGCGCCGTTCGGCGGCTTTAACCGCGCCCAGGCCGCGGTGGTGGAAGGTGCGATTCTCGTCAGCCGGCTTTTCATGCTGCCCGCCGACAAGGTGGACCGCGAAATGGCCTACCTGCAGATCGCCATCGACAAAACCGCTGGCGAGGTCGAACTCACCGCCTGGAGCTGGCTCACGGCCGCGATCGCGCGGCACCGCGACAATCTCGCAGCTTCCGGCGGTTCGGCCGCCGAACTCGTATCCCACTAGCCCTTCCCGTGTTTCGGAGAATCTCGATGACCGCATTGCTCGCGAGCGTCCGCTCGGACGACGAGGCGTTCGACGCCGCCCAGGCCGGCGCCGACCTGATCGACCTGAAGGAGCCGAACGCGGGTGCGCTCGGCGGTGTGTCGATTAGCGACATCACGCGGATCGCGCGCCGGCTGCGCGCCCATTACCCGGTCAAGCCGATCAGCGCGACGATTGGCGACGTGCCGTCGGCCGCACTGGACGAGATCGCCACACGCGTCATCGAAGTCAGCGGCGCGGGCGTCGATTATGTGAAAGTGGGCGTGACGCCCGGACCGGGCGCGCGGCGCTGCCTCGATCAACTGGCCAGCCTGCCGGCGGCGGTCGTGCCCGTGCTGCTGTGCGACGGCGGCATGGACGGCGAGCTGGTCGCTTACGCGGCCACGCTCGGCTTCGTGGGCGTGATGTTCGACACGTCCGGCAAAGACGGCAGCACGCTGTTCGACCAAGTGGATAGCGACACGCTCGCGCAGTGGCTGCGGATCACACGCGAGCGCGGCGCCATGAGCGGCATTGCCGGTTCGCTCGGCTGGGCGCAGTACGACCAGATTCGTGCGCTCGCGCCGGATGTGGCGGGTTTTCGCACGGCGCTCTGTGTCGATGGACGGCGCTCGCGGCTCGATCCGCAACGCGTCGCGCAATGGGCCGCCGCGCTGCATCGTCCTGCGGGCGAGGTGAGCGGCGCCGTTGCCGCAGCGGATGCGAGCGCCGCGGGCGTGGCCCATTTCTAAGGCGCGCTTGCCGCTTGCGCATGTCGTTGCAAGTCGTCGCATTTCGCTGCACGGACGGCGACACGCAACGCGGCCGGGCGCTAGCTCACCGGCGTATTCAGCAGCCGGTCGCGCATCAACGCGACATTGTCCTTGTTGAGCAGTTCGACCACGTAGTTGGCTTCGTTCACATAGTCGACGAAACACCGGTCGACCACGCCGCTCGCGGCCAGCGTCTCGAGCCGCTCGCCCTCGGAGATCGGGCATGACTTCACCACGATCAGCCGCTCGGCGTTGAGCATCGTCGAGAGCCATGCGGCGAGGCTGTCCGAGGTGGTGTCCCAATTGCTCATCGCGTCCGGCGTGTCGCGCATCAGCGCGGTCGGCACCCATACGGCGACATGGCCGTCGCGCAGCGCGCGGCGGATCTTCGCCTCGCTCGAAGCGAGCACGAGTTCAGGCAACACCCCTTGCATGAGAATCGCGTATTGCGTCATGGCGAGCAGACACATGTTATGGGCGGCCAGATCGTCGAAGCGCCACTCGCTCTGGTATTGCCGCACCTTGTCCGCGAAATCGCCGCCACCGGGCACGATGACCACGCGCCCGCCCCCCACTTCACAGAGCTCGGTGAGCCAGTGGCGCAGCGTCGGCTCGTGACTCAGGCTGCCCCCGATCTTGACCACCCACATGACCGTTGTCCTCGCTTCCGATTGACTGCATTTGCCTGCTGTTTGCTCAATTGCGTGACACGTCTGCCTGTTGCGCCGCGTCTGGCAGCGGCTTTTCCGCCTCGCGCGGCAAACCTGCGCCACGCCGAGTCGTTCGCCTCAAGTCGTTCGCCTCACGCCGCCCGCGGCGCCGCGCCGCGGTTTCCGTCGATGGCATCGCTCTGCTGCAACGCCGCCAGCAATGCCACCGCCACACTCGGCGCGCACGTCGCGGCCCAGTCCAGGCGGCTCGCCGGCACCGCCGCCAGCGCGCCGAAATCGATGTAGCCACGCGCCTCTTCGCGCGCCAGCGCCGCCGCGAGAAAACGTCCGCAGCCGGCGCCCACCAGCGGCGCGGCGGCGAGTTCAGGGTGCGCCGCCGTCACGCGCGCCAGATTCACGCCGATTTCGCGCATCTGCAACTCGCGCCAGCGGAGCGCGAACCTGCGCCATTCGGCCGGGTCCGCTTCATGGGCATCCCGGCCGATCATCCGCGCGAGCCGTGTGCGGCTTGCGCTCTGCGTCTTCGGTCCCTGGTCGGCGCTCGGGTAAAGGTCGTACTGCGGCGCCAGTTCACCCGTGAGCCGGTAGACGTCCGCCGTGGTCGCAAACCATTCGTTCATCACGTTGACGGCCGCCCCGGCGAATTCGATGCGCTGCGCGATACCGCACAACGGCGTGCGCACCACGCCCTGGTACACGAGTTCGCCCGTGGCGAGCCGCCCGGCATCGGTCGCGGCACGCGCGACGACACAGCCGCCCGCGAGCGGAATGATGTCGGTGGTGGTGCTGCCGATGTCGACGAGCAGCGCGTCGGATACGCGTGCCGCCACCCAGCGCGCGGTCGCGAGCCAGTTCGCCGAGGCGACGCTGCGCCAGCCGGCCGCGCAGGTCTGCGGCGTAAGCCAGCCTGCGTCGCCGGCGTAGAAGCGCAGCCGCGGCCCGAGCCGCTGCGCCAGCGCGGCGGCGATCGCCCGCACGCCTTGCGCGCGGTCCTCGAACAGGTCGACCATCTCGCCGGTCATTGTCACCGCGTGTTGCGCGGCCGCTGTCTGCGCGGCGGGCCAGCGTTCGAAGACGAGGTCGATGGTTCGCTCGAGATGGTCGAGCCCCTGCCACAGCGGACACGCCCATTGCGCGATGTCGAGCACGGCGCCGTGGGCATCGGTCATCGAAACCTTGACGTGCGCGCCGCCGACATCCCAGCCGAATATCGGCGCGCGTTGTTCCGTCGTGGGGGTTGCATGCTTAACCGTGACATGCGCGGCGCTCATGGCTGGGCTCCACAGGCACACGGCGCGCCATGGTTGCGCGCCGCCGGACCGGATCGCTCGATGCGCACGCCGTGCGCATCGAGCAGCGTGCGTGCGAGATTGCCGCCCAGCGCCTCGGAAAGGCCGGCATACGCGACGGTCAGCCGCGGATTGACCTCGATCACAACCGGCCCGCGCTGCGGATGCCACACCACGTCGATGCCGACAAAGCCGCGCAAGCCCGGCATCGCCTTCGCGACGCGTTGCGCGAGCACGTCGAGCATGCGGCCCTGGTCGCCGGCCGGATCGATCTGGTTAACCGTCACGCCGTCGAATTCGACGATGCGCGGTTGCTGCCCCGCATCGCCTGCGCTCAAGCTGATTTGCTGACGGTTGATGCTCACGAGTTCCACGCCCTCGGCGCGGCAGACGAGCGAAAGGCTGAGCGGTTCGCCTTCGACCCATGACTGCAGTACGGGTTTGCGTGCGGCGGCCGCGCGGGCTTCGTATTCGGCGCAGGCGTCGACGAAATTGTCGAACACGAAGGTATCGAGACCGCCCGCGCCGTCGTCGGGTTTCACGACCCAACGCTCGCCGCGCCGCTCATCGGCCTGTGCCGGTTCGGCCTGTCCGGGTTCGATCTGTCCGGGTTCGATCGCAGGCGTGGTGGCGATGCCATGCGCCGCGAGGCACGCCGCCGTCGCGCTCTTGCTCGACGCCACGCGGATCGCTTCTTTCGCGCAGCCGAGCCAGCGCGCCGCGCCCACCGCATCGTACAGACGCAGCAGCAGCCCATCGCATTCCGGCGCGATGATCCACGCGTAATCGTGCTCACGCGCCGCACGCGCGACGAAAGCCGTCATCGACTCCCCTTGCGCGGCCCTACAATGAGCGAGCGCCGGGTCGACGGTTTCGAAGCGCGAACTCGCGAAGCTCACTCGCACACCGTCGAGTTCGCGCAGGTCGTTCGCGAGCGCGTCGCGCATCACCCGGCCTTCGACGATCAGCGCGCTCAGGTCGGCGAGACTCGCCGCGCCGGCATGCGCCGGGTCGATACCGCCGCCGGTGAGATACTCGAAGACAAAGATCTTGGTCAAAGGAACGCGCCCCTATGCAGGTGATACCGGTTCTCGATCTGCTCGACGGACACGTGGTGCGCGCGGTGCGCGGCGAACGCACGGCTTATCGGCCGATCCGCTCGTCGCTCGCCGCCACCAGCGAGCCGCTTCACATCGCTCGTGCGCTGCTTGCCGCAAGCGGCGCACGAACGCTCTATATCGCCGACCTCGGCGCGATCCTTCAGCAAGGCGCTCATGTCGAGACGCTCGCTGCATTGCGTGCCGCCCTGCCCGGCACTGACATCTGGCTCGACGCGGGCTATGCCGACTACTCGTCGATGCATACGCTGTTCGAACGCATCGAAGCCACCGGCAAGCGCAACAGCCACAGCGGCAATCCACCTCCTGCGCACGATCTTGCGACTCTCGTACCTGTCTTCGGCACCGAGTCGCTCCACGACCTCGACGCGCTCTGCGCCGCCGACGCTGCCGGACTCTCGCCGATCCTTTCGCTCGACCATCGCGCCGGCCAACTGCTCACCGCTACCGCATTCGAACGCACCGCCGCATGGTGGCCTCGAAGAGTGATCGCGATGACACTCGATCAGGTGGGCAGCTACGACGGCCCCGATCTCGCCACCGTCGAACGCATTCGTGCCGCTGCACCCGCGCAAACCGCCGTGATCGGAGCAGGCGGCATTCGTGATCGCGACGATATGGCGGCAGCAGCCCGCACTGGCGCTTCTGCGTGGCTCGTGGCGTCCGCGCTGCATGATCGCCGAATCGGCATGCCACTCACCGAGTCCACCTAAGCGAGCCATACAAATTCCATGCCAATCGGCGCAGGGGGTGTGCATGTAAACGAACGGCAAGCTGTTGTGGCAGTTCGTGACACTCTGCTCCAGGTTGACACACAACCTGTGCGGCGCAGCCGGCAGGCGCGTCGCCGAATCAGCGCCACGACTGCGCAATGCGGCGAAAACCGCGACCGTATCGATTGCTTTAAGCGCAGGGCCACATAAGCCACGCGCGACGCGTCGCACACCCGCGCCACCGGCTTGTATTCAGATCGGCATGGAGCTTGCTAAAAATGCGGCCATGCATCTCTCGCCCAATGATCCATCGTCCCCGAACCCGTCGGCCGCGGCCAACGTGCCCGCCTCGACAGTGACGCGCGATTGGACCTGCCCGTTCTGCCCACTGCTGTGCGACGACCTCGTCGTCGAGTCGCGCGAAGACGCCACGCTCGCCGTGCCGGATACCGAATGCCCGCGGCTCGCGCAAGCGCTTGCGTGTTACGGCAATGCGGACGCAGCATGCCGCAACAGCGTCGACGGACACGACGCGGATCTCGATACCGCAGTGGCGAGCGCGGCGCGGATCCTGTCGTCGGCACGCCGCCCGTTGTTCGGTGCGCTGACCACGGACGTTGCGGGCACCCGCGCGCTGTACACGCTCGCCG
The DNA here is from genome assembly GCF_900104795.1 of Burkholderia sp. WP9. NCBI lineage: Bacteria > Pseudomonadati > Pseudomonadota > Betaproteobacteria > Burkholderiales > Burkholderiaceae > Burkholderia > Burkholderia sp. WP9. Next base: position 1,076,382 of record NZ_FNTG01000002.1, read on the forward strand.
CCGGCTGCGGCGCGATCCTCGACCATCTGCACGGCGATGCAATGAGCGCGGCCACGCTGTCATTGCAGGATCGCGGCTCGTTCTTCACGACGCTTTCCGAAGTGCGTTCGCGTGCGGACCTGCTGGTGTTTTTCGGCTGTCAGCCGTCGCAGCGTTATCCGCGATTTTTCGCGCGTACGCTGGAAGGCACGCCGCAGCAACGCGAGCTGGTGTTCGTCGGTTGCACGCCCGACCCGGCTGCGAGCGGCCTGGCGAATACACACGTCGAAGCGCTCCTGCCGCACGCCGATCCTTTCGATACGCTCGCGCTTTGGTCCGCGCTAGCCGAAGGCCGTGAAGCCGGCACGTTGCAAGACAACGGCACGGGTGCGGCACAAGCACTGGCCACGCTGCAGGCACGCATCGCCGCCGCGCACTACACCGTGCTCGTCTACGAGCCTGCCGCACTGCCCGGCCCGCACGCCGCATTGCTGATCGAAGCCTTGAACCGGATCGTCAAAGCGGCAAACCGCACGGTACGCGCCGGCTGTCTCGCGCTCGGCGGCGACGACGGCGCATTGACCGTCAACCAGACCGTGACCTGGCTCTCGGGTCTGCCGCTCCGCACGCGTGTCTCGACGCCCGCACGCATCGCCGGCGCGGCGCCGCTCGACTACGATCCGTATCGCTATCGCACGGCCAGACTGCTCGCCGAGGGCGAAATCGATGCCCTGCTGTGGGTCGCCAGCTTCGCGCCGCCGGCATGGCCGCAAGCGCTCGAGGAGAACGTGCCGGCGATCGTGCTCGGCCATCCCGCTCTAGCCGACGCCGCCAAAGCGCGCGGCGGCGCCACTGTCTTCATTCCGGTCGCGACGCCAGGCATCGATAGCGGCGGCCATCTGTTTCGTGTCGACGGCTCGGTCGTCATGCCGCTCTCTCCTGCGCGAGGCGCGGCGCTGCCCTCGGTGGCGGCGATCGTCTCGCAACTGGCCGCGCGACTCGTCGCCGAGCCCGCCGCACAGGTGCAGTCATGAGTCTCGTCCGGCTCAAAGGCGGCACGATCTACGACCCGGCGAACGGCGTCGACGGCGAGCGCCGCGATCTGACGTTCCGCGACGGCCGCGTTGTCGACCTGCCCGCCACCACGCCGGCCGATCATGAATACGATGCCACCGGCATGATCGTGATGGCAGGCGGTATCGACATGCACTCGCATATCGGCGGCGGCAAGACCAATCTTTCGCGCCTGCTGCTACCCGAGGATCATCGCGACGATCCTGTGCGGGACGCCGCCTACGAAGCGGTACAGGACGCGAACGGCCGCTACCTGCGGCTGCCGTCGTGCGGCGTGTGCACGCCCGGCACGCTCGCGACCGGCTACCGCTACGCCGAGATGGGCTACACGGCCGCGTTCGAACCGGCCATGATGCCGTCCAACGCACGCCACACGCACCTCGAAATGGGCGATACGCCGATCATCGACCACGGCGCGTATGTGATGCTCGGCAACGACGAACTGTTCCTGCAGATGCTCGCTGCACGCAATGACTTCGAGCGTCTGCGCGACTACATCGGCTGGACGATTCACTCGAGCAAGGCGCTCGGCGTGAAGGTCGTCAATCCGGGCGGCATCTCCGCATTCAAATTCAACCAGCGCTCGCTCAACGTCGACGAGCCGCACGTGCACTACGGCATCACGCCGCGCGATGTGCTGCACACTTTGTCGCGCGCGTTGACCGAACTGCGCGTGCCGCATCCGCTGCATGTGCACGCGAGCAATCTCGGCGTGCCCGGCAATATCGACTCGACGATCGCCACCATGGATGCCGCCGACGGGCTGCCGATCCATCTCACGCATATCCAGTTTCATAGCTATGGCACCGAGGGTCCGCAAAAATTTTCATCGGGCGCGCGGCAGATCGCGGAAGCGGTGAACGCGCGGCCGAACGTGTCGATCGACGTCGGCCAGATCATCTTCGGACAGACCGTCACGGCCTCCGGTGACACCATGATGCAGTTCCGCAACACGCCGCTCGCGCGGCCGCACAAATGGGTGGTCGGCGATATCGAATGCGACGCGGGCTGTGGCGTGGTGCCGTTCCGCTATCGCGAGCAGAGCTATGTGAATGCATTGCAGTGGATCATCGGGCTCGAAATCTTTTTGCTGGTCGACGACCCGTGGCGTGTCGCGATGACAACCGATCATCCGAACGGCGGCCCGTTTACGAGCTATCCGCATCTGATCCGTCTGCTGATGGACAAATCGTTTCGCGACGAGCAGCTCGCGAAGCTCAATGCCGACGCGCAAGTGGCGAGCGCGTTGCCGCAGTTGCAACGCGAGTTCTCGCTGTACGAGATCGCCATCATCACGCGCGCCGGTCCGGCTCGCCTGCTCGGACTGCGCGACCGGGGCCATCTGGGCGTGGGCGCCGCGGCGGATATTGCCGTCTATCGCGATGTCGCGGACCGCGAGCGGATGTTTACGTCGCCCGCTTATGTGTTCAAGGACGGCGAACTGGTCGCGCGCGACGGCACGCTCGTCGCCACGCCCACGGGCGGCATCCATTTCGTCTCGCCCGAATTCGATCGCGGCATCGAGAAGACGCTGCGCGCCTACAGCGACGCTAATCTCGCGAGCAACTTCGCGCATGCGGCCATCAGCGACGACGAGATCTGCAATTGCTGCCGCGGCGGCAGATTGCTGCCGGTCGAAAGTCTCGCGAACGGCTGAGCACAAAGTGAAGCGCACACAATGAGCGAACCGGCGACCCTGCAGATCAACGGCACCACGATCGACGCCACCTTCGCGGAAGCTTTTCCGATGAAGGCGACCCGGCTCGTCATCACCGCCCATACGCCGGCGTGGGCGATGCATGCCGCCAACTCGCTGACGGGGTTCGCGACCTCGGTGATCGGCTGCGGCTGCGAGGCCGGCGTCGAGCGCATGCTGCCGCCCGCGGAAACGCCCGATGGCCGGCCGGGTGTGACGGTGCTGCTGTTCGCGGTGTCGTCGAAGGAATTGGCCAAACAGATCGGGCGGCGCGTCGGACAATGCGTGCTCACGTGTCCGACCACCGCCGTGTATGGCGGCATCGATCCTGACACGAGCGGCGCGCCGCTATCCGATCGGGCGTCGCTCGGCAGCGGGCTGCGTTTTTTCGGCGATGGCTGGCAAATCTCGAAGATGCTCGGCGACACGCGTTACTGGCGCGTGCCGGTCATGGACGGCGAGTTCGTCTGCGAAGACACCGCGCTGACCGTCAAGGCCGTGGGCGGCGGCAACCTGATCCTGCTCGCGCGCGATATCGACGCCGCGCTCGCCGCCTCGGAAGCGGCGGTCGCCGCCATGCGCAAGCTGCGGAATGTGATCATGCCGTTCCCGGGCGGCGTGGTGCGCTCGGGTTCGAAGGTCGGCTCCAGATACAAAGGCGCGAGCGCCTCCACCAACGACGCGTTCTGTCCCACCCTCACGGGTCTCTCGCCGCGCAGCGAACTGAGCGCGGAAGTCGGCTGCGTGCTCGAAATCGTGATCGACGGACTCACGGATGCGGATGTCGGCGCCGCGATGAGCGCGGGGATCGCCGCGGCCACCGGACTCGGGCAGGCGGCGGGCCTGCTGCGGATTTCGGCGGGCAACTACGGCGGCAAGCTGGGGCCTTACCACTTTCATCTCCACAGCCTTGCCGCAGGCCTCGACGGGAGCCGCGCATGAGTCAACACACCACGCTGCGCGTGAAATCGGCCCCGGGTTTCCGCGTCGACGCTTCGACGCTGCTGCCGGCGTCGCTCGCGGCGATGAGCGTGGCGCAGATCGAGCGCCTCGCCCTGCCCGCGGGCAATGACAGGTGTATCGTGGGCGATATATTCGACGTGTCGCGCCATGAGGCCGCCACTGAACCCGCGGCGCCTCAAGCTGGCGCCATGCTGGTGATCGAGAACGCGGCACCCTGGCTCGACCGTATCGGTGCGCGGATGGCGGACGGGCACCTCGTCGTGCACGGTTCGACAGGCGACTTTAGCGGTTTCCAGATGGCGGGCGGCACGTTGCAGATTCACGGCGACGCCGGCCATTTCACCGCATGCGAAATGCGCGGCGGCCGCCTCACCGTGACCGGCCATAGCGGCGATTTTGCCGCCGGCGCACTCGCCGGCGACATGGAAGGCATGACAGGCGGCACGCTGACGATTCATGGCAACGCGGGCGCACGGCTTGCTGATCGCATGCGCCGCGGCCTCGTGCTGGTCGGCGGCAATGCGGGCGATTTTGCCGCGTCGCGGCTCGTGGCCGGCACCATTGGTGTCGCCGGGCAACTGGGCGCGCATTATGCGTATGGTATGAGACGCGGCACGCTCGTGCTTGCCCAGCGGCCCACGCGCTTGCCGCCGACGTTTACCGGCGGCGGTCGCGGTTTCGACGTGTTCTGGGCGCTCCTCGTGCGCAGTCTCGCCGATGAAATCGCGCCCTTCTCACAGTGGCGCACGGCGAGCTTGCCGGCGCGCCATACGGGTGATCTCGCAGTCGACGGACGCGGCGAAATACTGGTCGTGAGCTAGCCACCGAAACCGGTCGGCCCGCAAAGCGGCCAGACAAACGGTGTTCGGCAGAAACACCGGATAACGAAGGAGACAGGCATGACGATGGCGCATTCTCCCCACCTATCTGCGGGTGCCGACGCACCCGCACCGCGCTATGCCGGCGCGATGATCGCGTTGCACTGGCTGATTGCCGTCGGCATTATCGGCCTGCTCGCGCTTGGACTGTATATGGTCGGACTGCCGAAGGGGCTGCCTCTCAAGGCGACGCTGCTCAACCTTCACAAGTCGGTCGGACTGACGGTTTTCCTGCTGGTGCTTCTGCGCATCATGGCGCGTGCGGCCTTCAAAGGGCCGCCCTTGCCGCCGATGCGACCGTGGCAACGCGCCGCCGCGCGCACTACGCAGGGCCTTTTATATGTAGCCATGGTCGCGATGCCGGTGTGCGGCTATCTCGGTTCGTCGTTCAACCGTTATGGGACGCGCTTCTGGGGCATTGCGCTGCCAAAGTGGGGCTGGGATGACGCGAGCTTGCGCGAACTTTTCTTCGGGCTTCACCAGGCGATCGGCTATGCGCTGATCGTTCTGATCGTGCTGCATGTGGCGGGTGCGCTCAAGCATCAGTTGATCGATCGCGACAATCTGCTCGCGAGGATGTTGCCATGACGCGGCGCGCTTCACGGCAGGCGTCGGCACCTGCACCGCTGAAGGTCGATACGCTGCGTACGCGCGACGGGCATCGTGTGTCGTTCACGGTGGCGGGCGCAGCTGACGGCGTGCCGGTCGTCGTATTGCACGGTGGCCCAGGCAGCGGCAGCCAGCCAGGCGCGCTGCGGCTTTTCGATCTGACGCGCTTCAGGGTCGTGCTGATCGACCAGCGCGGCACGGGCGCCTCGACGCCGCACGGCAGCGTGCGCCATAACCGCACGGATCGGCTGATCGAAGACATTGAAGCGATCCGCGTTCGCCTGGGCGTGCAGCGTTGGGGCGTGCTCGGCGGCTCGTGGGGCGCCGCGCTCGCGCTCGCTTACGCCGGCCGGCATCCGCAGTCGGTGACGGGTGTGGTGATGCGTGGACTGTTTCTCACTTCGCTGCGCGAGGTCCGCGGGCTCTTCGTCACGGCGCGCAAACACGCGCCACGGGCATGGGCGCAGCTCTGTACGGCCGCGCATTGCGACCGGCCCGCCGCGTTGCTGGCCCGCTGCCATGAGCGCTTGCAACGGGATGGCGATGCAAAGGAAGCGACCCAGCATGCGCTCGCGCTCGCATGGCGCGGCTATGAAAATGCCGTGCTCGCCAGCGCCGACTCGCGCCGCGCACACTCGCCCGCAAGAACTTCGCGTCGAGACGTACGCAAGCTGGTCGGCAAATACCGCATTCAGGCCCACTACCTGATGCATCGCTGCTGGCTCGGCGAAACCCGTCTGCTCGCGCTGGCGCGCCAAGCTGCCGCGGCCGGCGTGCCGCTCGCCGCCGTGCATGGCTCACGCGATCCAGTCTGCCCACCGGGCAATCTGCGACGTCTCGTGCGTGCCGTTCCCGCGGCCCACGTCGAATGCGTGCGCGCAGGCCATCTCGCGAGCGACCCGAGACTGCACGAACGTGTTGCCCACGCACTCGCAACGATGTTCCTTCCAACCGCTCACGAGGGGCGCGTTCTGCGCCGCGCGGCATGAAAATCACGGTACTCGGCTCGTCGGCGGGCGGCGGTTTCCCGCAATGGAACTGCAATTGCCGCAATTGCGACGGCGTGCGGCGCGGCACGCTGAAGGCGACGCGCCGCACGCAATCGTCGATCGCAGTCAGTGCGAATGGTGAGGACTGGCTGCTCGTCAACGCGTCACCCGATCTGCTCGCGCAGATCGCCGCCAATCCGGAATTGCAGCCGGCCCGCCGCGTGCGCGATAGCGGCATTGCCGCAGTGCTCGTCATCGACGCGCAGATCGACCACGTCACCGGCCTGCTGATGCTGCGCGAGCGCGACACGCCACTGCCGCTCTACGCAACCGATGCCGTTTGGCAGGACCTGTGCAGCGGTTTTCCGGTCGCGCCGATCCTCTCGCACTATTGCGGCGTCGAACATCGCCGTATCGCACTCGACGGCGCGCCGCTCGCCGTGGACGCACTGAACGGCGTACAGATCGACGCGCTGCCGCTGTCGAGCAAGGCGCCGCCCTATTCGCCGCATCGCAACGCACCCGAGCGCGGCGACAATATCGGGCTCGTCATCACGAACCGGCAGACCGGCAAGCGCGTGTTCTACGCGCCCGGACTCGGCGCGATCGAAGCGCACGTGCTTGCCGCGATGCGGGAGGCTGACCTGCTGCTAGTCGACGGCACGGTGTGGACCGGCGACGAAATGATCCGCCTGGGTCTCTCGAAGAAGACTGCTGCCGATATGGGCCATCTGCAGCAGTCGGGGCCGGGCGGCATGATCGAGGTACTGGATTCGCTCGACGCGCACAATGTCCGCAAGGTGCTGATTCACATCAACAACACCAATCCGATTCTCGTCGAGGATGGGCCAGAACGGCGCACGCTGACCGAACACGGCATCGAGGTAGCGTACGACGGAATGACGTTCGAAATATGACGTTAAGCATGACTGCAAAAGTCAGGTTATGAAGCGTCAATTCAAAAGCATAGCCATGAAGCAGAAAACGGAGACGGCATGAACGCGAAAGACACTTTGGGCACGGCGCCGCTGCACGACATGCAGACGAACGGACGCGGCGACAGTCCCGCCTGGACCCGCGAAGAATTCGAAGCACAGTTGCGGGCGAAAGGCACCGCTTACCATATTCATCATCCGTTCAATGTGAAGATGAATAGCGGTGGCTGCTCCCGCGAGCAGATACGCGGCTGGGTCGCAAACCGCTTTTATTATCAGATCAATATTCCGCTCAAGGATGCGGCCGTGTTGTCGAATTGCCCCGATCGCGAGACACGCCGCCGCTGGGTGCTGCGCATTCTCGACCACGACGGCTATGGCGATCAGGAAGGCGGCATCGAAACATGGGCGCGCCTGGGCGACGCGGTCGGCCTCTCGCGCGACGACCTGTGGTCGCTGAAACGGGTGACGCCCGGCGTGCGGTTCGCCGTGGACGCCTATGTCAATTTCGCGCGCCGCGCGCCGTGGCAGGAATCGGTCTGTTCGTCGCTCACGGAAATGTTCGCGCCGCAGGTTCATCGCGACCGGCTCGCGACCTGGCCGGAACACTATCCGTGGATCGAGTCGTCTGGCCTCGCGTATTTCCGCTCGCGCATCTCGCTCGCGCAACGCGACGTGGAGCACGGGCTCGCGGTCACGCTCGATCATTTCACACGGCGCGAACAACAGGAACGCGCGCTGGAGATCCTGCAATTCAAGCTCGATATCCTGTGGACCATGCTGGATTCGATCGAAAAGGCCTTTCCGCAATGAACGACCTGCCACGCGCCGGCGGCGCCATGCAAACCGCCGATCGTCCGACCATCAACAAGCTCTTTCGTCTGCAATGGGAGCCCGCTCAGAACGCGCACGTTCTGCTCTACCCGGAAGGGATGGTGAAGCTCAATCAGAGCGCGGCGGAAATCCTCAAACGTTGCGACGGCACGCGCGATATGAACGCTCTGATCGCCGACCTGGAGCAGGCGTTCAACACGACCGGGCTGGGTCCGGACGTGCGGGCGTTCGTTGCCGACGCGCAGTTGCGCGGCTGGCTGGAGTAGCGCGATGACCGATCTCTCACAACCTGCTGCCGCGGCGCAACCTCAAGCAACGCCGGACGGTGTGGCGCCGCCGCTCTGGCTGCTCGCGGAACTGACTTATCGCTGCCCGCTGCACTGCGCGTTCTGCTACAACCCGGTCGACTATACGGATCACAGCCGCGAGTTGAGCACCGAACAATGGATCGGCGTGCTGCGCGAGGCACGCGCGCTCGGCGCCGCGCAACTGGGGTTTTCAGGCGGCGAGCCGCTGGTGCGGGATGATCTCGAAGTGCTGGTCGCCGAGGCGCGCAAGCTCGGCTTTTATACGAATCTGATCACCTCCGGCGTCGGTCTCACCGATAAGCGGCTCGGCGACCTGAAAGCGGCCGGCCTCGACCACATCCAGTTATCGTTCCAGGATTCGACGCAGGAACTGAACGACTTTCTGAGCAGCACCCGCACCTTCGATCTGAAACAGCGCGTCGCCGCATCGATCAAACAGCACGGCTTTCCGATGGTGCTCAACTGCGTGCTGCATCGCTATAACCTGCCGCACGTCGACAAGATCATCGAGATGGCGCTCGCGATGGGCGCCGAATACCTGGAGCTCGCCAACACGCAGTACTACGGCTGGGCGCATCAGAACGAAGCGCAGTTGATGCCGACTCAGGAACAGCTCGACGAAGCCGAAGCGGTAGTCGAACGCTACCGCCGCACGCAGGGCGAGCGCTGCAAGATTTTCTTCGTCGTGCCGGACTATTTCGAACGACGCCCGAAGCGCTGCATGAACGGCTGGGGCGCAGTGTTTCTCGGCGTTGCGCCAGACGGCGCTGCGCTCCCCTGCCACGCCGCACGCAGTCTGCCCGGACTCGTGCTGCCGAATGTCAAAGACACGCCGCTGCGCGAGATCTGGTACGAGAGCGACGCGTTCAACCGCTTTCGCGGCCTCGCCTGGATGAAAGAGCCGTGCCGCAGTTGCGACGAAAAGGAACGCGACCTTGGCGGCTGTCGTTGCCAGGCGTATCTACTCACCGGCGATGCGGCCAATGCCGACCCCGTCTGCGACAAGTCGCCGTCGCATGACACGGTCTTGAAGGTGGTGAACGTGGCGCGGCGCGCGGCCGCCGCAGTTGAACCGCGCGAGCAGCCGATCCTGTTTCGCAACGACGCCAATTCGCGCAAGCTGGCGTCCGTTGCGGCATGCGGGAAGACCGGCGAACACGGCGGCACAGGAGGCTGACCATGACAGCGGGAGACATTTCCGTCTTGCTCGTCGACGATCACGCGGTGGTGCGCGAGGGCTACCGGCGTCTGCTCGAACAGAATGCCGACGTGCATGTGTGCGGCGAGGCCGCCGACGCCAGTCAGGCCTATCAGCGTTTCTGCGCGCTGCGCCCGGACGTGGTGGTAATGGACGTATCGTTGCCGGGCGCCAGCGGCATCGAAGCGATGCGCCGTATGCTCGCGCGCGAGCCGGACGCTCGCGTGCTGATCTTCAGCGTGCATGAGGACGCGATTTTCGTGCGCCGCGCGCTCGATGCGGGCGCTCTCGGCTACGTGACCAAGGCCAGCGCCCCCGACGTGCTGGTGGAGGCGGTGCGCACCATCGCCCGGCGCGCCGGTTATCTGAGCCCGGATATCTCGCAGGCGCTCGCGCTGCGCAACGCGTTCAGCGAAGGTCCGCCAGGACGGCAGTTGTCGGCGCGTGAGTTCGAAGTGCTGCGACTGCTCGTGCAAGGTTATACGCTGCCGAGCATTGCCGAGAAGCTGGGGTTGAGCCAGAAGACCGTGGCGAATCATCAGTCCGTGATCCGGCAGAAATTCGGCGCCGACAATGGCGTGCAGCTCGCCCAGATGGCAAGCCGCCTCGGGCTTCAGTTCACCGGTTCGGCAAGCCCTGCGTGAGCGGGCACCCGCGCGCAGAACAGGAAACCGCCTTCCGGCTTGCTCGCCACGTGAAACTCGCCGCCTAGCGCCTCGACCCGCTCGCGCATGCCGATCAGGCCGAGCCCGCCGCGCGGCTTGTCGAGGTCGACGCCGGGGCCGTCGTCGGCCATGGTGACGACGATTTCATCGATGGGCCCGGCGTCATGCCCTTCGTGCGACTCGCGTGGGGCACGCACCATGAACACTTCCACGCGTGCAGTGCGGGCAAACTTCGACACATTGGTCAGCCCTTCCTGCACGAGCCGGTAAAGCGTGATGGTCAGCGCGTCGCTCAGACCGGCAAAGTCCCCTTCGATCGTCAGCGAGAACGACGCGTCCGGCAGACGCTCACGCCAGCCGTCGACGCAATGCTCCAGCGCGCTCGGCAAACCAAACTCGTCCAGGCCGATCGGCCGCAGTCGCCGGATCATGCCGCCAATCTGCCGATAGACGTGGCTCGCGCTCTGCATGAGGCCGAGCGAGACGCGATGTATCTCCGGCTCGCGTGTGCTGGACAGATCGCGGATGCGCGCGGCGTCGAGCGAGATTGCGTTGAGGTACTGGCCTAGCTCATCGTGCAGCTCGCGCGCCAGATGGCGGCGCTCCAGTTCCTCCGCTTGCAGCGCCTGATTGGCGAGACGCCGGTTGTCGGCGAGCAGGCGCTCAGCCTGCTCTTCCAGTGCGCAGCGCCGGCTCAGTTCGCGGCGCGCGTCGCGGTAACGGCGCCATGCAAACCACGCGAGGCCGATAGAGAGCACGCACAGCGTACCCGGCAATTCGTCGAGCTGGAAGCGCTCGAGGCCCCGCGTCCAGCGGTAAGCGTGCTCGCTGAAATCGAACCTCGCGCTCAGCACGGCGGCGAGCACCGACAGCGCAAACACCCACGCAAGGTCGCGCCACACCGCCGAATGCGGTGGTACGGAGCGCACTGAAGAAGGGTTCGAGGGGTCGCTTGCCATCACGTTTGCATTCGTCACGTTTGCATTCTACTCAGACCGATTGCACACAGCGCTGTGTTGCAGCGCGTTTGGGAACGCTTCCCCGCGATATCGGGAAAAGCTCCCGGGTTTCGCGCGCCGGCGTATGCGAAGCTTTGCACACACAGAAAGAAAGCGCTACGCACGCCGCAACGCGGTGGCGCTCATGAAGATAGCGTCGATCCGGCCGGAGACAGAACGATGAACACGCCATCCAGCGCGCACCGCGCATCTCGCTTACCGGACTTGCCACGTTTGCGCCGGCGGGCCGGTCTCACGCTCTGCTTCGGCGGCGCCCTCGCGAGTTTGTCCGTTTCGGCGTGGGCCCAGACGGAAGGGGCTACGCCCTCAGCGGCGGCGGCGGCGGCCGCCGCCGCGCCGGCCGGCGTGAATCCGGAGGCTGATGCGGTGAAGCTCGCGCCGATCGTCATCGTCGGCACCACGCCGCTCCTCGGTATCGGCACGCCGCTCTCGCAAGTGCCGGCCAATGTGCAGACCGTTCACGCACCGGATCTCGAACAACAGCACCGCAGCACGCTCACCGATTACTTCGCGAAGAACCTGCCGAGTGTCGATATCGCCGACGCGCAAGGCAATTCGTATCAGGTCAACGTCAATTATCGCGGCTTCACCGCGTCGCCTTTGCTCGGCACGCCGCAAGGCCTTTCCGTGTTCGTCGACGGCGTGCGCGTGAACGAGCCGTTCGGCGACGTGGTCAACTGGGACCTGCTGCCGCAACAGGCGATCGATACGATCCAGCTGATTCCCGGTTCGAACCCGACCTACGGTCTCAACACGCTGGGCGGCGCCATCGCGATCACGACGAAGAACGGCAAGACGAGCCCCGGCGGCGAGGCCGAGGTGCAAGTGGGCTCCTGGGGCCGCAAGTCCGCCCAGATCGAACAGGGCGGCACCATCGGTCAGAATCTCGATTACTACGTGACCGGCAACGCGACCAACGACAACGGCTGGGCGGAGCAGAATTCCAGCCGCGTGCGGCAGGCATTCGGCAAGCTGCGCTATACCGACGCGGATACGACGCTGTCGTTCTCGGGCGGCGGCGCGGACAACGATCTGCACGGCACGCAGACCATTCCGCGCTCATTCCTCGGCAATCCAAAGCAGCCCTATACCTATCCCGACCAGAATCTGAACAGCGCCGCCTACGCGACGCTGTCGGGCGATCATTACTTCAACGATCATGTCGAGCTGAGCGGCAACGTCTATTACCGGCACTTCCGCAACGACAACGTCAGCAGCAACACCAATCCGAATTTCGGCGCGGTGGACGACGACGGCAACGTCGATACGACCCAGGCGACCAACGAAAGATCGATCGTCTCGACCGACAGCTATGGCGCGAGCCTGCAACTCACGCTGCTCGGCAAGCTCGGTGGGATGGAGAACCAGTTCGTCGCGGGTATATCCGCGGATATCGCCAACTCCCGGTACACCCAGTCTTCCCAGAATGCGGTGTTCACCGCTTCACGCGCGACCATCGGCATCGGCGATTTCGAGCAGGAAACCGCGGCAAAAACGCATAACGGAAACTACGGAATCTATCTGCAGGATACCTTGTCGCTTACGAAGCAATGGACGCTGACGCTCGCCGGACGCTATAACTGGGCAGACGCCACGATCGGCGACTCGAGCGGCACGCAGCCTCAGCTCGACGGCCACCATACATTTTCCCGCTTCAATCCGGCGATCGGCATCAACTGGAATCCGACTTCCGCATTCACGGCCTATGCCACCTATAACGAAGGCATGCGTTCGCCGACCGCCATCGAACTGGCCTGTGCGGATCCGTCCGCGCCCTGCTCACTGCCGAACGACTTCGTGTCGGATCCGTCGCTCCAGCCGGTGATCTCGAAGACCTTTGAGATCGGCGCCCGTGGACGGATAGGCCAGGCGACGACCTGGAGCGCCGCCGTCTACAGCACGACACTCGACAACGATATCGAGTTCATCAGCACCAATGGCGCTACCAGCAACCAGGGCTTCTTTCAGAATGTCGGCCGCACGCGCCGGCAGGGCCTCGAACTCTCAGGACACAGCCAACTCGGGCCGCTCGCCGTCACGGCCAGCTACAGCTACGTCGACGCGACCTACCGGTCGAGCTGGACCGAAAGCAGTCCGAGCAATTCCAGTGCGGATCAGAACGGCAACATCACCGTCAAGTCGGGTGATCATATTCCCAGTATCCCGGCGAACACCGTCAAGCTGCAACTCGACTACGCGGCCACCGCGAAGTGGAACATCGGCACGAACCTGACCTGGCGCGGCAGCGTCTATGCGCAGGGCGACGAGAACAACCAGGATGTGAACGGCAAGATCGCGGGCTACCTGCTGATCGATCTGGACACCTCGTACCAGGTGACCAAACAGCTTCAGGTCTTCGCGAGCATCACGAACCTGCTGGACAAACGCTATGCGAGCTTCGGCGCGCTCGGCGAGAACTTCTTCAACGGCCCGAACCATACGTTCGACGGCGCCAACCCGATCAACGAGCAGTTCGTCGGGCCGGGCGCGCCGCGCGGTTTCTGGGTCGGGCTGCACTACGCGTGGAAGTAACGCGTAATGCGCGTGAGCCGACCGACGCGTCGATCGGCTCTCAGGCAACGCGCTCAATGCGATTCGATCGAGCCGTCGCTATGCGGATACGTGACGATGCCCCACGCCAACGGCAGTTCGCCGATCTGCTTGATCGGCTGATAATTTTGCGCGTCGAGCACATAGACCGCATCGGAGCGGCCACATGCCACCAGCAGTTTCGCGCCGTCCGGCGTGAAGCTGAAGTGCCAGCAACGCTGGCCCACCGGCACGTCGGCGACATGCTCGTAGCTGTGGCCGTCGAACACCTGCACCGTCTTGTCGCGCGCCGCGGCGACGAACAGCCGCTTGCCATCCGGTCCGAACGCTACGCCGTACGGGCCGAGCTTCGTATCGACAGTCTTCACGACCTGGAATGTGCGCGCGTCGATCACCACGAACTTGCTCAGCGATTCGAGCGTGACGACATAGTCCTTGCCGTCGGGTGACAGGCGGATGCCGCGCGGCCGGCCGCCTGCCGCGAGCTTCACGGTCCGGACCGGCGCGCCCGTGCGGACGTGATAGACCGAGACCGTATCGTCGCCCTCATTGGTGACAAGCATGGTGTTGCCGTCGCGCGAAAATTCGATCCCCTCGGTTTCGTGGCCGCTCGTGACCGAACGAATCACGCGCCAGGTCTTCATATCGACGATCGCGATTTCAGCGGGCGGCTTGTTGGCGTCATCGTCGTCGGCGCCCGGCTTGCCGTTGGCGGCGGGCGGGCTATCAGCACCTGGCTTGCCTTTGGCGGCGGGTGGGCCGCCGTCTTCGCCGGGTTCGTAGGTCACGTATGCGTAGCCGTTGTGCACGCGCACAAATTCCGGGTTCTTGCCGATCTTCACACGCTGGACGACCTGACCCGAAGCCGTGTCGATCACCGCCAGGTCACCGGTATTCTTGTTGGCCACGAGAAGCCGTGTGCCATCCGCATTCAGACTCAGGCCGCGCGGGCCGTCGGCGCCGACCGGAAACGTCTTCGTCAACGTCATCTGGTCCAGATCGATCACGCCGACACCGGCCTTCTCGCTGGTCACGTAGGCTATTGGGGCCGCCGCGTAGGCCGTACTCGCGGCGAGCGCAAGCGCCGCAACGGCGGTGGCCAGGGTGGTGACAGCGAAAGCGAGGGACCGTCCTGGTGTTGTGATACGAAAGCTTGTCTCCAGCATTGTTGTACTCCGTAGTGAAATCGCTACGCCGCGAAAGCTCGCGCCATTCAAGCAAAGTAGTTCATCGGAGGATCGTTTGACAACGCACATCGGGCGGGAGATTTTCCCGAATTGACTCGGTGAGACCAGCGGCAGTACTAAAACGCGCTGTAGGGGTGGAAAATAAGCGCGGAGGTGGCCAATGCGAGGCCTCGACCGCAATGCTCGAACGTGCAATGGCGACGGCTGGATATACCGCGATCGATACGGCATCGCGGCGTCGTATCGTCATGGCGCTGGGCGCCGTCATCGCCGCTCATGCGGGCTTGCTTGGGTGGGTGTTGGCGACGCGAGACCGCACAGTCGAGCGAACGGTCGAAGCGACGCCCATCGTCGCAATGCTGTTGAGGGATGACTCGCAAGTCCTTGCACCTGTCGAACCTGTCGAACCTGTTCAGCCTGCCGTGCCCGCCGCGGCCGCTGCGGTTGCCGCGCCGCAAGCCGCGCAGCCCGCAGTACGGAGCAAACTCCTGCCGCAGCCTCATCCCAAGCCGCCGCGCGCGAGCGCAGCACCTGCGCCGAGCGTGCCGTCGCCATCCGGTGATTCCTCGCGCTCGCCTGCACCGGTGGCTGCGCCCATTGCCGCTGCGCCATCCCCCGCAGCGCCGGCGGCGAATGCTTCTGCAACCGCTGGCGAGCGCACCGTGCCTGCATCGAGTACCCCAAGGAGCGTGTCGCACGTCGACTGCGCTATTCCCAAGCCGGACTATCCCGAGGTATCGAAGCGCCGCGGTGAAAGCGGCACTGCGATCGTCCGATTCGTAGTAGGCCTGAGCGGCCACATCGAAACCGCTCAAGTTCAAAGGAGCAGCGGCTATCCCCGGCTCGACGACGCGGCGCTCGCTGCGATCCATGCGGGAGCGTGCCAACCCTACAGGGAAAACGGCGAAGCGGTGCGTGCCGCTTATTCGGAATCGTTCATCTTCGGATTGGCCGAGTAGCCTGTCTCCGAGTCAAAGGAAAACACCATGCAACACTATGGCCTCGCGAATGTCTGGGAAAACGGCGATATCATCACACGCTGCATTCTGAGCGCGCTGCTCATCATGTCGGTCCTGTCGTGGACGGTGATCCTCATCAAGCTATGGACCATCATGCGGATCAAGCGCGTGACGCGCCAGGCCGAAGCGCAATTCTGGAAAGCCGATCGTTTCGAAGACGGATTGCGCAGCCTCGGTGCGCACGCATCCGGGTCGACTCCCCGCGACAATCCGCTTCTCGCGCTCGCTCTCGCCGGCGAGGAAGCCGCTGCCCACCATCAGCAGACGCAATCGCATCTGCACGACCGCATCGACGTATCCGACTGGATTACGCGCCGCCTGCAGGACACGATGGACGACGCCATTGCACGCATGCAAAGCGGCCTCGCGGTGTTGGCGTCGATCGGCAGCACCGCGCCCTTCGTGGGGCTGTTCGGGACCGTCTGGGGCATTTATCACGCGTTGATCCTGATTGGCGAGACGGGACAGACGTCGATCGATCATGTCGCCGGACCGGTCGGCGAGTCGCTGATCATGACGGCCTTCGGCCTGTTCGTGGCGATACCGGCGGTGCTGGGATATAACGGCCTGACCCGCGCGAACAAGTCGATCGTGACGAGACTCAAGCGTTTCGCGCATGGACTGCACGCGTATTTCGTGACCGGTTCGCAACTGCCGTCGAGTACCGGCCCTGACATGCGTATCGTGCCGCGCGGTGCGCCCCCGGCGGCGAGCGGAGCGAATGACGGCACGAGCGACGACACACGCGATGGAGCGCTCAAATGGCAATGACCCCGTTCTCCGACGACGACGAAAGCGGCCTGATGAGCGAAATCAACATGACGCCGCTTGTCGACGTGATGCTGGTGCTGCTGATCATCTTTCTCGTCACCATTCCGGCCATGCAGCACGCGGTGAAAATCGATCTTCCGCAAGCGAGCAGCCAGCCGGACAATGTCAAACCCGCGCATCTCGACGTCGCCGTGCAGGCGGACGGCTCGATTCTCTGGGACGGCCATGCCGTGGCGGACGATGTTTTGCGCGCGAGGATCGCCGAGGCTGCTCGCGCAAAACCTCAACCCGAACTGCATTTACGGGCCGACC
The DNA here is from genome assembly GCF_900104795.1 of Burkholderia sp. WP9. Taxonomy (NCBI): domain Bacteria; kingdom Pseudomonadati; phylum Pseudomonadota; class Betaproteobacteria; order Burkholderiales; family Burkholderiaceae; genus Burkholderia; species Burkholderia sp. WP9. The sequence continues at coordinate 1,093,368 of NZ_FNTG01000002.1, forward strand.
GCAAAGTGCCCTACGAGCGCGTCGCCGACGTGATGTCGGCTGCACAGGCCGGAGGGCTGACGAAAATCGGCTTCGTGACTGATCCCCGGGCGAAGAAGTGAAGACCACCGCACTTGCGCTGCCTTGCGCTGCCTTGCGCTGTCTTGCGTTCGCGCCGCCGCGCGGCGCATGCCACGTTCACATAAAGGATGCCTTAACGAAGTCCAAAGAATCTCTGAATTCAAATCGGCATCCGGCTCCGCTATCGTGGCTGCATGAAACCAGGAGCACCGGACCATGCAAGCCTTGATCTTCGACGTCGACGGCACGCTTGCCGATACCGAGACCGCTCATTTGCAGGCCTTCAATGCCGCATTCGCCGAAGCGGGTCTCGACTGGTTTTGGGACGAGCCCCTTTACACGCGCCTTTTGAAGGTGGCGGGCGGTAAGGAGCGCCTGCTGCATTACTGGCACGTCGCCGATCTGGAAGAAGCGGACGGCACGCGCGTGAGCGACGTGATCGACGCCGTGCATGCGATCAAGACGCGCCATTACGCAGCGCGCGTGCGCAATGGCGGTTTGCCGTTGCGGCCAGGCATTGCACGTCTGATTGCCGAGGCGCATGCTGCCGCTATTCCAGTGGCGATCGCCACGACCACGACCCCCGCAAACCTCGATGCACTACTGCAAACACCGTTCGGACCCGCGTGGCGGACCCGCTTCGCCGCAATCTGCGATGCCGGCACGACCCACGAGAAGAAGCCCTCGCCCGAGGTCTACCTCGGCGTGCTTCGGCAACTCGGGCTCAAAGGTTCGGACTGCGTTGCCTTCGAGGACTCATCGAATGGTCTGCGCGCGGCACGCGCGGCCGGCGTTCCTACGATCGTGACACCGACCGCGTACACGTCGCAGGATGACTTCGACGGCGCATTGGCCGTGCTGCCCGACTTGGGTGAGCCGCACGCGCCGATTCCTTCGTTGGTCCCGAATGAAGAGGCTCGCTGGGTCGATCTGGCCACCTTGCGTCATTGGCATCGCCACGCGCTGACCGAGTCGGCCTGAACATGCATCAGGAACTTCTCGTGAAAGGCATGCGACCCAAAGCCGTACTGATCGATCTCGACGGCACGATGGTCGACACCGCGCCGGACATCGTCGAAGCAGTCAGCCAGATGCTCGAGGAGTTCCGTTCGGCGCCTTTGCCATTCGCGACTGTCAGCGGCTTTATCGGCAAGGGCGTGCCCAATCTGGTTCGACGCTCGCTGGAAGCGGCTGGCTTGGCTCGGCGCGTCGACGCCGAACATGCGGTGAATGTGTTCCATCGCCACTACGCGCAGACCAATGGACGCCTTGGCCGCGTTTTCCCCGATGTGGGGAGTGGGCTCCGCGAGTTGCAGCGGCTTGGATACCGGCTTGCCTGCGTGACCAACAAGCCGAAGGAACTCGCCGCGCCACTGCTGCTCGCAACGGGGCTCGCCCGCTACCTCGATGTGGTGGTTGCGGGGGATTCTATCGACAAAATGAAGCCCGATCCCGAACCGCTGTGGCACGCGTGCCGGCTGCTCGACGTGGAACCTGAGCACAGCGTATTGGTTGGTGATTCGCCGGTCGATGTGAGTGCCGCGCGAGCGGCCGGTCTGCCGGTGTTCATCGTAAGCTATGGCTATGCCGGGCCGGCGGGGTCGGCGGCGCTGGAGTGTGATGGTTTGATCGATTCGCTGATGGCGATGCCCGCGATTCTGGCGTCGTGGGGTGTGGGTGGTAGGGGTCAAGGTCGTCGGGGAGAAACTTGAATGGATTTAGATTCGGTGAATTCGTTAGGCATCTTAATATAATGCGTCGGCAAGATTTATTTCCCGCTTTCGCACACTGTGTCGCCCCAAAAGAGGGGCGGCAGGGATTCGTGTGAATGCCTGCCGCCTGGTCAAAGCGGTGGGCGTGGTGTTCGAGCGCTTCGCGCTCAGACTGTAGTCGAGCGGTAGAAAGTGGGTCGATTACTGCCTCATGCAACCGGTATAGACTGCCCGACTCTCGCGTAGTCGCGATCGGCAGCACGCGACCCGAAGCGGTCATCCGTTTTGCTTCAAAGCGGTCATTCGGTGCCAAAGACGCCCGCCCCATCTAGCATCTCGACTAGTCCTTCCGGATAGATAGTCTCGCTGGTGCTAGACAGTTCCTCCCGGCTCCACCATTTGTGATCCGCCATGACTTCCATCTCTTCCGCAGTCCAACCGTCGCGTGAAATGGATTCCGTTTCAGCGTTGACGACGAAATACTGTTCGACCGCGAGCACATGCTCGCCGTCCGGTAATTGCAAGGGCACTTCGCGCCGGCCGACCGGGTGGGATACTTGCGCATTGCGAATGCCTGTTTCCTCACGGAGCTCTCGTATCGCTGCGTCCGCAAACGTCTCGCCGTGCTCGACACCGCCACCCGGGGTTGCCCAGTAGGCCTTTCCAGCGAGCGCCCCAGACTTATGCGCGAAACGGAACAACAACACGCGCCGCTCTGGGGTGGTGATCAGAAGCCTGGCCGAGGGCCGCCCGCGCATAGATTTCACGGATTTCTCGTACAGAGAATCAATATAGCCGCCATGCCCGGACATTGGCTTGACTCCTACGCGGACGAAGCCAAGCGACTCATAGTAGGCACATAGCGCGGTGTTTCTCGCGTCGCAACCAAGTCGAACAAAATGTCGGTTCAGAATGCTGACTTGGTTAGCGCACCAATCGATCATGAAACTCCCAAGTCCAAGGCCGTTAAAGCCTTTTCTTACAGAAAGTCCATGCACGTAACCCGCGATTGGCTCTTGAGGTCCCCAGTACACTTCATCATCCCAATCCAGAGAAAACGTCCCCACGGGCATGCGGTCCTGCTCCACAACATACACCGCTCTGCGTGAGAGACTGTTTAGCACCCATCCTTCGGAAAAGCCATCTCCTTCCTTGCCCCATGCATAGTCGCCGTGAGCCACCTTTTTCGCATGCGCGTCGTTCCGGATCTGTGTAACAGCCGGTACGTCATCGGCTGTTGCTCTGCGGATGTTTTTTGAGGTCATCGTTTAGGGCTCCATCCGTTGTGAAGTTGGTCAATTCGATCGCCGTCGCCAGATCTGTCGAATCCCAGGTAGCGAAGTGGTCGGCGATCGACTGTCGCCGACCCAGGCGACGGTGCCGGACGTCTCCATGTGTGGGCAGAACTCAGCCCGAAGGTGATTAGATTAAGTCGACGTCGACGTGTGAGTCGCCGCGTGGCCCGGTCACTGGTGACCCTGCATCACTACTGCGTTTGTTTACCGTCCACTTTCCTTTCACGCCATAACCGGAGCAACTCCTCTTGGTCGCCGACCCGCCCTTCAAAAGTGGGAACGCCGTCTGGAATCAAAAACCATGGCTGTTTGCTACGCGTAAATATGTGCGCTATAGGGGTAAATTCGCTTTGATTCATTAATGTCCCCGGTCTGACTATCGCCAAATGGGGCTGATCATTTGGCTCTGCCCAAAGCCGGGTGTCACAGCGCGGACATGCCTTGCTACGCCGCTGCCCACGACCAAAGTCAAATATCAGCATGATCGGCTCACCTTCTACAACATGCAAATCGGCTCGACGGACCCACATCACAGGTAGCGCAGCGCCGCCTGTTCTGTGCTGACATATAGTGCAATGGCAAACATAAAAAGTGAGCGGCTCATGCCTGAGCTCAAACTTAATCTGACCACAGAGGCAGCCGCCGATGTAGGGTGCGGGCATACGAGGGCTCCTAGATGCCGCGGGTTGGAATCGGTGAGTTTTGTTAGCCCGGTATGTACATGAGCCGGCGACGAATTGTCGACGATCCGTTGACAATTGTCGAACGCTCACTTCTGGGCCGATCACTGCCCCATGCGAGCGGCATGGACTGCGCGAATCTCACACCGCCGCAAGCTGACCAACCGTCGATAAAAAGGTGCTCAGTGCTGAAGGTTTATCCATTTCTGAGCAAATTCGTAATTAATGCCCTGCCATACGAATGTCCGCGCCCCAACTACGAGGCAAGCTGTAAATACGATTAGCGCCGCGATAAAAAGAATCTTGGTGACCCGTCCCACGTCATTTCCCTCATTCACGCTCTGTTCGGAATTCTAAACAAAGACATTTTCTGCCACTTGTCTTGCGAGGAAAAAAGTTGAGCACGCGTGGTGAGGAATCGCAAGCCCGGTTACCTCATCGATCGTGGACGAGCAAACGCTCGCAATGGCCCTCAGAAAGAATGCTCACGCTCACGACACGCCGTCGAGTTGAGGCTGAACGGTCGGTATCGGTGCAGCGCAGTTAAAGTCACCGGAAGCGAATTCAAGGAGGCCCCTCGTTGGCGGGGGCCATGAGGTACGAAATCACCGTGTTTCTGTTAGTACGTCACAGAAGCCCCACTGCCAGTAAAACTGTGCTGGGTAGGAGCGTCATTTGCGTAGTCGGAAACGGCCTGGATGATGTTCACGATCTGCTGCGGCAACCTGCCGCCGCTGACGGCGGTCATGGCAGTACGATCCATCTCAACGGCGACGGGGAGGTCCTTGATTACTAGCGTGTTCATTTCAATTCTCCAAGCGTAAGTTAGTCAGTCAGGATGTCAGAGTGACTTTGAGGGTGTCGGCACTCCTTGATGAGGATTAAGGCAAAGGGCGTGCCATCCGGTGGCACCTCGCCAAGCGATCACACAACCACTTGAAAATATTAAATTTTTAATGGCGACTAGTGCGAATGGTAGACAGAGGTGCGCGCGGCGGTCGGTGGTTCGGACCCAACTGTTCGTCTGGCGCTGTGAGTAAGATCGCGACACATGCGGTTCGCTTACGTATCCCGTGTTTGTACGATTTCCTCGAGGCTTAGAAGCCGATCGAAGCCGGGCGCGCCGCATAGTTACCCCGGTCGAAAAAGAGTTCGGGCAATGACCCGGTCCATTCTGGATATCGTTTCCTTTTCAATGCCACGGGCAGTCAAGCGTCAGGACTATCCCGCGCCGCCGACGCCCCTTCCTCGGGAAATCCCTCCCCTTTTATTCCCATCTAATGGGAATATGTTTTTTGAAATCCGAGAATCGTCTGGCATTCTGAGTTCTTGATGGATTGTGGGTGGCGTGATCGTGAACGTGGAACAGGGTGTGACAGGGGCCGAACGGGTGTTGCTGGTGCTGGCTGCGCTCGCCAGTCATGGCAAGGCGATGTCGGTCAAAGATCTGCTAGCCGTGACCGGGCTTGCGCAAAGCACGCTGTACCGTCAGATCGCGCTGCTCAAGCGTTGGGGTTTTGTCGCCGAAAACGCCGGATACTACGCGCCCGGTCCGATCAGCTTGCAACTCGCGCTTGGCTTCGATGTGAATTCGCTGCTCGTCGAAGCGAGCCGCAGTGAGATGCAGCAGCTCGCGCGTGTGTCGCAGGAAAGCATTGGACTGGTGGTCGCGGTCAGGCATCAGGTGATGTGCCTTGAGATGGTCGACAGCCAGCATTCGTTGCGCTGCTCGTTCGAGAAAGGCCGCGCCGTGCCGCTCAAGGCGGGCGCCTCGGCGAAATCCCTATTGGCATTCATGGCCGACAGGGCGCGCGCCGAAGTGCTCGACAGTGTGTTCGACAACGACCCCGTCGGCCGTGCCGCGATCGAAGCAGAGCTTCAACAGATTCGAGCCCAGGGCTACGCCGTTAGCGACAGCGAAGTCGACCCCGGCGTGTGGGGCGTCAGCGCCCCGATCTTTCATCACAGTGGACGCGGCGCCGGCAGCAGCGCGTCGATCACGTTGATGGCGCCATCAACGCGCGCCATCGGACGAGAAAGCCAATTCATCGACGGGACGCTACGTACGGCCCGCGCCATTTCCGAGCATATGCAAACCGAGTAACGGGACGAAGCTTTTCAATTTCATCCTGCAATTCGGGATCCGAATTAACCGCATGACTTGAAAGAACCACAAGGAGCCTACCCCATGAAGCTGCAACGACTGTTGTCCCTCGCATGCGTCACGTTCGCCGTGACGTTGGGCGGATTTTCCGGCGCGGCATCAGCACAAACGCCGGATGTGCTGAACGTCGCCACCGACGCCACTTTCCCGCCGATGGAGTACACCGAGAACGGCGCGCGCACCGGCTTCGACGTCGACCTCATGAATGCGCTCGCGAAAGCGATGGGTAAACGCGTGCAATGGACCGACATTGACTTCAAAGGTCTGATTCCAGGTTTGATCGCGCATCGCTTCGACGCTGCGATTTCTGGCATCTACATTACCGACGAGCGCGCGAAAGTGGTCGACTTCACCGATTCGTACTACGCGGGCGGTCTGGCCGTGCTGGTCAAGAGCGATTCACCGATCAAGACGGTGACCGATCTGAACGGCAAGAAAGTCTCGGTCCAGGTAGGCACGAAGTCAGTGAGCTTCCTGCGCGATAACTTTCCGCAGATCAATCGCGTCGAGGTCGAGAAGAACCAGGAAATGTTCGACCTGGTGGGGATCGGTCGTGCCGACGCTGCTGTGACGGGTAAGCCGGCCGCGTATCAAGTCGCGAAAACGCGTACCGGCTTCCGCGTACTCGACAAAACGCTGACCACCGAAGCCTACGGCATCGCCGTGCGCAAAGACGAGCCGCAATTGAAGACCTCCTTCAACACCGCGCTCGCCAAGATCAAGGCTGACGGCACGTATGCGGCGATCGTCAAGAAGTGGTTCGGCGCGAGTGCGCAATAAACGGCCGGGCAAACGAAATGGAACTTGACTTCTCGCCAGTGATTGCCGGTTGGCCGGACATCATGCACGGCGCGTTGGTGACGGTCGAAGTGACCGCCGCGTCGCTCGCGCTCAGTTGCGTACTTGGCCTGTTGATCGGCATCGGCCGCCTGACGCCGCAGCGGCGCATCGTGTACGGCTTCTGCACCGCGTACCTGACGTTCTTCCGCGGCACGCCGTTGCTTGTGCAACTCTTCCTGCTGTTCTTCGGCCTACCGCAATTCGGCATTCTGCTGCCGGCGTTTTTGTGCGGCATGCTGGGGCTCGGCCTGTATTCGGCGGCTTACGTATCGGAGATCGTGCGCGGCGCAATTCAGTCCGTCGATCGCGGCCAGATGGAAGCGGCGCGTTCGATTGGGATGTCGCCGGGGCAGGCGATGCGCGCGATCATTCTGCCGCAGGCTATCGTGCGGATGATCCCGCCGCTTGGCAACGAATTCATCGCGTTGATCAAGAATTCGGCGCTGGTGTCGCTGCTGACGATCGACGATCTGATGCATGAAGGCCAGAAGATCATCAGCGTGTCCTATCGTTCGCTCGAAGTGTATCTCGCTATCGCGCTGGTGTACCTCGTGTTGACGCAGGCGACCAATTACGCGCTGCATCGCGTCGAACGTCGTTTGCGTGTGGGAGGAATGGTGCAATGAATACCGTGGCCAAAGTCAATGAGCCTATCGTCAGCATTCGCGGTCTGACGAAATCGTTCGGCTCGCATACCGTGCTCAACGGCATCGATTTCGATATTCAACCGCAGCAGGTCGTGGTGGTGATCGGGCCGAGCGGCTCGGGCAAGAGTACATTTCTACGCTGCTGTAATGGACTCGAACAAGCAGAAGGCGGCACGATCGACATATGTGGGCATCGGCTAGTCGACCAGGGCGAGATGCTCAAGGAGCGTTCGCTCAATGCGCTGCGCACCGAAGTCGGCATGGTGTTTCAGTCGTTCAATCTGTTTCCGCACCTGTCGGTGCTGCATAACATCACCGTGGGGCCGCGCATGTTGCGTGGCGCCAGCAAGGCGCAGGCCGAATCGGCTGCGATGGCGTTGCTGGAGAAAGTCGGGCTCGCGCACAAGGCGCATGTGATGCCGGCGAGTCTGTCGGGCGGTCAGAAGCAACGGGTTGCGATTGCCCGCGCGCTAGCGATGCAGCCGCGGGTGATGCTGTTCGACGAGCCGACGTCCGCCCTCGATCCCGAACTGGTCGGCGAAGTGCTGCAAGTGATGAAGCTGCTCGCAAGCGAAGGCATGACGATGGTGGTGGTCACACACGAAATGGGCTTCGCGAAGGAAGTGGCCGATGTGGTCGTAGTCATGGATGGCGGTGTGATCGTCGAAGCGGGGCCGCCCACGGAGATTTTCTCAGCGCCCTCACAGCCGCGCACACGCGCATTCCTGCAGGCGGTGTTGTCACGCGCATGAGAGTTCCATTCGACGACAAGGTGTGGGCGGGCCGTTCCGACGACGGCGAGCCCGGCGACACGCGGCGTGTTTTCAATCAGGTGACGCCGTTCGGCAGCGCGGTGCAGGTGCAGCGCGATGCGCCGGTAATCGTAGGCTTCTGCTCCGATGAAGGCGTGCGCCGCAATCAAGGCCGGATCGGCGCAGCGCATGCGCCCATCGAATTGCGCCGTGCGCTGGCCGGCTTGCCAGCCAAAACGGCGATGGCGGCACTTGCCGACGCAGGCGACGTGGTGTGCGACGACGGCGACCTCGAAGCCGCGCAGGCGGAACTGGCCCATGTGGTCAGTGAGGTGCTGGCGGGCGGCGGACGCCCGCTGGTGTTTGGCGGCGGTCATGAGGTCGCGTGGGGCACGTATAGCGGTTTGCGGCTGCATCAGCAGCGTGAAGCCGAGAATGAGGCCACGCTGCTCATATCGCGCAAGCTGCTGATCATCAACTTCGACGCTCACTTCGATCTGCGTCAGAAGCGTCCCGCGAATTCCGGCACGCCGTTCGATCAGATCGCGCTTGACTGTGAGCAACGAGGGGTGCCGTTCAACTATGCGTGCTTCGGCATCAGCGATCTCAGCAATACAGCTTCGCTGTTCGCGCATGCGGAGCGACTCGGCGTGCACTACGTGTTCGACGTCGATATGCAGGAAACGCAACTGCCGCAGCGTCTGAAAGAGCTTCAGAAGTTGCTGGACGCGGCGGACGACGTCTATCTGACGATCGATCTCGACGTCTTGCCGGCCGCCACGGCGCCGGGTGTGTCGGCGCCCGCTGCGCTGGGCGTACCGCTGTCGGTGATCGAAGCGATGGTGCTGCGCGTGCGGGCTTCGGGCAAGCTGCGCGCGGCGGATATCGCGGAGTACAACCCCACGTTCGATCAGGACAGGCGCACCGCGAAAGCGGCCGCGCGACTGGCGTACCGGTTGCTTTAAATCACGTCATCACGCTCACCGTATCGCGTGAGTAGTACAGACGTCGCCGGATCCCTGAACTGAATTTAGCAAGTTCTGCCGCTTGCGTTGATGGTCACAGTTGAAAATCGGTTAATTTGCGGCTCGATGAACGTGAGCCGGGCGAGGAACTGATCGATTGTTAGCGATCTTGGGCCTGATGTCGAACGACCCCTCATGGCCGATCGCTACCGCACTGCCCAGCACCCTCACCCGACAAACCAGCCTCATCCTGACGAAGCTTTTCCATACGGATCAACCGCTACATGTCACGCCAGCTATCCGCGCAGCACATCCGCCACAACGCCATCACACTTTCTTGTCTTCACGTTTAGCCTCCGCCATGGCCTCCGGCTCCAACTCTTCCGCCGACCGATTCAGGTGGACGAACACGCCCCATGACGCAAGCAGCAAGGCTGTCGAAGCAATCAGCCAGGCCGCATACCGAAGCTGCGAGGGATCCTGGTGCAGCGCTTTGAACGTTGCCACGAGCCCTTCAATGGCAAGCGCGACGACGACAACCACCAGGAATCGCGACATGAAACGCCGTACCCGCGTCGGCGCGCTCACGTCGGCCTCGCGTATGACCTCTTCCTCTACGATCGTCTCGGCGATCTGCAAGGCGACAACGGCCCCAGCCAGCAGCCCCAAAGCTTCAATGACGGATAGCGCGCTTGCCTCGTCCCATTGACTCGCAAATGCACTCAATCCGACGCGAGCGGCAATCGCAATCAACATCAGCGCCGCGCAGGTGAAGAGAGCCGCCATCAGCCCATGAACGATCGTAAAGAACCGCAAAAGTAACTTCATTCTTTTGGCTCCCTTGAATTGCAAGTGAGTGGTCCATGCCGTGTTCCATCGACTCCTGAACGGCGCGGCGACGAGGGCTGATTGTAGAGGCGGAACGGATGGGCCTGACAATGGGGCCAAACCCGCGGACCAAACCCGCGCCTCACGAATTATCGTTCCGGCCACCAGCGTGCGCGGATGCAACCGCCTTGCAATTCGTCCCTGACGTGGCGGACATGCAGCACACTCGCCACGAAGGTCCGTCCAACGATCAATATGCGAGACCCAAGCTGACTGCCCATCCTTTAACGTGGTGACCAAACACATAGGCTGCGCCAACTCGCAGGCGTTTCGACTGTGCGTCCTGGCTCGAAAGAGGAACTTCAAATCCGCCCCCGACGTTGGCTAGTGTTGAAAAACCCAGCGCGCCGTAATTGGGTCCGAAAAATCCGCCATATCCCGCATTGACAACGTAATTCAGCGGGCGCGCAAATAGCCGGGCACCCGTCGGCCCCGAGTAAGACGACTGGATCGACCATGAACCCGCTGTTTCCCTGAACCGGAGTAAAGGATCCGACTCGTCAAAGCTGGAGACCCACGACCATGCAATATGCCCGCGAATAGTCAGCGTCTGTGCCTGCGCTATATTCGCCGTCCATTCGAGCGCTGCATTCGGCGTGATCAGCCATGCATTTTCGTGCCAGTTAAGCAGGGGTCCGTCGGTAGCGGGTTTCAAGCTAGTGGCCGCGCCTGCATACGAAGCGTCATTGAGCAGCCTGGCGACGCTGAGGTCGAGGCCGGGCTCGAATGTAAACCCATAGCCGAGTTTGCTTTTCAGGAACAGACCGCCCGTCGCGCTGAAGGCCGACCACCTGCTTACGATGCTCCCTGCCGCGCCGTTTGGCGCATTGATCATGAAATCAGCTTTTTCATGAAAGTAACCACCGGACACTCGCCAGCCAATACTGTTGCGATCGGAAAAAGTGAGCAGACTGCCCTCGTAGGGGATTCGGGTGACAGTAAGCGATTGCGGAACGGCACCGTCCGAAATGTCGAGGTGCGCGGAGCTGATGTCCGGGGTCGCGCTCAAATTGACGATTTGCGAATACCCGAACCGAGACGTGCAGCGCCGATGAGGTCCCGGGTGGACTGCGCAACGGCAGGGGCCGCGCTGGTGACAACGGAAAAAACGAAGAGAAACTGGGCCACACAGACCGGCGCAACGCTACATTGGGTTTGAGCCGAAGATCGCATGCGGGGTTCTCTCCGTGTGGCGAATGAATACGCGCTAGGTATTCAATGTACCGCATGCAATGTACCGCATGGATCCGGGCGAAGTCATTGAACTAGAAAACGGCGCGTTCACCGGGACGGCGCACTCGGCTCATATGTGCTTCAGTCATGCCGAAGGTATTTCAAGTCTGAGAGCTGATTCGCGGGGAAAATGGACTCGGCGAGTTCCCGCAACCTCAATCACCATCCAGCAGGCTGTTGAATCAATCGGATGCGTTACGTTTTAAGCAATGACCATCAAATCACGCTTATTTCGCGTGTGCGGCAATCCTCTCCCTGTTCCTTGCGTGATCTCGGCTTTTCTATGGCGGACTTTAGGCTCGATATCCGCTTTGCTTTGCGTCGCTAAATGGTCTACTGGCATCGCCGCGATTTACTTGTATTTATTTGCGTGAGCCAAACGGAAGAGCAGCGTCGCCATTGAGTCTCTTTTGGCATTAGCGCGCCGCCGGCTGATTCACGACTTCTCGCCCACACATATCGGAATGGTCTGCCCGAGGTGGGCGCCACTGTCAGCAATGGACGAACAACGCCACTCCCACTCCCACCCGCAGCGGCGCTCAGAACTGCTCGATCCACGTCGCGAGGCGATCGGCAGAAAACTCTGTTTTATATTGGGTAGGCCGAAACGCGACGGCGTTGCCTTCACGTACCGGCTGGAGCGCGAGGTCGTTCGCGTCCAGCCAAAGCAGGCTTGCCAACCATGCAGCGTGCCGGCTCGATACGGCCTGGTTTGCCGGTTCTCCCAGAAATTCGGTAAGCGCCGCAAGCTCGTCCCACACCAGAGCATCCGCTTCGCGCCTGACCCTGATGCCCGCCTCCTCCAACGTGTCAGCCAGCGCCGCCACAGCGTCGCCACCGCCAGAAACGGCACGTCGGTTACGCAACTCCGCGAGCTTCGCCGACACCATGTTGCCAAACGCCCCGCTCCGGCTACTTTCGGCCGCGACCAGATCCGAGTAGTCCAGCAACAGCCAGTCCGGCTCGGCATTGTGCACGTCGGCGAGCAGTGCGGCCGCGAGGTACGTCTCCACCGGCTGGAAGCGCTCGGGCCCGATCAGCGTGGCGGACAGCGCGCGAATCAGACCGATCCGAGTGGCGAGAGTCTGCTTTTGCAGCACGCCGAGTTTCTCGCGCTGCAAATGGTCCCGCTCCTTGCGCAGTTCGGACAGTTCGAGCGCCTGTTTCAGTTCCATGCGCAACGCTGCAATGTCCCACGGCTTTTTGATGTAGCGGTGGATATGACCGAGGTTGACGGCGGCAACAGTCTGGTCGATCTCCGAATAAGCGGTAGTCAGTATCCGCACGACATGCGGATAGCGCTCGCTTGCATAGCGGAGCAACTCGTTGCCGAACTCGCCCGGCATGCGCTGGTCGGAGACAAGGACGCCCACCGTGTCACCGTGTGCGTCCAGTAACGCTTTGCCCTCTTCCACCGAGTTGCCAGTCAGGACTGGCGCCAGGCTTCCGATGGCACGCTGGAAGTATTTCACGGCCGTGGCCTCGTCATCGACGAAGATGATCGCCGCCGACGACTCCTGTGTGGCTTTCGCTTCGTTCATCAACAACTCCTGTGCGTTTGACCTTTGATAGGGGGGAAATCCAGCATGACGGTGGTGCCAACCCCCGACGTGGACTCGATCTGGAGTCCGCCGCCACAGGACTGCATGACGCGATTGCACAGAATCAGGCCCAAGCCGTTCCCGCCGGATTTCGCGTGCGTTGTAATCGGGTCCGTCAACAGGCGGGCCTTTATCTCGGGCGGAATTCCTGGCCCGTTGTCGCTAATGCGAATGCCGGGGCCGGGCTCTGCTGTCACGGTAAAGCGCACCGACGGAGAAGGCACATCCGCCAGCGCGCGCAGCGCATTCGACAATAGCGAAGAGAGCACGAGCGCCACGCAATTGGGCTGCGTCACGACGGGAAAGTCGCCGATGATCTCAACCTGCACCCACGAGCGCTGCGCCGCCGCAAACGGATAGGTGTCGAGCAAAGCCGAGATCAGTCCATGTGCTGTTATCTCGGTACGGGCATCGCCCTCCGCCATTTTCCGGTGCCCATTGTGAACCGATCGCCAGAAGGACGAGACCACCGCAATGCAGTATTGTGCGCTCTCGCGCATCGCTCTAACGGCCCCGGTGATCTCGAGCGGCGAATCGTGCTCCCTGTCGTCGCGATTTTCGATGCTGCTCGCGTTCAACGCGATGGAAGCGAGCGGCGTGTTCAGTTCGTGCGCCAGAAAGGCGAGCGTCTCGTCTATCGCCATCAACCGCTGGTTCTGAATGGCGCGCTCGCGATAGCGCTCGATCGCCATTTGCAGCGTCTCGCGCACGGAAGCGGGCTTAAGCGGTTTTTCGAGGATGCGGAAAACTTCGCCGGTATTCACCGTTTGTAGCAGCACGTCCACGTCTGCGTAAGCGGTGACCAGAATACGAACGATGTGCGGGTATTCCTGCGCCACCTGTCGCAACAGGTCGCCGCCATCGCGGCCAGGCATGCGGAAATCCGTCACCAGCACGGCAATGCGGGCGTTGTCCTGTTGCAGGATAGCAATTGCTTCGTCACTGCTTTTCGCGAGCAGGACCTCATAATCCGCATCGACCGCGCGTGCAAAATATTTGCCCGCCAACTCTTCGTCGTCGACGTAGAGAATAGTGGGCTGCGTCTGCCTGATGTCGTTCATGGGGTTCTCACGGGGCGCGCGACAGATCGAAACTGAACGATGCCCAACTTCCCAGTTCGCTCTCAGCGTACAGCAGGCCGCCATGGCGTTCGATAACGGCATAACTGATCGACAGACCCAGGCCAAGGCCCTGCCCGACATCACGCGTGGTGAAGAACGGCTCGAACACGCGCGCCAGATGCTCATCCGCGATGCCCGGCCCGTTGTCCCGCACCGTCACATGCAGGCGTTGCTCCGACCACTTCACCGAGATGTGAATCGTCGGCCCGGCGGTGCCCGCATTGCGCATGGCCAGCACTGAATTGGAAAGCAGGTTGATCAACACGCCGATAATGGCCGCTTCGTCGCCCAGCACGAGCGTATCCGCGGGAAGGTCACGCGTCACGGCTACACCGCGCAATTCATGCGCGATGAGCCGGATTGCCGAATCGAGTGCCTTTTCGAACAGGAAAGGCGTGCCTGCCTCCGCCTCGGCGCCGGGCCGGCGGTAAGCGAAGGTCTTGAGGTCCGACACGATGTGCTGGATCCGCTGCATGCCCTGCCTCGCGTCGACAAGGCATTCCTGCAGCGTCGGTTCCGTTTTGGTCACGGGCTCCTCCAACGCGACCTCGATCGCCATCAGGCAAAAATTCACCGGGTTGTTGACTTCATGCAACAGGCCCGCGGCCAGCGTACCGACCGCTGCCATTTTTTCCTGCTGCAGCAGTTGGCCTTTGATGTCGAGCAACTTGCTGTTGGTTTCTTCGAGCTGGGCATTCTTTTCCGACACTTCGGTCTTCAGGCGGAACAACATGAAGCGCACCCGCTCATTGAAGAAAGTGTAGACAGCACTGGCGGCAGCGGCGAACAGAAGAAGCAGTACGTTGACGGTCATCGTGCCGACCAGCACGGCGCCATGCGGAGGCAGCAGGCAGGCAAGCAGGTACAGGACGCAGGACAGCACCCCGAAAACCAGGTTCTGCCACAGCCCGAATGGCAACGCGATCCCGGAAGCGAAGATGGCAAGATTCAGACCCATATAGTAGGGCGACTGAACACCGTCGGTCTGCCAGATCATCCACGAAATCATGGCCTGCGGCAGCAGCAGCCAGGAGAGCGTCAACCATGGGGACATGCGTCGGCCCCATGCGGTGCCCAGCATGATCACGATGCCACCGATCAGCAGCGAGACGAGCAGACGCGCGGCGGCGAACGACGTCTGCAGTTGCGGATACTGCGCGTGATCCAGCCCCACGCCCAGCAGGACGAGCACAATGGCCGTATACGCGCCGCCGCGGCTGAACGTCACGCGGAAGTCCGCCAGCTCGGTCTGATAGCCTGTGTGCAGTTGACTGATACTCATGGGTGGGTGTCTGCTGACGTTTCAGAGGATCGTGGCTTCAGCGAACACATTCACCCCGGTCTCGTCGACATAGAGCTTCTGTTCGGTGGACTGTGCGGGCAGCAGCGAGCGCATGCCGCTCTCGTCCCGATAGATCAGATACCACTCGAGCAGATGCTCCATGCCGAACTTCTCGGGGTTCGCCGAGTGGACGTTGGTGACGAGCAGTTGCCCGCCAGGTCGCGTACGCGCAGCGAAATAACTCAACAGGCGCGCGCACACCTTGTCCGATAGATAGTCGAACAGGCCCGCACAGTACACGGCGTCGAATTCCCGCAGAGACGCATCGGGTGTAATTTTGCGTTTCAGCAAATCGTGCACCGATTGATGCACCGTCTCCACCGAAACCGTTTTTCCGGCCTCGGCCGCCGCGCTTTCGATGGCGGCCTTCGTGAAAGCCAGTGTTTCCTCGCTGAAGTCCACCAACTGGAACGACAGCAGATCGGGACGCGCGTATTCGCGCACGAAGCGCTGGATCTCGAAAGCCGGTCCGCAGCCGACGTTGAGTATCCGGAACGGTCTGCCGGCAACGCGCGCCGCTTCGGCCTGACGCGTCAGAAAGTCGATCAGCAGCGTGATCCGGTTCCGGTGCGCGGTCGCCACGGCGGCCTTGAGGAAAGCCGTATTGACGATCTGGAAGTAGGTGGTCGGTCCCTGTTGCGGATCGTTCAGGATCTGGTTGACCATCTCGTAGTCGCCGGCATAGCCCAGCGGCTTCGTAAACGTCCGGTAAACGAAAGGGGCTCGCAGCAGCAACGGATGCAGTGCCGCTTGCGCGTACGTACGATGCACGGGGGCACTGTCTACGTCGACGAGTCCGGCCTCTTCTTCGAGCCGCACGAGGTAGGACTTGACCTTGTGCATGATCGGCGTGGCGAGCTCGTAGAACAGATCCTCGCGCAGCCTGCCGTCGGTCTTTGGCAGGCTCTCGGTGAGATCGACCTGCTCGACCCAGCGCGACACTTCCGAGAGGAACGCGCGCATCTCGTTGACCACGATCTGGTAGCCGCGCCGGATATTGAAGCGCGCATCCCAGTCGCTGATGAAGAGTTCGGCTTCTCGCCCGACCGACCTGGGTTCATTGGACAGGACGCTCAGTTCGCGCCATTCGTCGATCAGCGCCAGCGATACCACCGCCGTGAGGCCGGTGTTCACCAGACTGACGACCACGGCCTTGCCCAGATAGGCGTTCTTGCTACCCATCCGCACGCTCAGCTCGCTTAACACCTCGCTGACCTGCACGATCGAGTAGGGGTTATAGACCTCCATCACCAAAGACTTTCTCTGGAGGTTAATGATCGTCCCACGCACGTGCTCGCGTTGCGAGTTGCGGAAGCTGACTACCGGATCGATTTGCGTTTGAGAGTACACGGTATAAGAACCTGAGGAATCTGGAAAACGCAGTTGGGTGTTGGATGAAGTCCAGTGATTGGCTGCCGCACTTACGACATGGGATACGAGCCGTGGACGTGGATCAAACCAGTGTTGCGCGGGCAACAATAAAACCCTTTGCCAGAAGCTGGCCTCCGGCGAGTCGCAGTGTAACACCAACACCGGTTAATTCTGAACCACGCCAAATTAGCGGGGAAGCACGTCGGCAAGTTTGCCTTACGAGCGCCTACACGCGTTGGAATTGGAGTGTTGACGAGCCGTCTTTCTCAATGGCCGCCACTGTGGACAGGAAGATGATTGCTATAGCGCGAATTAGTCCGCTACGCAATAGCGACGCTCAGCCGCGCTGGGTCTACGAATGTGGGCGTGACTCACCGCGCTATTCCGAAGCCGGCACAAGGGCTCTGGCGGTTCGCTCGGATTGAGCTTCCGGGAATTGACCCAAATAGCTTTAGCTTTCCGTTTTATTACGTGTTAAAAGGCGCCTGCGCGCGCGGGTGAATTACGCAAATAGCATCTTGATTTGACCTTTGCCAACCGTATAACGTCCAATTGCAAAATTGTTAGCTATTGGCTTTGCCGCGCTCTTGGGCCCGATGTGCTTCGAAATACGAATGCCTTTGCCAGCCCTACGGCGCATCTATCCAATTGGACAGCATGCGCCGGCAGGAACGCGCGTGTAAGCACCTCATAGACCGCAGTTCGGCATAAGCAGTGAATCGCGGTATGAAGGACAGTACCGCGCCCACGTCTATGCCGCCGCAGTCAGCCTGGAATCTCGGGCTCGACCAGCTTGGCCAGTTGAACCAGCGACTCTTGCCAGCCGAGGTAGCACATCTCGACAGGAATGACCTCGGGCACGCCCTCCTGCACGACGGCGAGTTCGGTCCCGCAAGACACCTGCCGCAGTGAAATGGTGGTGATCATCTGGCCGGGCAGGTTCGGATCGTCGAACCGGTCCGTATAGCGGATCTTCTCGGACGGCACCAGCTCGAGGTATTCGCCGCCGAACGAGTGACCGTTGCCGGTGCCGAAGTTACGAAAGGACATCTTGAACGTACCGCCCACCCGCGCGTCCATGTGGTGAACCTGACAGGTAAATCCGTAAGGAGGAAGCCATTTTGCCAGCGCATCGGCTTCGAGGAATGCCCGGTAAACGCGCTCAGGAGTAGCGCGCAGGATCCGATGAAGGTTGACGGTTCCGGTAGTCATGGTGTGTTCGCCTTTCACTAAAGAGTTGGACATACTCCTACGACGAACCGGCGCCAGCAATATCGACATGGCAATGACTCGGGAAAACCCGTAGACACCAACGGACTTCACCCGTGACCGTTCCTCCGGCCTGCGGCCGTCACCACATCGGCGGCATGATCCGCGTGATACGACGAACGCACCAGCGGCCCCGCTACCACCTCGCGAAAGCCCATTTTCAAACCTTCGTCGCGCCACGAAGCAAACTGTCCCGGCTCGACGTATCGACGCACCGGCATATGAAAGCGCGACGGCGCAAGATACTGGCCGATGGTGAGGATATCGACATCATGCGCGCGCAAATCGCGCATGGTGTCGATTAATTCCTGGTCGGACTCGCCAAGTCCGACCATCAATCCCGACTTCGTCAATACGGCCCCATTCGCCTGCTTGACGCGCGCGAGCAACGCGAGCGAGCCGCGATAGTCCGCGCCGGCACGCGCGGCCCGATACAGCGACGGCACCGTTTCGATGTTGTGATTGAGCACGTCGGGCCACGCCTGCGAGAGTTCGGACAAGGCCCGCTCCACGCGCCCCCTAAAATCCGGCGTCAGCACTTCGACCCGGATGCCCGGTACACGCTCGCGCAGCAACGCGATGCAACTTGCGAAATGTGCGGCGCCGCCGTCGCGCAGATCATCACGATCCACCGAGGTCACCACCACATAGCGAAGACCGAGCGCCGCCACGGCTTCGGCGAGCCTGCGCGGCTCGCCATCGTCCAATGGCTCCGGCCGGCCGTGCGCGACGTCGCAGAACGCACAACGCCGCGTACAGATACCGCCCATGATCATGAACGTGGCGGTGCGCTGTGCAAAACATTCGCCGATGTTCGGACACATCGCCTCCTCGCACACCGAATGCAATCGATGCTCGCGCAGAATCGCCGCCACGCCGGCAACCGTCTCGCTCATCATCGGCCGCGCATGCAGCCACGGCGGCTTCGGCAAGGCTTCGCCGCCGGCGAGCGGCACGATCTTCACCGGAATTCGCGCGAGTTTGTCGCCACTGCGCTTGCCGTGCTGGCCAAGTGCAGTGACGCTATCGCCATGCAGGGCGGCGTCCATCTCAACGCCCCAGGAAGTCGTTGAGCAGGCGGTTCACCTCCGAGGCCGCCTCCATCTGCACCATATGCCCCTTTCCTTCGAGCACATGAACTCGGATATCGCCCTGGAGTTCCTGTGCGTGCGAAGCCGGAATGATTTGATCCTGAGCACCCCAGATCACCAACGCGCGAGGCACCAACTCCGCAAGCCGGTCGCGATAGCCCGCGCGTTGGACGTCGCCATCGAAAGCAGACGCGGCAATCTTGCGTAGCGTGTCCTGCACGCCTTCGAGCCGCTTGTACTTGACGATGTCCTCCACGAGTTGGCGCGTCACGAGCGTGGGGTCGGCAAACAGCTTCGCCAGGTGCGGCTTGAGCGCGTTGCGATTGCTGCCCTCCGTGAATCCGCTGATGTACCCGCCATTGATTTCATTGCCGAGCCCCGCGCCCGCGATCAGCGAAAGCGACGCGACGCGCGCAGGCGCTCTGGCGGCCACCGTCATGGCCACCAGCGCGCCCATCGAATGACCGACCAGATGAGCGTTGCCGATACCGCGGTCGTCCATGAACGCGATCACGCTGTCCGCCAGTTCTTCCGCACTGCCGGTCTCGACCGCTTTGCCCGATTCGCCGTGGCCGGGCAAATCCAGCGCCCACACGGTGCGATGCGCGGCGAGATCGGCATGATTGAAAAGCCAGTTGTTGAGGTCGCCGCCAAAGCCGTGAATCAGCACCGCGGGCGTGCCGCCATCGCCCAGTTTCAGATAGCGCACGGTGCGCCCGCCGATCTGCGCTTTTTCCGGCTGGGGTCCGGATTCGCCAGCCTCGGCGCTGGCCGGCACGAAGTCGCGCTGAAATGCTTCGACCGCCGCGTCGATCTCCGCATCCGCCGCTTCCGCGTCGGCCACCACGGCAAGCAACGCGCCGATCGGCAGCGTGTCGCCCTCCTGCGCGATCTGCCGCCGCAAGATGCCGTCGAACGCGCACTCGACGCCGGACGAAATCTTGTCCGTCTCCACGTCGAGTATTTCCTCGCCTTTGGTGACCTTGTCGCCGATCGCCTTGAGCCAGCCGTTGACCTGCCCCTGCTCCATCGAAAGGCCCCACTTGGGCATCGTAATCATATGGATCGGCATCGCTTAACCTCTCACTTTCAACACGGCGTCAGCGATCTGCCTGGCCGACGGGATATACATATCTTCGAGCACACCGGCGAACGGCGTGGGCGTATGCGGCGCGGTCACCATTTCGATCGGCGCCTTCAGCGAGTGAAATGCGCGTTGTGCGATGAGTGCGGAGATATCCGTGGCCATCGAGCAGCGCGGATTCGCTTCGTCCACGACCACGACGCGGCCAGTGCGCCTCGCGCTTTCGAGAATGGTCTCTTCGTCCAACGGCGAGGTGGTGCGCAGATCGATCACCTCGACCTCTATGCCGTCTTTCGCGAGTTTTTCCGCGGCCTCGGTGGCGTAATGCACCATGCGGCCGTACGTGACGATCGTGGCGTCGTCCCCGTCCCGTACGATGTTCGCTTCGCCGAACGGAATCGCATACGACTCTTCGGGCAC
The DNA here is from genome assembly GCF_900104795.1 of Burkholderia sp. WP9. Classification (NCBI taxonomy): domain Bacteria; kingdom Pseudomonadati; phylum Pseudomonadota; class Betaproteobacteria; order Burkholderiales; family Burkholderiaceae; genus Burkholderia; species Burkholderia sp. WP9. The sequence goes on from NZ_FNTG01000002.1 coordinate 1,113,903, forward strand.
GTCGCCTTCGCGGCTGTATAGCAGCTTGTGCTCGCAGAAAATCACCGGGTCGTTGTCACGAATCGCCTGGATCAGCAGCCCTTTCGCGTCGTACGGTGTGGACGGACACACCACTTTCAGTCCGGGTATGTGCGTAAACAGCGAGGTCAGCATCTGCGAGTGCTGGGCGGCCGCGCGCAAACCAGCGCCCTGCATTGCACGTATCACGACCGGCGTCACCGCCTTGCCGCCGAACATGTAGCGGAACTTGGCGGCCTGATTGAAAATCTGGTCGAAGCACACCCCCATGAAATCGATGAACATCAACTCGGCCACCGGCCGCATGCCGCACGCGGCCGCGCCCACCGCCGCGCCGATATAGCCGCCTTCGGAAAGCGGCGTATCGAGCACGCGGCCCGGATACTTGTGAAACAGGCCTTTCGTGACGCCGAGTACGCCGCCCCACGCGTCCTGTTCGCCTGGCGAGCCTGCGCCGCCCGCGTTGTCCTCGCCCATCACGATGACGGTTTCATCGCGGGCCATTTCCTGACTCAGTGCTTCGTTGATTGCCTGAGAAAATGTGATCTTGCGTGCCATGTCTGTCTCCTGGCGACCGGCGTTAGCGCTGTCGCGCCGACTTCGGTTCCGTGAAAGTTTGCGAATCGTTCGGGTTTGCCGCGGGCGCGTTACGGATAGGACACGTAGACGTCGCTCAACAGGTCTTCTGCGGTTGGCAGCGGAGCGGCCTTGGCCTCGGTCACGGCGCTATCGATCAACACCTTGACTTCCGCATCGACGCCGCGCAATTGATCCGCGCTGAGCATCTCTGAGCGCACCACGCGTTCCTCGAAACGCTTCAGGCAGTCTTTCTCGTCCCGCAGTTTCTGCACTTCGCCCGGCGCGCGATAGGTTTGCGCATCGCCTTCGAAGTGGCCGAAGTAGCGCGAGAATTTCACTTCGACGAGCGTCGGTCCGCCGCCGTGACGCGCCCGTTCGATCGCCTCGCCAAGCGCCTCATGCACCGCGAAGAAATCGAAGCCGTCCACGATTACGCCTGGCATGCCGAAACCGCTCGCGCGATCGGCAATGTTGTCGGTCGCAACGGACCACGTCGAAGAAGTCGCTTCCGCATAACCGTTGTTCTCCGCGACGAAGATCACCGGCAAGCGCCATACGGACGCAAGATTCATCGATTCGAAGATCACACCCTGATTCGACGCGCCATCGCCGAAGAAACACACGCCCACGCCGCCCGAGTTCTTGTACTTTGCCGCGAGCGCCGCTCCGCAAATCAGCGGGCCGCCCGCGCCGACAATACCGTTCGCGCCGAGCATGCCCTTCGACAGATCGGCGATATGCATCGAGCCGCCTTTGCCGTGGCATACACCGGTCTTGCGGCCATAGATTTCGGCCATCATACCGCGCACGTCGACACCTTTGGCGATGCAGTGGCCATGACCGCGGTGCGTGGTCGCCACGTAGTCCGCGTCGTTCAGATGCAGCATCGTGCCGACCGCGGACGCTTCCTCGCCCGCATACAGGTGCACGAAACCGGGTATTTCGCCGGTCGCGAATTCCACGTGCAGGCGCTCCTCGAACTCGCGGATCGTGCGCATCATGCGATACGCCTTCAGCAGTTCGTCCTTGCTCAACTCAGTTGAAACCGACATGGTGTGTCTCCTTGGAATGAATGCACTGCTTGCCTACAACCTACGTTTGATGCGCAACCACATTTGCCACTTCACGAACCAGTTGCCGCGACGCCGAGTAGCGCAGCGTGCGTTCGACATCGACGGTGAGCGGCCCGTCCCAATCCAGCGAGATTTCGTATTGATCGCCGCGCTCCAGTTCGATTTCGCGCTCGCCGTCGAACGCGAGCGTGCCGTGTTCGGCATCGAGCGGCGTCCAGTTGCCGACTTCGAAACGCTCGCAGGTCCGCATGAAGACCCGCTCGACGCGCCCCGGTGCAATCGGCGCGACCAGCGGCACGCCGGATTCGCCGGGCCGCGCAAAGCGCAGATGCAAACCGTGCGACGCCGTGCGCTCGACGGGCGCCCACGCGCCGCCGATCGACGAGAGCCCGATGCCGTCCGGCGACGCGAAGGTGAGAAAGAGCGTGTCGATATCGGCCGGATCGGATACGGCGCGAGCACCGACGAAGCGTTGCCGGCTCACGCACACATCCACTAAGGCGATCTCTTCACGGCCGCGGTTCGGACCGGCCACGCAGCGCACCACAAGGCGTTTGTTACGCGTGAACGCCACTTCTGGCGGCACCGCGCCGGACGCTGCCAGAGCGCCGGCGAGACCGGCGACCGTCGCCTCGCGCAGATCGGGAAACGCGTTGTTCGTGCCCGTCGACAAGGTCAGCAACGGCACCCTGCCGCAATGCGCGGCCACCGCGCGATGCGTGCCGTCGCCGCCCAGCACCGCAATCAGTTCGACGCCGGCCTGCAGCATGGCGGCGACACCCGCATGCGTGTCCACGGCGCTATCGGTGATCGGCTGTTCGATGAAATCGACCGCGGGCCAGCGTTGCTGCGCGGCGACCGCGGCATGCGTATCGAGCGCGCGCAGCAGCAACGCGGCAACGCCGGTCCGGTCGCGCAAGGTCAGCACACGATCCACGCCGAGCACGCCCAAGCCCGCCAACAGACGAACGACCATGTTGGCTTTCTCGGCTGTCGGAAACACCGATGCGTAGGAGGTAAGGCGGCGAATGTCACGACCCGACGCGGGGTTCGCGATCACGCCGACGGTCACTGGCGATGGCACTGGGCTTGTCTCCTGCCCGCGTCTTGCGCGGACTCATACCTGGAGCGCCGTCTTCGAGCGACGACGCTTTTGTCATGAGCAGAACACTGCAAGGGGTGTGCCAATTTCACCGCGCGAGCGTCAGACCAGGCGAACGTGCCTTGTTTAAAGGGTCTTGCGCCTCGAACACGTTGCGAGGCGGGTTGGTCGCGCCGTGCGCCGCAACGCGCGGCGCGTCTCACGTACCGCGTGTGCGACGTGCAGCGGCTGGCATCACTTGCGCATTGAGTCGTGCAAACGCTTGTGCCACCTGCATCGAGGCGATGCGAGACGGCGTCTCATCCCGAGTTGAGACAAACGTCTCACGCGTCTCGCGTGCTGCATTGCAATGTGATTGATGCGGCGGGATGTGCTACAAGAACAGCCTGACCTGACTGCGTGTCGCTCGACCGGAGCCGACCATGCCTTACGTTTCGCAAAACCAGCACGTCGAACGCGTGCGCGGCGCCATCGAAGGACGGCTTCCCGCGCCGGCCGATTCCACGCGCCTCGTATCGTCGTGGCAACGCTCGTTCGAACAATATCGGCTCGATCCCGGGGCGGCGATCGGCCCACGCGTCCTGACGTCTGCCGAATTGCGCGAAGTGCAGGGAAAAGAGGAGGCTTTCCTGCGTGCCTCGGGCCAGTGCCTGAGCCGCCTGCACGACATGATTCGCGTCGCCGACTATTGCGTGATGCTCACGGATGCGCACGGCATCACGATCGACTACCGGATCGAGCGGGAACGCCGCAGCGATTTCAAGCACGCGGGACTGTATATCGGATCATGCTGGTCCGAACGGGAAGAAGGCACGTGTGGCGTGGCGAGCGTACTGACCGATCTCGCGCCGATCACGGTGCATAAGACCGATCACTTTCGCGCCGCCTTCACGACCTTGACCTGCAGCGCCGCGCCGATTTTCGCGCCGACCGGCGAGATGATCGGCGTGCTCGACGCCTCCGCCGTGCGCTCGCCGGATAACCGCGACAGTCAGCGGTTGGTGTTCCAACTGGTGCGTCAAAGTGCCGGCCTGATCGAGGACGGCTATTTCCTCAATCAAACCGCGCAGCACTGGATCCTGTTCGGTCATTCGAGCCGCAACTTCGTCGAGGCGCAACCCGAAGTGCTGATCGCGTTCGACGAATGCGGCAATCTGGTCGCCGCCAATCGCAAGGCGCGCGAGTGCATTCCCGCGTTGAACGGTCCACGCCACATCGACGAGATATTCGACACGGCCGACGTGCACCTGCACGACGTCGCGCGTACCGATGCGATTGTCTGCTTGCGCCTGCGCGCGACGGGCGCCACTTTGTACGCGCGCATTCGTGCGCCGCTCAAACGCGCTTCGCGTGCGACAACCGGCGCGGCGGCCGGTGCCGCGCGGCAATCGCACGGCGGGACTCAGGACGATCTGCAAGTCGGCGCATTGGGCCGTTTTCTGAAAAGCGCCGATGCACGCATCGCGCACAACGCGTCGGTGGCATTGCGCATCATCGGCAAACGGCTGCCGATTCTGATTCTCGGCGAGACCGGCGTCGGCAAGGAAGTCTTCGCGCACGCCGTGCATGATTCGGGCGCGAGACGTACACGGCCATTTATCGCCGTGAATTGCGGGGCGATTCCCGAATCGCTGATCGAGAGCGAACTATTCGGCTACGCGCCCGGCGCCTTTACCGGCGCACGCAGCCGCGGCGCTCGCGGCAAGATCGCGCAGGCGCATACCGGCACGTTGTTTCTCGACGAAATCGGCGATATGCCGCTCAATCTGCAGACACGGCTGCTGCGTGTGCTGGCGGAAGGCGAGGTGATGCCGCTCGGTGGCGATGCGCCCGTGCGCGTCGATATCGACGTGATATGCGCCACGCACCGCGATCTCGCGCAGATGGTGGCGGAAGGATCGTTCCGCGAAGATCTCTATTACCGCTTGAGCGGCGCCAGCTTGCCGATGCCGCCGTTGCGCGAACGCGCGGATATCGGCGACATGATCGCGGCCGTATTCGACGAAGAAGCGCAAATGGCCGGACATGTCCTCACCCTCGACCCACGCCTCGCCGAATGCCTCGCGGCCTTTGCATGGCCGGGCAACATTCGCCAGTTGCGCAACGTACTGCGTTACGCCTGCGCGATGTGCGATTCCGCCCGCGTTAAATTGCGGCATATCGCGCCGGACGTCGCGGCATTGCTGGCACCCGAGGGCGCGGGCAATCGCGCATTGGCGTCGGCGTTCGCGCAGCAGGACCCGCGCGACGAGCGTACGCGCATTGTCGAAGCGCTGACGCAACATCAATGGCGGCCCAACGCCGCGGCGCAATCACTGGGCATGTCGCGCGCGACCTTATACCGGCGTATCGCGAAACTGGGGATCGTCGGGCCGCATCGCTGCTAATGCTTTTTCCGCTGGCGCCGATAATCCAACGGCACCACCGGTTAGTGGCTGATCATCCATGGCCTGCCCGCGGGATTGGTCTTGAGGCCGCCCGCGGTCGTCGCGCCCTTGATGCTGCCCGATCCGCATCCACAACCCGGCCCATGCCGGTGCTTGTACTCGGCCGAGCGTTGCGGCGCATGCGCCGAACGCTCGTTGACCTGATGCCCGGCGCGCGCGCTCGCCGCCATCAACGACAACGAAGGCAAGCTCAAGGTGCGTTGCGCCGGCGTGTCACAGGTGGGGCATGCGCAAGGCATGTCGCGCTCGGCCACGCGGCGGATCGCCGCGAATGGGCCGCAGTTCTCGCAACGGTAATCATATGTCGGCATGGTATGGTCCTTGAGTACCTTGATTCGTTCTATCTCCAACGACCGCCGCGCCATGAACAAACTCAGCACGGCGGTCTTCCAGCCACAACCCGTTCGGGTGTTTCAACAGCCGCCTACGTCAGACCAGATCCGGTGACAAAGGCAGATCCACGCCGCCGGTAATGTGCTTGACGGGCCCTGCGGAAGTCGGCTGGATATCGAAGTCGAAAATCTGCGTCGGCAACCAGAGCGTCGCGCACGCGTTAGGCACATCCACGACGCCGCTGATATGCCCCTGCACCGGCGCCGTGCCCAGAATCGAGTAAGCCTGCGCGCCGGAGTAACCAAACTTCTTCAGGTACTCGATCGCATTCAGGCACGCCTGACGGTAGGCGATATGCACGTCCAGATAGTGCTGCTTGCCCTGCTCGTCGACGGAAATGCCTTCGAAGATCAGGTAGTCGTTATAGTTGGGTGTGATCGGGCTTGGTTTGAAAATCGGATTCTTGATCCCGTATTTCTCCATGCCGCCTTTGATCAACTCCACCTTCATATGCACCCAGCCGGCCATTTCAATGGCGCCGCAGAAGGTGATTTCACCGTCGCCCTGGCTGAAGTGCAGATCGCCGACGGAAAGACCCGCGCCGTCCACGTACACCGGGAAATACACCTTCGAACCGCGCGACAGGTCCTTGATATCGCAATTGCCGCCATGCTCGCGCGGCGGCACGGTGCGCGCGCCTTCGGCGGCGGCGTTGTCGCGCGCGTCTCCGGCGAGGCGCCCCATGTGCGCCGTGGCGGCGAACGGCGGATTGGCGAGGCCGGGAACGCGTTGCGGGTCGGTGGCGATCAACCCGGCTTCGCGCTCGTTCCAGGTGGCCAGCATCTTCGGATCAGGCAGGCAGCCGATCAGCCCCGGGTGAATCAGGCCCGCGAAATTCACGCCGGGAATATGGCGCGAACTCGTGTAGAGACCATGAAAATCCCAGATCGACTTTTGTGCTTGCGGAAAATGGTCGGTCAGGAAACCACCGCCATTCTTCTTCGAGAAGAAGCCGTTGAAGCCCCATTGGCTCTCCTGCTTCGCGCCAATGTCGAGCAGGTCCACCACCAGCAGATCGCCCGGCTCCGCGCCCTTCACGCCCACCGGTCCCGAGAGGAAGTGCACGATGGAGAGATCGATATCGCGCACGTCGTCGGCACTGTCGTTGTTCTTGATGAAGCCCCCGGTCCAGTCGTAGGTCTCCAGAATGAAATCGTCGCCCGGATTGACCCAGCAGGCCATCGGAATATCCGGATGCCAGCGGTTGTGGACGTTCTCGTTGTCGTAGGCCGACTGGTTCAGATCGACCTTGATTAGCGTTTCAGCCATTGCAAACTCTCCTCTTGGAAATTGCAGACAGTCGGCTCACACCGACAGATACTCGCGAATCTTCGCGGTGTCGGCGTCGCTGCGCGTGCTCTCATGCACGAGGCGCCCGCCTTCGATAACGAAGAGCCGGTCAGCCACATCGAGTGCGAAACTCAGGACCTGCTCGGACACGACAATCGTGATGTCCCGCAACTTGCGGATCTCATTCAGCGCGCGCGCAATGTCCTTAATGATGGACGGCTGAATGCCCTCGGTGGGCTCGTCGAGCAACAGCACCTTGGGCTCCGTCACCAGCGCGCGGGCAATCGCCAGTTGTTGCTGCTGACCGCCGGACAGGTTGCCGCCCTTGCGAGAGCGCATCTCATAGAGCACCGGAAAGAGCGCATAGATCTCTTCGGGCACGCGCTTCGTGGGCGAGTTCTCCAGACCGGTCTGGATGTTCTCCTCCACGCTCAAGGTGGAGAAAATCTGCCGCCCCTGTGGCACGTACGCGATACCTTTGGCGACGCGCCGGAAACTTTCATCGCGCGAGACCTCTTCTCCATCCACCTGCACCGAACCCGCCTTGAGCGGCAAAATGCCGATCAGCGACTTGAACAGCGTGGTCTTGCCCATACCGTTGCGTCCCATGATCGCCACGGTCTCGTTGCGGGCGGCGTTGAAGCTGATGCCGTGCAAGGCTTCGCTCTGGCCATAACTGACGAATACGTCGTCGACATTCAACATGCTGGGCTCCTCGTTGCTCGTTTCACGGCCGCCTCCTGTTTAACTCGGGGTTCGTTCGACTTCGTACACGACTCAGTGGCCCAGATAGACATCAATCACGCGCGGGTCGTTTTGCACCTGCTCCATCGCGCCCTCGGCGAGAATCTTTCCCTGGTGCATTACCGTGACCTTGTGGGCGATCTGCTCGACGAAAGCCATGTCATGTTCGATAACGATCATCGAACGGTTCTGGCAGATCCGTTTGAGCAGCTCGGCCGTGACCTCGCGCTCGCGCACGCTCATACCGGCGATCGGCTCGTCGAGCATCAACAGTTCGGGCTCCTGCATCAGCAACATGCCGATTTCCAGCCACTGTTTCTGCCCGTGCGACAGCAAGCCGGCTTCGAGATCGAGCTGACTGGCGAGGCCGATCTCACCAGCCACGCTTCTCACGCGGTCCATCACGTCGTCGGTGCGGCGAAACGCCAGCGCACCGAACACGCCACGTCCTCGCGGGAACGACACTTCGAGGTTCTGAAACACGGAGAGGTTTTCGTAGATCGACGGTGTCTGGAACTTGCGGCCTATCCCTTTGCGCACACGGCGAAACTCCGGCAACTGCGTCATCTCTTCGTTGCGGAACTTGATGCTGCCGTGGGTCGCACGCGTCTTGCCGCAGATGAGATCGAGCAGCGTGGTCTTGCCCGCGCCGTTCGGTCCGATCACCACGCGCAGCTCGCCGCGATCCACATACAGGTTGAGCGAATCGATCGCCTTGAAGCCGTCGAACGAGACGCTCAGCTCTTCCACAGCCAGCACGAAATCGGTATTGCTCATGAGGCGCTCCTTGCGCCGCGGCGCGCGAGCCACGGCTTCACATGACTGTCGTAGAGACCGGCGAGCCCGTTCGGAAATGCCATCACCACGCCAATGAAGAGCGCAGCCATCAGGAATAGCCACAGGTTCGGAAAGCTCTCCGAAAACCACGTCTTGCCGAGATTGACGAGCACCGCGCCGTAGACCGCACCGACCAGCGACATGCGTCCGCCGACAGCGGCATAGATCACCATTTCAATGGAAGGCACGATCCCCACGAACGACGGTGACATGAAACCCACCTGCAACGTGAACATCGCGCCACCGATCGCGGCCAGTATCGCGGCGACGCAGAACGCGAACACTTTGAACATGGCCACGTCGTAGCCCGAAAAACGCACGCGGTCTTCCTTGTCGCGCATGGCGAGCAGCAGCGTGCCGAGCTTGCTGCGCTGGATTTGCCGGCAACAGAGAATCGCCACCAGCAGCAGGACCGCATTGACGAAGTACAGGATCAGCTTCGCACCGTCGCCGCGAATGTCCCATCCGAGCAGCGTGCGCAAATCCGTAATGCCGTTCACGCCGCCCGTATACCCTTGCTGGCCGATGATCAGCACCGAAAGAATCAACGCCACCGCCTGCGTGATGATGGCGAAGTACACGCCGCCCACGCGCCGCTTGAACATGGCAAAGCCCACCACGAACGCCAGCGCGCACGGCACGACCACCACCGCCGCAAGCGCGAACGGCAGCGAATGAAACGGCTTCCACCAGAACGGCAAAGCGGTGAGCTGGTTCCAGTCCATGAAGTCGGGAATGCCGGGCGTCGACTGGATTTTCGTGCTGACCGGGTCGGAGGCTTCGAGCTTCAGGAACATGGCCATGCAGTAGCCGCCGAGGCCGAAGAACACGCCTTGCCCGAGGCTCAGCACGCCGCCGTAGCCCCATGCCATCACGAGGCCGACCGCGACGAACGCGTAGGTCAGATACTTGCCCATCAGGTTCAGACGGAACACGTCGAGCGCGAGCGGAAACACCACGAGAATCAGCGCCGCCAGCACGGCGATGCTGCCGTAGCCATCGGTCGTCAGCCAGCGCCACAGCGCGGGCCGCAGGCCGGCGCGCCCGGCTGCATGATCCGGCGAGGCGGGCACGCCGGCGGAAGGGTTCAGCGGGTCCATATGCGTTTCTCCGGGCTGAAGCAATTGATAGGTCGGTTCAGAGGCGCACCCAATGAAAGATCACGCACGGCGCACCTTCGACGCGAAAAGTCCTTGCGGCCGGAGCATCAGCACGATCACGATGGTCAACAGCGTCACCACGCGCGCCGACGAACCCGTCATGAAGAACTCGCTGATCGACTGCATCTGCGCAATGCCGAACGCGGACGCCACCGTGCCGAGCAGGCTCGCGGCGCCGCCGAACGTCACCACGAGGAATGAATCGACGATGTAGAGCGAGCCGCTAGTCGGCCCGGTGGAACCGATCGCGGTGAACGCCGCGCCCGCGACGCCCGCCATGCCGCAGCCGATCGCAAAGGTCAACCGGTCGGTCTTGCGTGTGTCGATGCCCGCGGCATTCGCCATCTGCCGGTTCGCCACCGTGGCCCGCACACGCAGGCCCCAGCGCGAGCGGTATAGCGCCAGCAGCACGCCGCCTGTCATCAGCACGGCGAGGCTCATCACGAAGAGGCCGTTGATCGGAATGTCGAGGCCAGGCTTCGGCGACCATGAGCCCATCAGCCAGTCGGGCAAAGTCGGGCTCACTTCTTTCGGACCGAACACCGAGCGGAATACCTGCTGCATGCCGAGGCTCAGCCCCCAGGTGGCCAGCAAGGTGTCGAGCGGGCGCCGGTATAGATGACGGATCAACGCCCACTCCGCGACCCAGCCTGCCGCGAACGCCAGCGCGAAAGCCGCACAAATGGCGAGCGGGAAATACACGGGCGCGAAGCCGTGCCAATAGTTGTCGGCCAGCTGCGAAAACATATAGATCGTGTACGCGCCGATCGTCATGAATTCGCCGTGCGCCATATTGATGACGCCCATCTGGCCGAAGATCACCGCCAGCCCCAGCCCCATCAGCAGCAGCACGCTGAAAAGGCTCAAGCCCGCGAAACCCTGCATCAGCGTGATGTTAAGAATGTCCGAAGCCGACATGTCGCTCTCCTCGAATTGATCGGCGCGCGCTCGCACTGCGGCGGGCGCGCTGCACTCGTGGCTTGCCGCGGTGATTACTGGTAGCCCTTCGGGAACGGATTGGGCTCGATCAGATCCGGCGATTCCGCGACCACCTTGAACTGGCCGTCGGCCTGCGCCTGACCGATCCGCGTGCGGCTCCACAGGTGATGGTTCGCGTGAATCTTCACGTAGCCTTCCGGCGCGGTCTTCAATTCAATGCCGGGCGAGGCCGCCACCACCTTGTCGACGTCGAAGCTGCCGGCCTTCTCCACCGCCGCTTTCCAGAGCCATGGCCCGAGGTAGGCCGCCTGGGTCACATCGCCGATCACGGATTTCGGTCCGTATTTCGCCTTGAATGCCGCAACGAATTTCTTGTTGTTGTCGTTCTCGAGCGATTCGAAATACTTCATCGCCGAATAGAAGCCCGCGAAGTTTTCGCCGCCAATGCCGAGCACTTCGTCTTCCGTTACCGAGATGGTCAGCAGGAACTGCTTGTCCGCGGTGATGCCGGCCGCTTTGAGCTGCTTGTAGAACGCCACGTTCGAACCGCCGACGATGATCGCGTAGATGCAATCCGGCTTGGCGATCTTGATCTTGTTGATCAGCGAATTGAAGTTGGTGGTGCCGAGCGGGTAGTACTCCTCGCCCACCACCTTGCAGCCGGTCAGATGCTGCTCGATGTGCTTGCGCGCAATCTTGTTCGAGGTGCGCGGCCAGATGTAATCCGAGCCGATCAGGAAGAAGCTCTTGGCCTTCTTTGTCTGGTTCGCCCAGTTCAGCCCCCAGAGAATCTGTTGCGTCGCTTCCTGGCCGGTGTAGAACACGTTGTGCGACTGCTCAAGGCCTTCGTAGAAGGTCGGGTAATAGAGCAGGCCGTTGTCGCGTTCGAAGATCGGCAACACGGCCTTGCGCGAGGCCGACGTCCAGCAGCCGAACACGGCGGCGACGTGATCGTTCTCCAGCAGCTTCTTCGACTTTTCAGCGAAGGTGGGCCAGTCGGATGCACCGTCTTCCTGAATGACCTTGATCTGGCGGCCAAGAATGCCGCCCGCAGAATTGATCTGTTCGATCGCCAGCCGCTCGGCCTGAATCGAGCCGGTTTCGGAGATCGCCATCGTGCCGGTCGCCGAGTGCAACTGCCCCACCGTCACTTCGGTATCGGTGACGGCAAGGTGCGTGGTGTTGACCTTCGCGGTCGGATACTGCTGGGCCCGCGCGATGCCGGACATGGCCAGCGCGGGCGCGGCAGCGAGCCCCATCAGCAGTTTGCGGCGCAGCGCCGAGGGCATGCCGGACTCGTTCTGATCATCGTGTGACATCGAATTCTCCTTGTAGTCGTGATCGGGCGACCCGCGCTGGGAACCGGATGGCGGTGTCGACGCCACGAAAGGTAGGTAGCCAATTTGCGCGGCCCAATACGTCAGTTGACGTAGGGCGCGACGAAAATCCGCTCCCTATAATCGCGGCGGCGTGGCGTGCCCAATGGCGCGAGGGGAAGGAGGCGAGCGCGAATGGAATGCAATTTGCATGGCCGCACCGCTAGCCACGGAATCCGCCGACGAAAGGCCTCGATGCACCAAACGCAACCACAGAACCCTCTGCCCGCCGGTCCCTCCACCCAAGCTGGGGCATCGCGCCCGCCCGCAGGCGGCACGCAGCGCATCGTCAAGATCCGCCGCGACTACAACGCGTGGGTCGGCGACGAGACGCTCGAGGACTACGCGCTGCGTTTCACGCCGCGCACGTTCCGGCGCTGGTCGGAATTCCGCGTCGCCAATACGGCGATCGGCGCGGTGTCGTTTCTGGTGCTCGAAGCGATTGGTGGCGCGCTGGTGGTGAACTACGGTTTCACCAACGCGCTCTGCGCGATCCTCGCCGTCTCGCTGCTGATCTTCCTGACGGGCATTCCGATCAGCTATTACGCCGCACGCAACGGCGTCGACATGGACCTGCTCACGCGCGGCGCGGGCTTCGGGTATATGGGCTCGACGCTGACCTCGCTGATCTATGCGGTCTTCACTTTCGTTTTTTTCGCGCTGGAAGCGGCCATCATGTCGCTCGCGCTGGAGCTGTATCTGAAGGTGCCGCTTTCCGTGGCTTACGTGATCAGCGCGCTCGTGATCATTCCGGTCGTGACCTTCGGCATTACGTTCATCAACCGTCTGCAGGGCTGGACCCAGCCGTTGTGGCTCGTGCTGCTGGTCGTACCGTACGTCGTGGTGTTGTGGCGTGAGCCGCATGTGCTCGCGCAATGGGTGACGTTTCGCGGCGTTTCGGGCAACGGCCACGAGTTCAATCTCGTCGCGTTCGGCGCGGGCTGCACCGTGGTGTTTTCGCTGATCGTGCAGATTGGCGAGCAGGTCGACTATCTGCGCTTTTTGCCGCCGCGCACGCGCGCCAATCGCTTTCGCTGGTGGGCCGCGCTGATCGCGGCCGGCCCCGGCTGGATCGTGCCCGGCGCGATGAAAATGCTGGGAGGCGCGTTTCTCGCCTTTCTCGCCATCCAGCACGAGATCGATCCGGTCAAGGCCGTCGAGCCCACGCAGATGTATCTGGTCGCGTATCAGTACGTGTTCCACTCACCCGAAGGCGCGCTCGCCGCGATGACGCTATTCGTCATCGTGTCGCAACTGAAGATCAACGTAACCAACGCGTACGCCGGTTCGCTCGCGTGGTCGAATTTCTTTGCACGGCTCACGCACAGCCATCCGGGGCGCGTGGTGTGGCTCGTGTTCAACGTGCTGATTGCGCTGCTGCTCGTTGAAATGGGCGTGTTCGAAGCCATCAGCAAGGTGCTTGCTCTGTACGCCAACGTGGCGATTGCCTGGATTGGCGCGGTGGTGGGCGATCTCGTCATCAACAAGCCGCTCGGGTATAGCCCGCGCCATGTCGAGTTCAAACGCGCGCACCTGTACGACGTCAACCCGGTCGGCGTGGGCGCCATGCTGATCGCTTCGCTGATGGCCGCGCTCTCGCATGCGGGTGTCTTCGGCGCCACGGCTGAAGCGCTGTCGTCGTTCATTGCGTTGCTGGTCGCGTTCATCTGCGCGCCGCTGCTGGCCATCGCCACACGCGGTCGCTTCTATCTGGCGCGCGACGGCCGCGACCTCGAACAGGGCGCGATACTGCGCTGCGTGATCTGCGAGAACACCTTCGAACGCGAGGACATGGCGCACTGCCCGGCTTACGCCGGTTCGATCTGTTCGCTGTGCTGCTCGCTCGATTCCCGCTGCAACGACTCCTGCAAACCGCACGCGCGGCTGCCCGCGCAATTCGGCAGCTCGATGCGCACGCTCTTTCCCAAGCTCAAGCTCGGGCCGGCGGGCTTGCGGCTCGCGCAGTACGCCGGGTTGCTGATCGCCGTGCTGACGCTACTCGGCGGCGTGCTGGCGGTGCAGTGGTATCAGAGCGTGCGCACCCTGCCCGATCTCGACACGACCGTCCACGAGGTGCTGCTGCAGGGCTATCTGAAGGCGTTTTTCGCGCTGGCGCTGGTCGGATGTATTGCGGCGTGGTGGCTCGTGCTCGCCAACGAAAACCGCAAGGTCACGCAGGAAGAATCGCAACGGCAAGCCGAATTGCTGATGCAGGAAATCGAAGCGCACCGCAAGACCGACGCCGCGCTTCAGCGCGCAAGCGCCGCGGCCGAATCCGCCAACCGTGCCAAGAGCCGCTATGTGACGGGTCTGAGTCACGAACTGCGCACGCCGCTCAACAGCATCCTCGGTTACGCGCAACTGCTGCTGCAAGGCACCGACGAACTGCCCCCGGCTCGGCGCAATGCCGTGGAGACCATCTATCGCAGCGGCGGGCATCTGCTGGCGCTGGTGGACGGGCTGCTCGACGTTGCGCGGATCGAGGCCGGCAAACTGCAGTTGAACGTAACCGAGATTTCGCTGCCCGATTTCGTCACGCAACTTTCGGCGATGCTGGAACCGCAGGCCACCGACAAAGGACTGCAGTTCGAATTCCAGACGGGCGGGCGCATGGCGGAGGTGGTGCGCATCGACGAAAAGCGCGTGCGGCAGATTCTCATCAACCTGATCGGCAATGCGATCCGCTTTACCTCTCACGGTTCGGTGAAGGTACGCGCGAGCTATGCGTGGGAGACCATTACCTTCGAAATCGCCGATACCGGCCCCGGCATGCCGGCCACCGAGCTGGAACGGCTGTTCCTGCCGTTCGAGCGCGGCACGGCGGCGCGCGAACACGATCATGGCGCCGGGCTGGGATTGACCATCTGCCGGATGCTCACGGAGTTGATGGGCGGCAACCTGGAAGTGCAAAGCGAAGTGGGCAAAGGCACGCGCTTTATCGTCAAGCTGTTCGCGCCTGAAGTGCGTGCGCCGCAGTTGCTGGCGAGCGGCCCGCTCAACGTGAAGGGTTACGATGGGCCGCGCCGCACGGTGCTGGTCGTGGACGATCTCGCGGAGCAACGCCGCATTGTCGTGCAGACGCTAACGCCGCTGGGCTTTCACGTCGTGGAAGCCGCCAGCGGACCGGAGGCGCTGCAATGGCTCGGGACCGCGTCCGCGGATCTGATCGTGATGGATGTGTCGATGCCGGACATGGACGGCTTCGAGGCAAGCCGCCTGATTCGCGACAACCATCTGTCGGCCGCGCCGGTTCTGATCCTGTCGGCCAACGCATTCGCGGACGATCGCGACAAAGGCGCCGCAGCCGGTTGCGACGACTACCTCGCCAAGCCGCTCTACATTCCGCTCCTGCTCGACAAACTGGCCGCGCTGCTGCAGTTGCACTGGATTGTCGAGCCGACCGAAACCGCTGCGAGCGCCTCCCCCGTTGCACGCGCGGACGTAACGGCGAGCCTGCCCGCCACGTTGCGCGAGAAACTGCATGCGCAACTGGAAATGGGCTACGTGCAGGGCTTTATCGAACAACTCGACGCCGCCGAGCATGGCGCACCGGAACTCGCCAGCGTGCTCGAACCGTTGCGCGCGCTTGCGCGCCGCTTCCGGCTGACCGAACTCGCGCATCTGCTCGCGCCTACCCAGCAGGTCAATCCCGATGCATGACGACACTTTGCTCCTGCCGCCCGACACGCAACCGGACTTGCCCGACGGCAAACCGGTGGTGCTGATCGTCGACGACACGCCCGACAATCTCGCTCTGCTCTCCGATACGCTGCAGGCGTCCGGCTACGCGGTACTGGTGGCGCTCGATGGTCAATCCGCGCTGCAACGCCTCGCGCGCATTACGCCCGACGCCGTTCTGCTCGACGCGTTGATGCCTGGCCTCGACGGCTTCGAGACCTGCCGGCAGATCAAGGCCGATCCGCGCAACCGGCATCTGCCCGTGATCTTCATGACCGCACTGACCGATAGCGAACATGTGGTGCAGGGATTTCGCGTGGGCGGTATCGATTACGTCACCAAGCCGGTCAAGCCAAGCGAGGTCAGCGCGCGGATTGCCGCGCACGTGCAGCGTTCGCGCCAGCAGCGTCAGGCGGACAGGGTGCTGGAGATCGGAATGCGCGCGGCGCTGATCGCGGCGGCGAGCGGCGAAATCAGATGGCAGAGCGATCTGGCGCGGCAACGGCTCGCGTGGTATGAGACGGGCCGCAAGCTGACAGAAGGGGGAAATGATGACGGAGGCTGCCTGGTTTCGGCTTCGTTGACACCCAGCCGTGCCGACGAAGCCAGGCTGTTGCATCACCCGCTCGTCGAAGCCGGCCCGCGGCTGCCTGCCGTGCTGGCGCAATGGCTCGCGCGCTGGATCGAAGCCGGCTGCGACCTGCAAGCCGCCTTCGAGACCGCCGCCGACCGCGTGCGCCGCGTGGCGCGTGTACTGGGACCCGCGACGCGCGGCGAATGGGTGATCCTGCTGGAAGAATTCGACGACGCCGCTCATACCAGCGCCCTCGCCTCCCAATTCGGCCTGACGGCGCGAGAAGCGGAGGTGCTGCTGTGGCTCTCGCGCGGCAAAACGAACCGGGATATCGGCGACATTCTCGGCATGGCGCCACGCACGGTGAACAAGCACCTCGAACATGTGTTCGGCAAGCTGCATGTTGAGACGCGCGCTGCTGCCGCAGCGATTGCGGCGAAGGCGAGCACGCGGTATTGACGCAACTGGAAAACGGCGGGTTCCGTCGACGCACCGGCCAGAATTGTCTATCCCTTGCTTGTGGGCGATTGGCCAGGAATACGGTACACGACAGACTTGTACTTTGGCGTTACACGGCCTTCCACGATGACACCGCCAAGAGATTCGGCAATGCGGCGGCTGGGTCGGTTTTCCTCGGCAACCGGATACGTAAAGCTCTTACAGCCTATTGCGCGCGTTGCCCATTGTGCAACCAAAGTTACAGCTTCACGGCCAAAGCCCTGCCGATGGCGATCTTCACGAATCCAGATGCCGAGTTCCGGAGCCTCGGTCCCTACGTGATGAAGCCCTGCCAATCCGAGAAAACTCCCGTCAGCGCGTTGACGCACCACGAAGACGTAGTCCGATCCTTCGTCTATCTTCGGTATCCAGGACCGCCAAACAACATTGAAATCATGCCGGGAAGCGGGAGGCTCCCACCCCATGTAGCGGGTCAGCGAGGGGGTGATGCACATGAAGGCGGCGTCCGCATCGTCGACCGAAAACGGCCTGATCGAGAGCCGCGCTGATTCAAGCCAAATATCCGTCTGTCGCTGCACCATCTGCCGCCACCCTTTGAGCGTCGTCTATATGTCTACGATTGTCGAGGAATCAGAAACCTGCGTCGACTGTCGATTCATGGCTGTATGCATGGCCCGTACCGTAATCAGCCGTTGTGCCTCAGTGCTTCAAGCGCCTGTTGAAAGAACAACTTTCTGCTAAAGCTCTTCAAGCGATTTTATTCCCGGCCGATGGTCAAAAACAAAAGTTGTGCCCCCCCGATTGGGGCGAAACCTTGGCATCGCCATTGCATGTTTGGACCGATTCCGCCTGAATCAGCTCTTTCATATGTCCTGTTCGGTCAAGAGCGTGACTTCATCCGCCGTGTGCGTCCGCCGCCCCCTTCGAGCGACTAAACTGGGCTTCGGTCTTTCGAGGGGGCTTCTCTCAAGCGAACCCCACCCCTCGATTTTTCGGCCTGCCGCTCCCTCGGGCGGCAGGCTCTTTTTCGTGGACCTCTTCAATATCAGGCCGTACGCATGACGACTGCCGGCCTCACCATCGGGTGAAAGACGACCCGCTCCAGTTGCAAAACCGCATGACGCTTTCGAGGAAAGCATGCAACTACCGCACGTAGATAATTTCATCAAGGATTGGCAACACGGCGTCACCTACAACATCTGCGCCTATCGCAAACTTTCAGGGCAGGAGATGGCGCGCGCGATGCAAGTCTTCATTCAGCAACAGGGCGAGCGTCAACCGAAGCAAGGATCGGTTGTCAAGATTTTCTCTGTGATCGGCCTTGGGGACCCTTAGCCGACGTGATGTGTCAGACACGTCCGCGATCGTGCGCGTGACGTCTCGCTGGGCAATAGCTCCGAAGCGCGCCGAATGGGAGCACACGCCGCCGTGCCGACGCCGCGGTCTAATCGAACATTGACAGCAGTTCTGCAATGTCAGCGTCAGGCAATCGCTTGGCGAGCATGTCCCAGAAGATCACGTCGCGCATTGCGCTGGCATCTTCGGCCGTTTTCCACTCGCGCGCACCAACAATGGAATTGGCCGTTTCGCGAGCTGCGGAAACAATTGTCTGAATGTCTTGTTTGTGCATGAATCCGTTAACGGTCACGCGTAGAGCTTATTTAGCCTGAGGCGCAATCGTTTGCTAAAAATTTTTTCCACCTCGACCCGGCCGCAAGACGATGCATGTGCGGTGAACGAGTTGAAGATAGCGCTCCACATGATACAAGCGCGTTCCGTGCGCAAGGAGACAGGAAACTCCTTACTCGAAAACCCGCGCGGATCGCGAAGCCACGCCTGCTGAACACCGACAGGCCGCACACGCCGGAAAGACTGCCAGGCGGGCAGCCGGCGCGAATTCGTAGCTCTGGTTGATCCGGAAGGAAATCGACACGCTCAACGCTCGTGCCCGGACCGATGCCGAACGCACCGACTCGTGATGACCAGGCTCCGCAGTGACGGGAGAGTCGGCTTGCGAGGGTGTCACATTGAACAAATGTGAAGGTGGTCGTTTCCTGGGACGTATCGAGTTGCAGCATCCTCGGCAGATGGACAGTGCCGGCGACGGGCGACGACCTATATGGTCCCATCTCCAAGCGCACGGCCTGACCGACCGGACGTCATTCTAACGCTCCCGATGTGTTGCACCACTTTGCGGCGGTTATCGGAAAGCTTCTGTCCGAGAAGACCAAACCTCGGGACGCCATGCGCGAGGAGCTGAGGCACCCACTTCCCGATACCAATGGCAGACATTCGTGACAGTGCACCACGCGACGAAGCGGAAGCACCCAAGTGAGATAAACCTAACCGCAAATACATTCCTCGCGATATATTTCGCCCATATTGGCCATTTCGCCAATATCGGACAGCAATAATTCCGCATCGCTGATAAATGAAAAAATATATGCGCTATACATTCCGTCTCGCTTCTGTTGAAAATTGCACCGGCAATTTCGAAACATTACCCGCCTGCCGGGACGAATCAGACGCCCAGCAAGGCTGTGGACCACCTGACTATTCCGTGTCGTAAACAGCCAACGTGTTGGCCAATTCAGCCATGAAATATTGTCGTCAGAATCAAACGTATAGCATGAGCCAATAAGAAAAAGACAGGGTCTTGGGGAGAAGACTTTGCAGACCACAAATTTCCGGGGAAAAATAAATGGATTTGGTACATACTCTGCCGCGCAATTCACGGCAAAGTGCCGTGCCGATGCAAACCAGCGCTCTGACTCGCGTCGACATCGCACTGTTCAATGGTTTCGCATTGCCTAAGGTCGCTGCAATCATCGAGATTTTTCAGAAGGCTAACTCGCTCGCCGCGACACAGCGATCGGGCCGCGCACGCTACGACGTCTCGTTGCTCTCCGCGGCGGGTGGGCGCATTGCCAGTTCGTCATCGGTATTCGTCTGGACCGACGACGTCCAGTCGCACCGAGGCACGAACGAGTCACACCTGTTGTTCATTGCAGGCGGTCCGGGCGTGCAGCAGGCGTGTCGCGACGAGCGATTGAGTGACTGGCTGCGCCGCAGGCATCCGTTCAGCGAGATCGTGCATCCGATCGCGGAAGGGCAGTTGCTGCTCGCGGCGGCCGGGCTACCTAGTCGCTACTGTCCGCTTCTTTATGGAGGCAGCGAAGCCCACGGCCTGCATCCGGCGCGATCGCTGACAGAAGCGCCGAGTGCCGTCATGACGGCGCTGCGCATCGTCGAAGAGGATCTCGGCGCCGATCTGGCACAACAGGTCGCCGGGTCGATCGCGCCTCAGCCGAAAGCGCCCTTCAACGCGTCGCTCACACTTGGCGCGACGCCCCAGATCAGCGAAAAAATTCTGGCGTCGGCGCGTTGGCTGGAAGCGAACGTCGATCGTCCCATCTCAATCGACGACGCGGCGCAGGTCGCGGCGATGAGCGAGCGCAACTTCCTACGCCGCTTCAAGAGCGAGATCGGCATCACACCCTCCGACTATCTGCTTCGCGCGCGTTTGAATATGAGTTGCCGGATGCTGGTCGAATCGCGTCTGCCGGTCGACAAGATCGCGCGCCGTTGCGGTATTGGCAGCGGCGGGCAGTTGTCGAAGCTGTTCAGAAAATATCTGGCGACAACACCGACTGATTACCGGATGCGCAACCAGGTGGCACCGTAAAAGTCTCCCCACGAAGGTGCGGGGTCAACGGGATGCGATTCAATCGCTCCTCGCCCACGAACAGGTGCTGGCGTATGAGTCGCAGACCCGGCTAACAGACTGCGAGTCTTGCGAAGACGGGTCCGGGCAACCGCTTGACGGACGGCGACCCTTGACTCTATCGGCCAAGATTGTGGTTCATTCAGCCGAGCTTTCGTTGCGCTAATAGAGCTTCAGTAACATTCAAACCTGTCGATTCGTTCTTCAATGCGCAAGGACGATCGCCCCAACCAACTGGCCATTCGATCCCAAAGTTTGAATGAATGGCTTTTTATTCCGACGGTTCAACGTAGCGAGTGCATAGGAGTATGGGCGAGTTCATTCCAGAGTATCTGATCCGCGAACAGGCGGCGGTGGGTGCGCTCGTTCTGTTCGCCATTATGCGCATTGTCTGCGCTGCCGTCGCCTTCGAGAAGGGATGGCGCATATCCGTCGTGCAAGCTTATTGCATTGCGATCGCAGCGCTTTACTGCCTTCCCCAGCTATTCGATCTGTTCGTGTACTCGTATGGAATGCAGGCCGCGACTGCGGCCGCGGAACTCGAGGGTAAAGCAGCCGGCTCTGCGATTGCCCTCTTTTTCGCCCCCATTCTGAGTCACAGGCTCGGCTACGAATAGTTGCCCTTCAAGTTTTCGGCCCTTCACGGCGTCTGCAACGTCCCGTCTTTCAACCTTGTCTGAGTCCACGTCGTAACGCTGTTCTCGCACGGATATTTCGCCGCCTCGGCTTCATCGAGATCCACGCCGAGACCGGGTTTGTCATTCGCATAGACGTAGCCATCCCTGAACTCGGGAAGCCCTGGGAAAACGTCGAGCAACGCAGCCCGCGGACCTTTGAGGTCCTGGATCACGAAGTTGGGCGGCTCGGTGCCGGACCACTCCTGCACGCCGAAATTGCGCGCGGCCAGATCGATATGGATATTCGCCGCATGCGCCATTGGCGACATGTCACCCGGTCCGTGCCACGCCGTCCTTACGCCAAACTGCTCGGCGAAAATCTGCAGCTTGCGCCCGGCCGTGATGCCCCCGATCTGGCTCAAATGCACGCGAATATAGTCGACGAGACGTTCGGTGATCAGAAAGCGCCATTCGTACGGATTGTTGAATAGCTCACCCTGAGCCAACGGCGTGGTGGTCTTCGCGCGTAATTGCCGCATCCATTCGCCCTCTTCGAGCGCGATCGCATCTTCGAGAAAGAACAGATCGTATTGCTCCAGTTCGCACGCAAAGCGGATCGCTTCAACCGGTTTGAGACGTTCGTGCA
The DNA here is from genome assembly GCF_900104795.1 of Burkholderia sp. WP9. Lineage (NCBI taxonomy): Bacteria > Pseudomonadati > Pseudomonadota > Betaproteobacteria > Burkholderiales > Burkholderiaceae > Burkholderia > Burkholderia sp. WP9. Next base: position 1,135,559 of record NZ_FNTG01000002.1, read on the forward strand.
CGTCGTGGCACAACGCGACGTCGAAACCGATCTTGCTGCGAATGCCGTCGAACAGCTTGAGGGTTTCGCGCATGTACTTTCTGCTGTCCAGATACACACCGTCCGCCGACCCCGAAGGCGCACTCGACGGCGCCCTGCCATAGCCGCCCCCGCCATAGCCGCCGCTCTGGCAGCGAATATGCGTGATGCCCTGCTCGCGATACTTCTGGATGTTCTCGCAAAGTTCATTGAGGTCGCGGCCGTCGGCATGCCGGTAAATCGGCACGCCTTCACGGCACTTGCCGCCGAACAACTGATACAACGGCATATTGGCCTGCTTGCCCTTGATATCCCACAACGCCATATCGATGCCGGAGATCGCGTTGTTCTCGATCGGCCCATTGCGCCAGTAAGCGTTCTGATGCATCAATTGCCAGATTTCCTCGATCGCCTCGGCGTCGCGTCCAATCAGCAGCGGCCGCAAATATTCCTCGATCAGACATTTGACCGCTACGTGGCGGTAAGCAAATGTCGCGCAGCCGAATCCGACCAGACCCGGCTGGTTGGTCTCCACCTTCACGACGATCAGGTTGATGCCTTCCGGCGCGGTCAGAATGACCTTTACATCGGTAATCAAAGTTGCCATTTTTCAGCCTGCCAGAAACGAATCAGAGAGAACCAGTCGGCACGGTCAGCGGATTACGTGCGATTCAACGAGAGCGGCGCTTCACGCTTCGCACGCTGATCGGAATGCGCGGGCACGGTCATCATCAGGATCACGGAGAGCAGCAAGCCGCCCGCCATGAAAATGTACGAAGCCGCCGGGCTGCCGGTCGCGCCGTTCAGATAGCCCACCACCCACGAGCCCGCGAAAGCACCGAGCGCGCCGCATGCGTTGATGAGACCGATCGCGCCGCCGAGCACGTTGCTCGGAATCAACTCGGGCACCAGCGCGAAGAACGGACCGTACGGCGCGTACATCGTTGCGCCCGCCACGACCAGCAGCGCGAACGAGATCCAGAAATGCGAGCCGCCGATCAGATACGACGCGACGAACGCTACCGTGCCCACCAGCAGCAACGGCCATACGAACAGCTTGCGATTGCGTGTCTTGTCCGAGAGCCACGAGGCGAGCAGCATGAGGATGATCGCCGCGAGGTACGGCACGGCGGCGAGCCAGCCGACCGAAACGATATCGATCGTGGACGCTGCCTTGAGGATCGACGGCAACCACATGATGAAGCCGTACACGCCGATGCTCCAGAGCGCGTGGATCGCGCAGAACTTCATCACGATCGACGAACGCAACGCCGTCTTGTAGTCGCGCACCGGCGCAATGTCGGCCTGCTCGGCTTTGAGGCGCGCGGTAAGTTCGGTCTTTTCGGCTTCGCTCATCCACGGCGCGTCGGCCGGACGATCCTTGACCGTGAACCACCACACCACCGCCCAGATGAGCGCCGGCGCACCTTCAATAACAAACATTTCACGCCAGCCGAAACTGCGCACCAGATAGCCCGATACCACCGACATCCACAAGACCGTCACCGGATTGCCGAGAATCAGGAAGGTATTGGCGCGCGAGCGCTCGGTGCGGGTGAACCAGCGGCTGATGTACATCAGCATCGACGGCATGACGGCGGCTTCCACCACGCCGAGCGTAAAGCGCAGCACCATCAGCATCGGAATATTGCTGACCATGCCGGTTGCGGCCGCGCACAGTCCCCACAGAATCAGGCTGAAGAAGATCAGCTTCTTCACGCTGTTGCGCTGCGCGTAGATCGCGCCGGGCACCTGGAACAGGCAGTAGCCGAGAAAGAACAGCGAGCCGATCAGCGAGGACGTGCCGTGCGTGATCCCGAGATCCCTGTCGATCCCGGCAGCGGCGGCAAAGCCGTAATTGGCGCGATCGAGATAGGCGAGGCTGTATGTAATGAAGATGATGGGCATCAGATACCACCATCTTTGAGTTGCTACGGGCTTGACGCTTTCCATGATGTCTCCGGATCGGTACGGCGCATACAACGGTTGACTGCGCGCGAGTCGTTTGTTTGTTCTGCTGTACTCGCGCGGACCTGCATTCAATAAAGTTTCAGAGTACGGCCAGCCATCCGCCGTCCACGTAAATGATCTGGCCGTTCACATAGCTCGACGCAGGCGACGCGAGAAAGACCGCCGTGCCGACGAGTTCTTCCGGTTTGCCCCAGCGTTTCGAGGGGTTGCTGCTTTTCACCCATGCGTCGAAAGCGGCGTTCTCGATCAGCGGTTTGTTCATGTCGGTGAGGATGTAGCCAGGGCCGATCGCGTTCGCCTGGATATCCGAGGCGGCCCACTCGGCGCTCATCGCGCGGGTCAGCATCTTGATGCCGCCCTTCGCCGCGGTGTAAGCGCCGACTGTCGCGCGGCCTGCTTCGCTCGTGAGCGAACCGATGTTGATGATCTTGCCGCCCGTGCCGCGCGCGATCATGCGTCGCGCAGCCTGCTTCGCGACGATGAATGCGCTCGTCAGGTTGGTGTCGATCACGCGCTGCCAGTCGCTCAGTTCGAGATCGACGAGCGGCTTGCGAAACTGGATGCCCGCGTTATTCACGACAATGTCGATCTGCACGCCGTCTTTGTCCCACTGCGCGAAAGCCTCGGCGACAGCGGTCTCGTCGGTGACGTCGAATGCGCGACCCAGTGCCTGGTAACCCTTGCCGGAAAGTTTGCCGACCGACTCGGCAACCGTATCCGCGCGCGTGCCGTTGAGCACGACGCGCGCGCCCGCCGCGGCCAGCCCCTCGGCCAGCGCAAAGCCAATGCCGCGCGCGGAACCGGTGACGAGCGCCGTGCGGCCGGTGAGATCGAATAGTTGGGTCATGCTGGATCCTCTGTGCAATCGGGAGAAAAGGCGCGAGTACGCCCATCGCGACGGCGCTGCGCGTCGCGTTTCAAGTTCATGGGGTGGCCGTCCGCGAGAGAGGCTTGCGTCAGGCCGGTTGATCGTTGGCGGTGTCGTTCAATGCCGCGCGGTCTTCGAAATCCTGCTCGGCGCGTTTGATGAGCGTGAGTACGGCCTGTTCAGCGGCCTCCGGATCGCCCTGCTCGATCGCGATGCACAGCGCCTCGTGCATGGGCAGTGAACGGGCCGGACCACCGGCGATTTCCGAGCTGAGCTCGAAGCTCGTGCGGAGAATCGCCGACAGCGCGTTCTGCATCTGCTGGACGAACTGGTTGTGACAGGCCGCCAGGATCGCGCCGTGAAACGCGAGGTCGGCGGGAACGTACTCGCCGTGGCCAGCCACCGCGCGCTCCATCGCCTTGAAGGCACGGCGCACCGCCACGCGATCTTCCGGCGTTGCGCGTTTGGCGGCGAGTTTGGCAGCGTTCGGTTCGATGATCAGGCGCAATTCCATCAGGTCTTCGATCAGACCCGGCTCGACCGTGCCGGCGCGCGCGCGCCAGGTGATCACGTCGGGATCGAACAGTTGCCACTGCGAGCGCGGCAGCACGATCGTGCCGTAGCGGCGGCGCACCTGCAGCATGCCCTTGGCCGAGAGCGACTTCATCGTCTCGCGGATGGTGATGCGGCTCACCTGCATCTGCTCGGCCAGAATCGGCTCGGCGGGAAGGATATCGCCGGGCATGAACTTGCCTGAACAGATCTGTTCGCCCATCTGGTTCAGGACCTGCCTATGTAGCGTCGCCACCATTCACTCTCTAGGTCATACGTATGATGTAGAAGATAGGCGTGCATCGGTTCCATTGCAACCAGGGATGACCCTCGGGGTGCGTTCCGCCCTGACCACGTTTTGACTCAATTTTAACTAACCAGTTAGAATATATTGGAATCGGAGATTCGGGACGAGTCACGAGCCTTCTATTTTTGTTCGCATTTGCGATGATTTTCTGGGGAAAACGACGTGTTACGCCGTAAGTTTTTATCGTCAATGGTCCTGATGGCTGCGGGCATCGCAGTCGCCAAGGCCCGTGTGATTTTCGGCGGCATGCCGTGGTTCAAGGATCCGGTGGTGCTGCCGGAGCCAGTGGTGGCGGACGGCTGGAAGTTCTTCACAGCTCAAGAGGTAGCCGCTGTCGAAGCAATCGCCGACCGGCTGATTCCGTCGGACGAATTGAGCATCGGCGGCAAGGAAGCGGGCTGCGCGCTCTTCATCGATCGCCAGTTGAGCGGCGACTACGGCCGTGCAGCCACGCAATACCGGCTGGGAGAATTCAAGCCGGGCACGCCGAGCCAGGGTCCGCAGATCAAGGACACGCCCGCCGAGCGCTATCGCGCGGGCCTGAAGTCGCTCGACGACCACTGCAAGCAGAATTTCAGCGGCAAGGCCTTCAATGCGCTTTCGCCCGAGCAGCAGGATGGTCTTCTCAAACAGCTCGAAGCCGGCGCGCTCGCGCTCGGCAGAGTCGATTCAAAGGCCTTCTTCAATCTGGTTCTGCAGAACGTGCGCGAAGGGTTCTTCGCCGATCCGATCTACGGCGGCAACAAGGACATGGCCGGCTGGAAGATGCTCGGCTTCCCCGGCGCGCAATACGATTTCCGCGACGTGATCGGCCGTCAGGGCGAAGACCTGAAGATCATTCCGATCAGCCTCATCAGCCGCAAGAGCTGACGCGCGCGGATCCAATTGCATCACTGCATCACTGCACCCCACTGCAACAAGCGGAGAATTACATGGCACTCAAACGTGCTAAGGCCGACGCCGTAATCGTCGGTCTCGGCTGGGCCGGTTCGCTCATGGCGAACGAATTGACCCAGGCAGGTCTGAACGTGGTCGCGATCGAACGCGGCGCATGGCGCGATACCAGCAGCGATTTCCCCACCACGGTCGACACCGACGAACTGCGCTTCGCCACGCGCCGCGCGCTCATGCAGCCGCCCGCTGTCGAAACGCTGACGTTCCGCAACACGTCGGATCAGACCGCGCTGCCGCTGCGCGACTGGAACACCTACCAGTTCGGTATCGGCGTGGGCGGTGCCGGTACGCACTGGAATGGCATGACGTGGCGCTTCCTGCCGAACGACTTCCAGACCTATACGAACACGGTCGAGCGTTACGGCAAGAGCAAATTCCTCGAAGGCATGCAGGTGCAGGATTGGGGCGTAACGTACGCCGACCTCGAACCGTTCTACGACAAGTTCGAGCGCCTCGCCGGCACCTCGGGCCGTGCGGGCAACATTCAGGGCAAGCTCCAGGAAGGTGGCAACCCGTTCGAAGGTCCGCGCAATCGCGACTATCCGTTGCCGCCGCTCGAACGCACGCGGGTCGCAACGATCTTCGATAAAGCTGCGCGCGAGCTCGGCTATCACCCGTTTCCGGTTCCTGCCGGCAATACCTCAGGCGCGTATGTGAATCCGCTGGGCGTCCATATGGCGCCCTGCACGTATTGCGGCTACTGCGAGTTCTTCGGTTGCGGCAACTGGTCCAAGAGCAGCCCGCAGGCGTGCATCATGCCCGCGCTCATGCAGCGCAAGAATTTCAGCGTGATCACCGAATCCGAAGTGCTGCGCGTGAACCTCGCCGAAGACAGGAAAACGGCGACCGGTGTCACCTTCGTGGACCACGACAACAACGAGTGGGAGCAGCCCGCCGACATCGTCGTGATCTCGGCCTACCAGATGGACAACGTGCGCCTGATGCTCCTGTCGGGCATCGGCAAGCCATATAACCGCGAAACCGGCGAAGGCGTGGTCGGACGCAACTACGCGTACCAGACCATCTCGGGCGCGTCGATTTTCTTCGAAAACGAGCGGCTCAATCCGTTCATCGGCGCGGGCGCACTCGCGCAGGCGATCGACGACTTCAACAGCGACAACTTCGACCACAGCAACCACGATTTCATCGGTGGTGGCGTGGCGCTCGTGCACTCGACCAATGGCCGGCCGATCGGTTTGAGCAACGGTGTGCCGCCCGGCACGCCGCGTTGGGGCAGCGAGTGGAAGAAGGCATATCAGCACGCTTATCAGAACTACAACTCGATTTACGTAATGGGCAACAGCTATCCGCATCGCGACGTGTATCTCGATCTCGACCCGGAGTACAAGGACCGTTTCGGCAGACCGCTATTGCGCGTGACGTTCGACTGGATCGAAAACGACAAGCGCTCGGCGAAATTCATGGCCGACAAGTCCGAGGAACTCGGTCATGCAATGGGCGCGAAAACCGTTGTGCGCAGCGAGCCGACCACCAGGCCGTTCTCGCCGATGGACAATCTGTCCTCGCATACGACCGGCGGCGCGATCATCGGCGACGATCCGAAGACCAGCGCACTCAATCGCTACCTGCAAAGCTGGGACGTGCATAACACCTTCGTGGTGGGCGCGTCCGCGTTTGCCAACAACGGCGGCTACAATCCGACCGGCACCGTCGGCGCCACCACGCTGTGGGCCGCGGAAGCGATCAAGTCGCAGTATCTGAAGTCGCCCGGCCCGCTGGTGAGGATCTGAACGTGCGCGCCAAGACATTCATCGGTTCATTCAGCGCGGTGGTGCTCGCCGCCGCGGCTTTCGTCGCGTGGGATCATGCGGGCGATGCGCACGCGCAGAGCAACGCCAACGCGCAGAGCAACGCCGGCAGCCAAAGCGCGTTGAACGCGCCTTCGCCGAAGGCCGCGCCGCTTTCTTCCGCCGATTCGGACGCCGTCAAGCGCGGCCTGTACCTGGCGCGCGCCGGCGACTGTATCGCCTGCCACACGGCCGAGGGCGGCAAGCCCTTCGCAGGCGGCCTACCGCTGGAAACGCCGTTCGGCAAGATCGTCGCGAGCAATATCACGCCCGACAAGGACACCGGCATCGGCACCTGGAGCGACGCGGAGTTCATTCGCGCCGTCAAGGAAGGACGCGGCAAGCACGGCGAATTCCTGTACCCGGCGATGCCTTATACGGCCTATGCGAAGGTCAGCGATCAGGATCTGCGCGATATCAAGGCGTATCTGGATACCGTCCCGCCTGTGAACAACAGGGTCGACGCGAATCAATTGCCCTTCCCGTTCAACATCCGCATGCTGATGTTCGGCTGGAATCTGCTGTTCTTCGACAAGACGCCGTTCAGGAATGACGACAGGCAGTCGGTGGAATGGAATCGTGGCGCCTATCTGGTCGAAGGGCTCGGTCATTGCGCGTCCTGTCACACCGCGAAGAACTTCCTCGGCGGCGACGAGGCCGCGTTGCAAGGCGGCTCGCTGCAGGGCTGGCACGCGCCTGAAATTACGGGCAATGCGTACACGGGGCTCGGCAAGTGGTCGACGGATGACATCGTCGAATACCTGCATACAGGTGGCAACAATCGCAGTGTCGCGTCGGGCCCGATGGCCGAAGCGGTGACGAATTCGCTGCAACACCTGAGCACTTCAGACCTCCATGCAATGGGCGTGTACCTGAAGAGCTTGCCGGGATCCGATCGCAAGCCAGCGGCAGCGCTTGCGGCAAACGACTCCACCATGACGCTTGGCCACTCGCTGTTCATGGCGAACTGCGCCGCGTGCCACCGTTCGTCAGGGCAAGGCGTGACGGGCATGGTGTCGTCGCTCGCGGATAGCGCGGGTGTACAGGCACCCGATCCGACCAATATGCTGCGCACGATCCTGATCGGCAGCCGCGGCGCTGTGACGCAAAGCAACCCGACCGGCGCGGCCATGCCGAACTTCAGCTGGAAGCTGACGGACGGCGATATCGCGGCCATCTCGACGTATGTGCGCAATAGCTGGGGCAACGCGTCGGCGCCGGTCTCCGCCGACGACGTCAAGAAAGCCCGCAGCAGTCTCGGCGCACAATCGGCAATCGGTGTGGCGCAGAACCGCTAGCAGGTCACGCGCCTGTTCTTGCAATGTCAAAAGCCGGCGTGGTGTCACGCCGGCTTTTTTGCGTCGCGAGCCATTCAGCGCATTTCACAGGTCTGGCTAAAAGCCGAACAGGCTGCGAGGCGTCGTCCACAAGACGCGGCGGCGCGCGTCGGCATCGGGAATCAGGCGCTGAAGCAGCGTCAGCAGCGGGGCATAATCCATCCGCACCGGCGAGCGCAGGAACGGCCAGTCCGAACCCCAGACGCAACGATCCGGTCCGAAGGTGTGAAGAAGTTGCCGCGCGAAAAACTGCGCATCTTCGTACGGATAGTCCAGCTGCGAAAACTTCTGCAGACCGGAAATCTTGACGACGGTGCGATCGGTATCGGCAAGACGCAGCAGCGACTGAAAACCTGGCTGGTTGATACCGGCCGCCGGCTCGGGTCGACCGCAATGGTCGATGAGCAAGCGCGTCGCGGTTCGCGCGATCAGCGGCTCGAGTGCGACCAGTTGATCACCCGTCACCTGAATCTGCGCGAACATATCGAGGTCGGCCAGCATGCCGAAAAGCGGCTCGGCATGGTTCATCGCTTCGACGCCTTCCATTGCCGGATTGAAGGCGACGCCGACCACGCCCGCAGCCTTCATTTCCTGCAGCGCTTGCCGGCTCACATCGTGGTCCACCACGGCAATGCCTTTGAAGCGATCTCCATGCTGCGCAATGGCGTCGAGCATGCAGCGATTGTCCGTGCGGTAGCCGCTCGTCGGCCCGACTAGCAACGCATGCTGCACGCCGCACGCATCCATCACGCGGGCAAACTGCGCGGCGGTGCCGATCTCCTGCATCGACGGCCGGTATGCGGTGTCGGCGCGATAAGGAAAGCGTGCGGGTTCGAAGACATGGTTGTGACAGTCGATCTTCTCTTCGTCGAAGATTGTCATTGGCGGGACTCTCTGAAAATTGCGCGGTCGCGGCGTACCGCTTCGAACATACCTTGCGTGCTTTTATACGCGAGTTCGAGCCGTTCGTTCGCAGGCAGCAACGGCAACGGCATTTCCACGCTCATGGCCGTGCCGGCAGGCAGCGCGTCCAGCAGATCGCCAAGCGGCAAGGCCCCCTGACCGGGCGGCAAGCGGCCGGTGCGCGCCTCGAGAATCGTCGCTTCGTCGCCGACGGGATCGTCGTGCGACGCGTCGCAAAGCTGTACCGCTTGCAGCATTCCCGGCGGCAGTGCCCGGATGTCCGCCGCACTGCCGCCCGAGCGCGCGAGATGCAACGCATCGACGAGAATCGCGAGATTTGCACTGCCCGCGCGCTCGACAATCGAGCGTGCCTCACCCAGCGTGCCGACGTGGCGCCAGCGCATGAACTCAAGATCGACGCGCAAACCATATCGCACGGCAAGTTCGCACAAGGCCGCAACGTTGGCGGCCAGCCGCGCTGCGTCGGGGTCGTCGCCGGAAATCGTCACGCAGGCCGCGCCCAGATCGGCGGCTGCATCGAACATGGGCGCATAGGACGCCACGTCGATCTCGGGCAACACCGGAATGAACTCCACGTCCTGCACTCTCATGCCTTCGTCGGCGAGAACGCGTTTGAGTGCGCGATGCGCTTCGCTACCCACCACGGACGGATAGGCGATCGCACCTGGCGACGTGGGGTTGGACCTGAGCCCCACCGCGTCGAAGCCAGCGCGCCGCGCTTGCACGACCCACTCCAGCGGAGCCAGCTCCAGCGCCGTGAGATGCGCCACCGCAAGCTTTGGCGCTAATGTGGAAGCGTTCAATATGTCGCCCTCCCGCCAGTCAGATCGAAAGTAAAGCCGCTCGTGAAGCTGCATTCGGGACTGGCGATCCAGCTGACCATCGCGCCGACCTCTTCGATCTGCAGGAAGCGGCCCATCGGAATCTTGGCTTTGCTTGCCTCGATATGTGCGTCGGACATCTCTTTGAACAGCTCGGTTTCGACCATTGCCGGCGCGACGCAGTTGATCAGCACGTTGTCCTTCGCCAGTTCCTTCGCCGCGGCTTTGGTGAACGCGATGACACCCGCTTTCGCCGCCGAGTACCCGGAGATGAACTGTACCCCCTCCTTACCCGCGATCGACGCCACGTTGACAATGCGGCCGCCGCCGCGTGCGCGCATATGCGGAATGGCGGCACGGCAACAGTAAAACACGCTGTTCAGATCCACGGCGATCACACGTTCCCACGCGTCCACGGGATATTCCCAGCACGGCGCGACCGGCCCGTTGATTCCCGCGTTATTCACGAGAATATCGACCTGTCTCAAAGCGTCGAGCGTGGCCGCGAATGCCTGCTCGACCGAGCCGATCGAAGCGACATCCACCTGCTGCACATGGTCGGGCGTAAAGCCGAGCCGTTGCGCGCTGCAGTCGCTCACATCGAGGTCCCATAGCGCCACGCGCGCGCCATCCGCTTTCAGCTTTTGCGCGATACCGAGGCCAATGCCACGCGCGGCGCCTGTGACGATGGCCACTTTTCCGTCGAGAGAGCGCGTCATATCCGGTTACTTCCTTTCGTTAAGAGATGATGTTCTTGAATTCGATGCGCTTGATATCGCCGACCACGAAGATGTACGACAGCGCGCCAACCAGCGTGACGGTCGAAATGAAGGCGAGCGCGTAGACGAACGACCCCGTCGCGTTGACGATCAGGCCGATCACGAGCGGCGTGACGATGCCCGCCGCGTTGGCGAACAGATTGAAGATGCCGCCGCTCAGGCCCAGCAATCCTTTTGGCGCGATGTCCGAGACGATCATCCAGGCGAGCGCCGACATGCCTTGAGCGAAGTAGGCGACACACAGAATCGCGATGACCATCGCGGTCGACTCGACATAGTTGGCGAGGACAATGCTCGACGCCGCCAGCAGGCCGGCGATCACCGGCAGCTTGCGCGACCAGTTCAACGAGATGCCACGGCGCAGCATGGCGTCGGAAATCCAGCCGCCCGCAAGCGTTCCCACCGATGCGGCGATGAAAGGCAGCACCGCGATCAGCCCGACCTTGAGCCACGGCATATGACGCTCGGTCACGAGGTAAGTCGGGAACCACGTCAGAAAGAACACGTTGGTCGAGTTGCAGGCGAACTGGCCGATGCAGATGCCAAACATGCTGCGCCGCCTGAGCAGCGCGCCGATATCGGACCAGCGGAAGTTCGTGGCCTTCTGGCTGCCGTCGACCACGCCGCCGCCTTGGGCGATGTAGTCGAGCTCGGCCCGATTCGCGTTCTTCGACTGATGCGGCTCATGAAAGCGCATCAACCAGATGCCGCCGAATAGCACCCCGACCGTGCCGACGATACCGAACAGCGCGCGCCATCCATAGCGTTGTTCCAGCCAGAACAACAACGGACTCAGGAACGCCAGCCCCACGTATTCCGCGAACGTATAGATACCGGTCGCTCTAGCGCGCTCGCTCTGCGGAAACCAGATCGCCACGACGCGGCTATTGGTCGGAAAACACGGCGCTTCGGCAATGCCGATCAGAAGACGCATAATCAACAGCGACACGAAGCCGGTCGCCAGGCCCTGCAAACCCGTGAACAGCGACCAGAGCGTGAGCGCGAAGAAATAGGTCCAGCGGGTGCCGACGCGGTCCAGCATCACGCCGCCGGGGATCTGCGACGCGGTATAGGTCCACGAAAACGCTGAAAAGATCACGCCCATCAAGGCCGGATTGAGGCCGAGTTCGTGACTCATGCTCGGCGCGGCAATGCCGGCGACGCTGCGATCCAGATAGTTGATCATCGTGCCGACCGCCAGCAGCGCGAGGATGCCGAAGCGGGCGCGGGTTCGCCGCGCGGTCGTGGCGACGTCGATTGTCGCGGCGCCTGACTGAGTTGCGTGGTTCATGGTGTCTCCATCCTGTCTGCTTTCTGGCGCGGCGCGCGTTGCCGGTGCAACCGGTGCGCGTTACGCGATGCGGAAGTCGGGCTCCCGATGAGCAGATACTAGATAGGTGACGCGCGCTTGTCGTATGCCGAGTTTCAGCTACCCTATAACTTTTGGTTAAGATCTCCGGATACGTGTTCTGGAGGATCCATGCGGTTCAAGCTGAGGCAAATGGAAGTGTTTCGCGCGGTCATGCTGACCGGGTCGATCAACGCGGCGGCGAAGATGCTCTACGTGTCCCAGCCCGCGATCAGCAAACTGGTTTCCCACACGGAAACCACGCTGGGACTGCGCCTCTTCGAACGCACCAAGGGGCGGCTCATCCCGACGGCGGAAGCGCAGGCGCTCTTCAGGGAAGTGGAACAGGTCTATCAGGCGGCGCTGAGCGTCGATGAATTCGCGCGGGCGTTGGCGCTCGGGCCGGCGAGCCTGTTGCGGGTGTCGTGCAGTCCGTCGTTGGCGACCTCGATCGTCGCGCCCGCGATCGTCGAGTTGAAGCGGCAGTTGCCGGCGCTGAGCGTGGACTGGCACACCACGCTGATGGCCGACATGCCGCTCGAAGTCCTGAGCAAGGCCGTCGACGTAGCTATAACGTCAATGCCGATCGAACATGAACATCTCGACGTGGTGCCGTTCATGCGTGGCAGGATGGTCTGCGTGGTGCCGCCCGGTCACCGCCTCGCCGCAGCCGAACCCATTGCACTCAGCGAGTTGATCGGCGAGCCGATGGTTCTGTTTCGGCGCGACATTCCGTTCGGCACGATGATCGCGCGCGCGTGCCAGCAAGCCAATGTGGAACTGGAATCCGTGGTGGACGTCACGCGTGCCGATCAGGCGCTGGCGCTCGTCAAGGGCGGTCTGGGGCTCGCCATTGTCGACGAGTTCGCCGCGGAGGCACAGGGTTTGATCATCCGCCCGCTGGTCGAGGAACTCGAACTCGTCTCGACGTTTGTCTATTCGAAGTTCTCTCCCCCATCGCGCAACACCGCACTGTTGATGCACGCGGTCTACGAGCAGGCGCAGCGGATCGATCGGCATATTCATGGTGTGTCGCTGCCGGAGTGAGGCCGCCGCGGCAGAGCGCTGAAGCGGCCATTCCGCCGGCTACAGCGTGGCGGTCACCCCGCCGTCCACGTAGAGGATGTGTCCGTTCACGAAGTTCGACGCGCCGCTCGCGAGAAAGACTGCTGCACCGACGAGATCTTCCACATCGCCCCAACGGCGCGACGGCGTGCGTCCAGTCAGCCATTTGCTGAAGGTCTCGTCGTTGACCAGCGCTTCGGTCAATTCGGTCTTGAAGTAACCGGGCCCGAGACCGTTCACCTGAATGCCGTGCTGCCCCCAGTCGATCGCCATGCCCTTGGTCAGCATCTTCACGGCGCCCTTGCTCGCGGTGTAGGCGGCAATGTTGGGACGGCCCAGCTCGCTTTGCACCGAACAGATATTGATGATCTTGCCGCGTTTGCGCTCGATCATATGCCGCGCCACCGCCTGGCCGACCAGGAACACACTATCGACGTTGGTCTTCATCAGCTCCTGCCACTGCTCGTGGGAAAACTGTTCGAGCGGCGCGCGGCGCTGCATGCCGGCGTTGTTGACGAGAATGTCGATTGCGCCGATCTCGCGTTCGATATCGCCGATCGCCTTTTCCACATCGTCAGCCGATGTCACATCGAAACTGGCGGCATGGACCGTGGCGCCCTCATCGCGCAAACGGCTTACCGCCTCCGCGAGCCTCGCCGCGTTACGGCCGTTCAGAATGAGTTCAGCGCCCGCGCCGGCCAACCCTTTTGCGAGCGCGTAGCCGATGCCGGTACTCGACCCGGTGACCAGAGCACGCCGCCCCGTCAGATCAAACATGTTCAGATTGCTATTCAACTCAACTTCTCCTCGACTCTAATTCGTCCGATTCCCATCGTACATTAGCGGGTGCGTTCAGCCATTGCATCACCGCCTCCATGCTCCTCGCGCTGTCATGCAAAGCACAGAGATGCAGCACGCCGGTTTCACCCTCCGGTGACTCGAGGTTCTCGAACTGATCCGCGACCAATGTCGCGGGAAATTCATGATCGGACCGCTCCGCCACGCGCGCAATCGCCTCGGCCAGGGAAATGTCGAGAAACACGAATCGCAGTCCGGCGACACGCGCGCGCAGATGCTCGCGGTAACGGCGCTTCAACGCGGAACAGGACAGCACCGCCGCACCTTGAATCTCATCCAGTCGAGCAGCAAGGCGATCAAGCCACGGCTCGCGGTCGCTGTCGCACAAGGCGACACCGCGGCACATCTTGTCGCGGCTTTCCGCCGAATGATGCTCGTCTCCCTCGATGAAGACGCCCTCCAGCGCGACGGCCAGCTTGCGCGCGAGCGTCGACTTGCCTGAGCCCGACACGCCCATCACCACTATCTTATCTGTCACGTTGCACAATCCAGCTACGTTCTCACGGCAGACGATCGATCGGATCGCGCCAGTCATTCAACAGGCAACGGTGCGCCGATGAAAGCGCACCGCTGCCTCGCACGCCTTTCAGTGTCAGGACACCGGGGTGAACTTGAGCTGGTCGATCGGCGTGACCTTGTCAGTGCGGGTCAGGCCGTAGGGCGTCTTCGGCCCGAGCCACTTGTTGAAAATCGCGCTCATCTCGCCGCTCTGTTCCATCGACGCCAGCGCCTTGTTGACCGCGCCCAGCATGGCCGGCTCGTTCTGCCGCAAGCCTACCGCGATCGGCTCGATCAGCATCGGCTCCGCCGCGATCGACACCGCGCCGTCCGTGCCGTCCACCTGCTTCGCGATCTTCATGGCGGTCATCTGATTGGTCACGAAGCCCTTGACCTTGTTTTGCTCGAGTGCCAGAAATGCCGAACTGGTGTCGTGAAACGTCACCGCCTGGCCGTCCTTGATCGAAATCGGAATCGACTGCGCGGATGTCGAGCCGTCGGCGGCACTGATCTTCTGCCCCGTGAAATCGGCCAGCTTCTTGCTGGCGTCGGCCTTCTTCACGACCAGGACTTCCTTGGCGGAGTAGTACGAGTCGCTGAAGGCGATTTGCGTCGCGCGGGTCTTGGTATAGGCCAGGTTCGCCACCACGATGTCGACGCGCCCGAGCTTCAGTTGCGGAATACGCGCTTCCACCGCGAGCGGCTCCAGCTTCGCCTTCACGCCCAGTTGTTTCGCCACGGCATTGCACAGGTCTACGTCCATGCCTTCGAGCTGACGCGTCTGCATATTCGGATACGAGAACGGCTCGACATTCGAATACACGCCACAACTCAATTCGCCGCGACTCTTGATGTCGGCCAGTTGATCAGCATGAGCCGGGGCAACCGATGCGACCGCACCGCCTACCACCGCCATCCCCGCGAAAATTTTCTTTACCTGCATCGTGATGCTCCTGAAGTGTATGTATAAAGCAACTCATTGCTGATCAAAGGAACGCAATACGGACCGCGGTGGCAAACCGCTTGCCTCAATGCGTGCGAAGGTCGGACAGGAACCGCTGCGCGCGTGCGTGTTTCGGACGCAGGAAGAACTCTTCCGGCTCCGCTGTTTCGAGAATCTTCCCGGCGTCCATGAACCACACACGATCGGCGACTTCGCGTGCAAAGCCCATCTCATGCGTGACGCACATCATGGTCATGCCTTCCTGCGCGAGGCTCTTCATCACGTTCAATACTTCGCCGACCATCTCGGGGTCGAGCGCGCTGGTCGGTTCGTCGAACAGCATGGCCGGCGGATCCATCGCCAGTGCCCGCGCAATCGCGACACGTTGCTGCTGGCCACCGGACAATTGCGGCGGAAATGCCTTGGCCTTGTTCGACAGACCGACACGCGAGAGCAAATCCGCGGCCTTGCGTTCCGCCTCGGCACGCTTGAGGCCGTTCACACGCATTGGCGAGAGCGTGATGTTGTCCAGCACGGAGAGATGCGGAAACAGGTTGAACTGCTGAAACACGAAACCGACACGGCTGCGGTAAGCGTTCAATCCGAGCTTCTTGTCGTGGATATCCTGACCGTCGAAAAAGATCTGGCCGCGATTGATTTCCTCGAGCCGGTTGACGGTGCGAATCAACGTCGACTTACCCGATCCGGACGGGCCGCACACCACCACGACTTCACCTTTGCGAACTTCGGCGTCCACGTCCACGAGAGCGTGATATTCGCCGTACCATTTGTTGACGCTGGAAAACTTGATCATGCGAATTACCTCGAAGTGATTGAACGCCTAGTTCTCGGTGGGCAGCGGATCGGCGAGCGCGACCGTGTCGGCTTTCCGGGTCTTCGCCGCGACACCGGCGCGCTTGCGGGTCACGCGCCGCTCCAGATACTGCGCAAGCTGCGTGAGCGCATAACAGAGGGCGAAGTAGCTCAAGGCGAGAATCAGATAGACCGGAAACGGCTTGGTCAGCAACCGGTTGTTGATCTGATCCGCGGCGAAGGAGATTTCCTGCACGTTGATGATGTAGCCGAGCGACGTTTCCTTGATGGTCGAGACGAACTGCGTGACCATGCTCGGCACCACGTTGTAGAGCGCCTGCGGCAGGATGACCGCGCGCATGGTCTTCATGTAACTCATGCCGAGCGCGCGCGACGCTTCCGCCTGCCCTTTCGGCAACCCCTCGATGCCGGCACGGATGATCTCGCCGAGATACGCGGAGTCGTAGATCACCAGCGCGCACAGCATCGTGACGAAGCCGGTGACCGGATATCCGGTCAGCACCGGCACGAGAAAATACACCCAGAAGATCACCATCAGCAGCGGAATGCCGCGCACCATGTAGACGAGCCCGGTGGCCGGCGCCCGCAAGAAACGGTACGGGCTGATCCGCGCGAGAGCGACCAGAATCCCCAACGGGAAGGCAATGACCAGTGCGCACAGCGACAGCAGTATCGTCAGCACGATGCCGCCTAGCGGCCCGTGCGGATACTGCCCGATCAGCAGCAGCGTCCAGTTGTCGCGCAGGATGTCGAACATGTCACTTCACTCCCGGAATGCGGTAGTGCATCGCGATCCTCGCACCGCCCAGCATGATGACGAGGGACAAGCCGAGATACATCACCGTGGCGACGAAATACGATTCGAAAGACAGGAAGGTTTCGTTTTCGATTTGCCGGGTCACATACGTCAGTTCGGCCGCGCCGATCGCCATAGCGAGACTCGTGTTCTTGAACAGCAATACCGCGTGATTGACCATCGGCGGAATCGCATTGCGCAGCGCTTGCGGCAACACGACGAAACGCATGCCGTTGAGGAAGTTCAGACCCAACGCACGCGAGGCTTCATACTGACCGTAGGGAATCGCACGCAGTCCGCTGCGGATGTCCTCGGAGAGATAAGCCGCGCTGCACAGTCCGATCGCGATCACCGCGAAAATGAACTGCCCGTTGTAGTGGTTCAGCAGCGCCTGCAGCGACTCTGGCAAGATGTTCGAGATGCCGAAGTACCAGAACAGGATCTGGACCAGCATCGGCACATTGCGATGGTATGCAACGAACGTCGCGACAAAGGCGGTCGCGAGACGATTGTTGGTGAGGCGAATCAGCGTGAGAAGAATGCCCACCACCAGCGAGAGAGCCCACGCCAGTGCCGCCATCGCGAGTGTCAGCTCGATGCCGTGCAGGAACAGCGCCCCATAGTCGCCCTGCAGCACTGTCGCCAGATCAAAATGAAGTTTCATATTGCGCATCCCAATGATTCGGATCGAAGCGATGAACGCCGTCTGACTCGACCTGGCGCGCCATCGATATCCCTGCGGAGGTCGTGGTCGACTCCCGTGTTGAATTGATACTAGCTCGCAAAAAAAGGCCGTTGCAGAGGCCTTTCTTCTGGCGCAATAAGTTTCGGGAATGATGAATCGAGAGGGCCGACGGTTGCCGGACAGACGTGGTTCAGCATGGTGTTTGTCTCCTGTTCGCGACGCCTCTTGGGACGCCTCGTCGGTGGATGCGCGCCTCTTTGGGCGCGCACGATTGCTTGTGAAACAAAGGCCGGCGCGGCCTGCCGCGCCGGCCTTTGTTTAAACCGTTGCGCTCAGGCGCGCGAGCACCTGCGGATTGACGGGCGTCGGGGGCTGGCCGGCCGACGCGCCGAAACCCAGCGCGGCGAGCAAATTGTCTGCGCAAAGCGAGGCCATCGCGCGCCGCGTGCTGACGGACGCACTGCCGATATGCGGCGTCAGGACCACGTTCTTTTGCGCGAGCAGCGCCGGAGTCACCACCGGCTCGCCTTCGAACACGTCCAGACCGGCCGCCGCGATGCTACCTTCGTTGAGCGCCACTGCCAAGGCGGCATCGTCCACCACGCCGCCGCGGGCGATATTGGTCAGCGTGGCCGACGACTTCATCTGCTTGAGTTCCGCCGCGCCGATCGCATGGTGCGAGCTGGGTGAATACGGCACCACGACGATCAGATGATCGGACTCGCGCAGCAGCGTCTCCTTGTCGACGTAACGGGCCCGGCAACTCGCCTCGACCTCCGGCGCCAGTTGCGAACGGTTGTGATAGATCACCTGCATGTCGAAGCCGAACGCGCCGCGCCGCGCGATCGCCTGACCGATGCGGCCCATGCCGAGAATGCCGAGCGTCGCCCCATGCACGTCGCCGCCGACGAACATGTCGAAGCGCCCGGTCTTGGTCCATTCGCCCGCGCGCAGAAAGCGTTCGGACTCGGTAATGCGCCGCGCCGTGGCCATCATCAGCGCGAAGCCGAAGTCGGCGGTGGTATCGGTCAGCACGTCCGGTGTATTCGTGACCAGCACGCCGCGCGCGGTGCACGCCTCCACGTCGACGTTGTTGTAGCCGACGCCGATATTGCACACCGCCTTGAGTTGCGGGCAGGCGTCGAGCAAGGTCGCGTCGATCCGGTCGCTGCCGGCCGTCATCGCGCCCACCTTCCCTTGCAGCCGGGCGATCAGTTCCTGCTGCGTCCAGATCGTATCGTCCGGATTGTCGGTCACATCGAAATTCGCGCGCAGCCGATCGACAATGTCCGGAAATGAAGCACGGGTAACCAGTACCGATGCACGCATGGAAAACCTCCTTGTTGGATTCTGCTGATGTCTCTCGCGCTTTAGTCGCGCAAGCGTCGGAATGGGTTAGCCGAACGCGCCGACCTCATGGGTCACCGCGGTCGATATCTCGCGAATGCAATGGAATAGCCGCGACATGGGCGTAAAGATCTCGGCGTGTTCGCGCACGTAGGGTCCCGTCGCGCGCGGGCCGGCCGGCTCGGCGAAGTCGATCGCGACCGACTGGTCGGCCTGCTCGGGGAAAATCTCCGCCAGCAACGGCAGGACGGCCGGCAAGTCGAGGCCGATGATCGCGCTGTGCAGCCCGTGCGCCGTCACACTCGGGCGCGGCGCGAATTCGGGGATATGGGTGGCGTGCAGCCAGACGCGATGAATCAGTGCAAGGCGTAAAGCATGCAGCAGAGTCTCGCGATCGCTCATGCCGGCTCGATCCGGCCAGGCGGCGCGCAGCGCGAGATCGTCGGCTAGCGCGCGGCGGAACATTGCTCGTAACGCGGCGGATGCACCGAGGCGATCGAGCGTCGAGGCGACGGCGAGCAGCGCGCTGCGCTGGTCACCGTCGGTCGCATGGAGCGCGCGATCGAGCCACATGCCGGGGTCCAGCGTTGAAACGATCGCGCGAAGCACTTCAATGTCCGAATGCGCGAGCGCACAACGGGCGAAGTCGAGCGCCCGGCGAAAGCGCCTGCTGCGCGCGAGCATCTGCGCAAATGCCTCGGGCTGGCGAGCTGCGGCGACGCCCAATCCATGCAAGGTGTTCGCGCACCAGCCGAGCTGCTGCAAAATCGCGTTGTTCGGAATCGCCCGCAACTCGCGCGGATGCTGGATACGTGTGCGCGCCGCCGCGCCGTCGCTCTGCCGCGCGGCGGGTCGCGAACCCGTGCGGTCGAGCAGCGCCGGGCCGAACGCGCCGAGCATGGCCGTATAACCCGCGTCGTCGACAAGCTCGGTCATCGTGGCGCGAATCGAGCCGAAGAAATCGGCGGCAAAATCCGGATCGGCATAGATCGGATCGTCGACCGGACCGACCGGCGGGTGGAATGCATGCTCAGCCAACCGTGCGACAGTCGCGAGGGCCAGCTCCCGGGTGCCGAACAGCAGATAGCCGTCGCCGCCCTGAAACGCACTTTCCTCGCGCACCGGATGCCCCGCATCGTTGAGCGCATGGCGCGACGCCGTTGGAGACAGGTATTTGAGGCGGTCAGCGAGCGATCCCGGATGCGCGCCTCGCCCGATGCTCTCGCCGTGCGTATCGAAAAGCACCACTTCGACACCCTGCATGCCGTGCCGAGCCAACGTCTGCGCAATCTTCAGCCGCAGGCGTTCGATCAGAAAGCTGGCGGCGAGTTGACCGACGTAGCGTCCCGAGTCCGAGTAACCGAACTGCAGCGCAATGCGCCCCTGTTGCTGAACATAAGCGCGGTAGTGCGTACTGTTGAGCGCTTCGTCGAGCACGTGTGCGCCGTGTTCGAGCGCTTCCGCCGTTTCGAACAGCGGACTGATTTCAATGTGCCGCTCGATGCCGAACAGCTTCGCCAGCCACAAGGCGGTCAGCAGCGTGTAGCCGCTCTCCGTCTCGGCGATCAGAAAGCGCACGGGCGTCGACCCGTCGATATGCTTCACCAGTTGCGCGACGGTCATCATCATCCGCACCGCTGTCGCCTGTTCGACCAGCAACGCGCCGAAGTCGACCGGAACGGCTTCGACCTTGTCGAGCGCCACATTGATCGCGGCAAGCATGGCGCGGCGGCGCGAGGGTGCATCCACGGGATCGACGATGTTCAGCCGATGACGCGCCGCATTGTGCAACTGGCTTGCATTCAAACGCACGTGTGTATGCGCGAGCGCCAGTCCGTGCGCGGCGAGACCCGCACGCGCGACGCACAGTGCGAGCCGGTCGCTGTCGGCCGAGTGAGCGATGGCGTCTTCGAATAGCGAGAGCAACGGTGCCGTGCAAACGCATGCCTCATCGCGACTCCCGATGAGAACATGCGCAAAACGCGACACGTGATGCGGATCCTGACTCGACGGGCATGCCGCGATCTGCCGATCGAGCGCCGCTAACGCGATGTCGAGCCTGTGCGATAACTGGCGTGCGCTTGCAATCTCCGCGACCTGCATGCGCAGCCGTGCCAGTTGTAAGCGCTTGATCCGCAAGCGCAGGCGCAGCGTGTCCCACCAGCCAATGTCGGCGCGGCCATCCGTGTCGTAGCCGACCCAGGTCGACAGCACCATCGGCCGGGGAATGAGTGCGGCCCAGCGGTCGGGCCATGCATCGCGTGCCGCCGCCAATAGCGCCGCGTTGAAGCGGTCCAACGCGTCACGACCATGCGTGATCGCAACCGCGGCCTGTTCGAATTCATCGACCAGCGTGACCGTGGCGGGCCGATGCGATTCGAACGACTCACGCGCGGCGCCGCAAGCGTGTTCCGCGAGATGGCGCCCGATCTCCGGCGGCAATGCAAAAGTCCGATGGCCGGTGAACACCGCGGCGTAACGCGTGCGTTCCACCTGCGTACGAAACTGTTCCCAGTCGGGCCGGCTGTGCGCATCGGCGGGTCGCAGCACGTTGCGCGCAACCTCGGCCAGCGCGCGTTCATTCGCCTGAGAATCGACGCCACCCACATAACGCGCGAGACGTACTGCACGATCCGAAAACGCCTGGTCGCGCAGATGACGAATCAGCGCCACGATCGCGTCATGGTCGAGTTCGCCGCTCTCGATCTGCCGCGTGATGTCGAACGCAATCGTGAGAACCGGATTGCTCAACGGGTCGCCGCTCGTGCGGGCGCGGGTACTGGCTACCAGCGCAAGCAGCCGGTCCGCCAACTCGGCAAGATTCGAACGCATGCTTGCACTTACTCGTCGTGGCCGGCCGGTTCGCGTTTGATCGTCGTCAGCCCGCCCGGCACCTGCAGCGTGGGCAGGATTTCCATGTTGCTGATATTGACCGCCAGCGGCGCGGCGATCGCGAAGGCAATGGCATCGGCGATATCGGAAGGCAGCGGCAATTCGAAGCCGTCGATAAATTTCTTGCGCGCCTCTTCGATATCGCCATGCACATGACCGAATATGTCAGTCGCGACACGGCCCGGGCAGATCTCCGTCACGCGCACGCGCCTGCCGGTCGCATCCACGCGCAACTGGCGCGACAACGCGTGAATCCCCGCCTTGGTGGCGCTATAAATGGAGTTGCCGTTGAAGTTGTAGATCCCCGCGATCGAGCTGATGTTGACGATATGCCCGCGATCCCGCTCGACCATGCCCGGCATGGTGAGACGCACGATATGCAGGACCGCTTGCAGGTTCACTTCCACCTGCAGATCGATGTCGTCGGCGCCCGCGTCCAGAATCGAGCCTTTGGTCGAGATGCCGGCGTTGTTCACGACGATATCGAAGGGCACCTCCTGCGTGAGCTTCGTCAGCGCGGCCAGATCGCGCACGTCGATTGTGTGCGGGATGCAACCGGTGCGCTCCGCCAGTTCATTCAGACGATCGGCGTTGCGGGCGAGCGCATGCACTTCGAGTCCTTCACGGCGGAAGCGCTCGACGATCGCAGCGCCCATCCCTGTCGAAGCGCCCGTCACCAGCGCGGTCTTATAGTCTGAAAACGGCATGAATGACCTCTATCTGTAGTTCTGAAATGCCGCACCTTCGAGGCGTGCGACAAGCCTGTTACCAATGCTGCTGCCAATGTATATGCGGTGAAAACGCGGGGCAAAGACGGATTGGCTTTGTAGCGATAAGGCCGCCTTATGGTTGACCCAGACCAGACGCCCGCGCGGCGGCTAGCGCACCAGTTTCGACACCGGCACCACCCTGCCGCCCGCCGATTCGATCACGCCGCGCACCGTGCGCGCGAGATCGACCGCGCCCGGCGTATCGCCGTGCAGCAGGATCGACTGGACCGCGACCTTGAGCTTATTACCGGCGATCGTCGTGATGGTGCCTGCTTCGAGCAACTCCTTGACACGCGCCAGCACGGCAGCGCGATCCTTGATGACCGCGCCCTCGAGCTTGCGCGACACCAGCGCACCCTGATCGTCGTACGCGCGGTCGGCGAGAAAGGTGTTCGCCGTGCGAATGCCGATCCGATCGGCCGCCCGCTCGATTTCCGTATTCGTCGAGACGCTGATGATCAGATCGCGGTCGAACTCGGCGACCGCGCGCACCAGCGGCTCGGCCAGTTCGTACGATGCAGCGGCCATGTTGCCCAGCGCACCGTGAAAGCTCATGTGCGTCACGCGATGTCCCGCGGTCTTTGCAATCCCGGCGAGCGCGCCCATCTGATACACCACGTAATTGGCCAGTTCCAGCGGATCGGCCTGAATCTGGCGCCTGCCGAAGCCCATCAGATCGGGAAAGCCTACGTGCGCGCCGACCTCGATCTGACGCGCCAGCGCCATTCGCACGGTCTTGTCCATGATCACCGGATCGCCCGCGTGATAGCCGCACGCGACGTTGGCCGACGACACGATATCGAGCATCGCTTCGTCTTCGCCCATCCGGTAAGGTCCGAAGCCTTCGCCGAGGTCCGCGTTCAGGTCGATTTCCACCATTCACTCTCCGTTCTTTGATTGCTCTACGCCGCCGGCGAGAGTTCGAGCAAGGGCGTACCGTACCCGGCCGTCGATCCGTGCGAGGCAAGCGTGCGCGTCACCACGCCATTCACTGGTGCGACGACCGGCACGCACAATTGCGCGATCTGTAGCAAGCCGACAATGTCGCCCGCCTTGACGTGAGCGCCCGCGTCGACCAACGGCGTCGAGCGCGCCGGATGGGTCGCCAGAAAGACGCCGGCCGAACTGGCGTTCACGCTGACGGTGCGCGGCTGCGCGCTGTTCGATGCGCTGGCCGCCGTTGCACCAGAATCCGCAGGCGCAAACACCGGCTCCGTCGCGCTCGCGCCGTCCGTGCACGTTGCCTGCTCCAGCGTCAAACGAACCGTCGCCCCGGGCCTTCTGATTTCGATGAACTCGATATCGACCGCTGCCAGCCACGACGTGATCTGCCGCAACTCGCCGATATCCACTTCGTTTTCTTGGGTCATGTTTCAGTGTCGGGAAGGACGAAAGAGCTCGACGAGATTGCGCACCTTGACGAGATAGCCGTTCAGTTCGTCCAGCGCCGCGACGGCTTCCGGATACGTCGTCTGAACAAAACGGATCTTCGTACCAATGCGCGCCTGCGCGAGCCGCCACAAATCCGCTTCGATAACCGTGCCGATCTTTGGATAGCCACCCGAAGGCTGCGCATCCCGCAGTTGAATGATCGGCTGACCACTATGCGGCACCTGAATCACGCCGGGCACGATCCCATGCGAGCGCTTTTCGACCGTATGCGTGGGGACCAGTGCCGGACCGGCAAGGCGATAGCCGTAGCGGTCGCTTTGCGGCGTGACTTTCCAGCCGTCGCGCCAGAAGGCTTCCAGCGAATCCGGCTGGTAGCAGTCGTATTCGGCGGCGGGGAGCACCCGCACGACCGTGTCGCCAGCCTCGGCGGCGGGCACGGTGAGCGGCGCCGGCAACGAATACTCCGGCGGCACGGTGCCGAATCCCGCGGCGGGCGCAGGATCTTGGGCAAGCGCGCGGCCGCCCGCTTCCGCGGCCTTCAGCACATCGCCTTTCTGCAACTGACGGCCGTTGTGGCCGCCGAACTGGCCGCGCAACTGTGTGCTGCGCGAACCGAGCACCACCGGTACATCCACGCCGCCGGCAAGCGACAGGTAGCAACGCGTGCCGCTCGTCGGCACACCGATCGTCAGCACGTCACCCTGCTTTGCCTGCACCGTCCACCACGGCAGCACCGCCCGGTCGCCCAAACGCGCGGCACAGTCGGCGCCGGTAATGGCGAACGCCAGGTCTTCGAGGAAGCGGATGCGGAACGGGAACATCGGAATCTCGATGCCGGCCGCGTCGTCCGGATTGCCGAGCAGCAGGTTGCCGACCGCGAGCGCGAGCCGGTCCATCGCGCCGGCCGTGCCCACGCCATAGCGCAGATAGCCTTCGCGCCCCTGGTCCTGGACGGTCGCGAGCGCGGACGAAGACAGTATCTCGATCATGGAACAATCCTCTCGACGCGAAAACGGATCATGTCGCCGGGGGCGAGCGTGGCGGGATGCGCGCGCGCGGGGTCGAAGAACGACATCGACGTATGGCCGATGGTGTTCCAGCCGCTCGGTCCGGCGGAGGCCGAGACGCCGGTCTGCACGCCGCCGATCGACACCGCGCCGCCAGGCAAGCCCAGCACCGGCACCTTGCGCCGCGGCGTGGCAATGCGCGTGTCCATGCCGCCGAGATAACAGTAGCCAGGATGGCTGCCGAGCGCATAGACCGTGTAGAGCGGCGCGCAATGCAGTTGCACGACTTCATCGACGGACAATCCGGTGTGATCCACCACGTCCTGCAGGTGCGGCCCGAATTCGCCGCCGTACTCCACCGGCAGTTCCACGACTCTACCTTCGATCTGCAATTCGCCTGCCGCGGCCCACGCGTCGCGCAATGCGGCGTCGAGCGAATTCAGGTCCGCCGGCGGCGTGATGAACGTCAACATCAGATTGGTGACGCCGGGCACCGCCTCACGCACGCCAGGCCACGTCTCGACTTCGCGCGCAAGCGCCCAGATGCGGCGCTGCGCATGCAGATCGAGTGCGCCCGGCGCTTCGAACAGCATGGCCGTCGTACCCAGCATGCTGATGCGAAGCGGCTGCTCCGATTCGTCCTGTTTCATGGCTAGAGCGGTCCTGTGTGATTCCGGCCGTGGCCGTTCGACTGCGTCCGCTTGCGCGATCGACGCATGCTCAACGGTCAGCGTCATGTCTGTTTCCTCTTGGCGAGCCAGCGCTCCAGATGATGAATATCGACCCCGCCTGCGCCGAATCCTTCGTCTTCGAGCATGGCCAGATGCAACGGCACGTTGGTGCGAATGCCTTCGACGCGCATCTCCGAGAGCGCAAGACGCATGCGCGCCAGTGCCTCCTCACGGGTTGCGCCGTGTGTGATCACCTTGGCGATCAGCGAGTCGTAATAAGGCGGCACGACAGCGCCGCCACTCATATGCGAATCCACCCGAACGCCATTGCCGCCCGGCAACTCCCACACGGAAATCTTCCCTGGGCACGGCACGAAGGTGAACGGGTCTTCGGCATTGATCCGGCATTCCAGCGCATGGCCCTGGGTGCGAATATCCGATTGACGAATCGTCAACGCGTGCCCTTGAGCAATGCGAATCTGTTCCCGCACGATGTCGATGCCCGAGGTCATTTCCGTCACGGGGTGCTCGACCTGCAAGCGCGTGTTCATTTCGATGAAATAGAACTGGCCGTTCTCGAACAGGAATTCGAACGTACCGGCGCCGCGGTAATTCGTCTGCCGGCACGCGGCGACGCAGCGCTCGCCCACTTGCCGGATCAGTTCCGGATCGATGCCGGGCGCGGGCGCCTCCTCCAGCACCTTCTGATGACGCCGCTGCAGCGAGCAGTCACGCGAGCCCAACCACAAGGCGTTGCCGTGCGTATCGCACAAGACCTGGATTTCGACGTGACGCGGATGCTCGAGAAACTTCTCGACATACAGTTCGGGTTTGCCGAAGGCGCGGCGCGCTTCCTCGCGCGTCACCGAGACCGCCTCGAGCAACTGTTCGGGGCCGGGCACGACACGCATGCCGCGTCCACCGCCGCCACCCGCCGCCTTGACGATTACCGGATAGCCGATTTCTTCAGCGACGTGCAGGATTTCGGCAGGGTCGTCGGGCAAGCCGCCGTCCGGGCCGGGCACGCACGGCACGCCCGCCGCACGCATCGCCCGCTTGGCCGCGACCTTGTCGCCCATGGTGCGGATCGAAGCAGGTTCGGGGCCGATGAAGGCCATGCCCGCAGCCTCGACCTGCGCGGCGAAATCCGCGTTCTCCGACAGGAAGCCGTAGCCCGGATGAATCGCCTGCGCGCCGCTCACATGCGCGGCGAACAGGATCGCGCTGCGGTTCAGGTAACTTTGCCCCGGCGACGCGGGGCCGATACAAAGCGCCTCGTCGGCGAGCCGGACATAGCGGGCATCGGCGTCGGCCTCGGAATGCACGGCCACCGTTTGCAGGCCCAGTTCACGGCAGGCGCGCTGGATTCGAAGCGCGATCTCGCCGCGGTTGGCGATCAGTACTTTATTGAACATGGCCGTTCAACCGATCCGGAAAAGCGGCTGGCCAGATTCGACCTCGCTGCCCGGCGTGACGAGAACCTCCAGAACGGCGCCGCTGAACTCGGATTCGATCGCGTTGAACATTTTCATCGCCTCGATCGTGCAGAGCACTTGCCCTTCCTCGACAGTGTCGCCGGGATTCACGAACGGCGCCTCGCCCGGCGCCGGCGTCAGATGAACGACACCGAACATGGGCGCATGAACCAGTCGAGGTGTTCTCGCGGCTTCGGCGTTTGTGGAGGATGCCTCGGGTGTGCGGGCCGGCTCGGCGGATCGAGCCGGTTCGGCGAGCGGCAATTGAGCCTCTGGCGTATCCGCGGATGCCGACTTCGTGGCGATACGTTGCTCGCCCGCCGGCGCATGCTGGCGTTTGCCACGCCGTTTCGCCTTCACGAGCTTGACCCTTTCCTCGCCCTCGATGACTTCGAGCTTGGCCAGCGGAGATTCCGCCAACAGGTCGATAAGCGCCTTAATCTTCTGGAGATCCATCTCTGAGTCCGTAGCCGGTTGCATGCGCTCCGGCTCACTGCGAGCCGGGGCGATCGACGATGGACTCAATGTATCCGTCACATAAAAATTGCGCCAAGACGGTTTGGCTTTGTAGCGATAAGGTGCGCTTATGTATCGGCGCCGGGCTCGAAGCGCACGTCGAGCGCGAGGTCGCCCGCCAGTTCCAGCAGGATGTCCTTGACGGCCGCGGCGGGCTCCGAAAGCGGCAGATGGTCGGACAGGCAGACCGAAAGCGGAATCTTGATGACGGGTGAAACGATCCGGCATTGCACGATGTCGCCCGCGGCCGCCACCACGCGCGCGGTGGAATCGGGCAGGATCGTCGCGCCGATTCCCGCGCTCACCGCCGCCGAGAGCGTCGATGCGGATTCGATTTCGGCGACCACCTTCGGGATCATCTGCACGCGCGCGAAGCCTTCATCGACATACTTGCGCAGATAGTTGTACGGACGCGGCAGCAGCAACGGCACGTCGCGCAATTCGGTCACGCCGATCTGCTCCTGCGTGATGCCCATGCTGCGCGGCGCGACGAGGAACAGTTCCTCGTTCATCAGAAGCTGGAACGACAGGCCGTGCACGGGCTTGTCGCCATACAGCACCGCCATATCCATGCGGCCGTTCATGATCAGTTCGCTAAGCGTCGTGCCGAAGTTTTCATTGATATACAGCAGGATGTCCGGATGCCGGGCCCGCACGGTTCGCAACAGAGGCAACGACAGCGCCGACGCGCCGGTGCCCGGCGCAAGACCCACCGAAACCTGGCCCGACAGCGTCTGGCCGGCGCTCTTCACGTCGGCCTGCGCCTGTTCGTACTGGCGCAGGATCAACTGTGCGTGGCGATACAGCGTGGCGCCCGCCTCGGTGGCGGTGACGCCGCGTTTCGTGCGCACCAGCAGTTGTTGCTGGAACTCGTCTTCGAGCGTGATCAACTGCTGGCTGAGCGCCGGCTGCGCGATATGAAGCACTTCGGCGGCCTGAGTCAGGCTGCCGATATCGACGATTTTCACGAAGTACTTCAAACGCCGCAGGTTCACGGTAGTCACGCCATCAACATTAAGGGATGGCAACAATGATAGGGCAAGCGCCGTCCGCCGCACAGTGCTTAAAAAACTCCCCGCTCGCCCCGGCGCGCTGAAAAGAGCGCTATATCAGCGTATTCCCGCATGGACCGAGGCTGTGCGCGCCGCCCTCGCGCGCGTGTCGTCGTGTCATAAGCGGATGTTATTGCCCCAGCGGAAAGACGTCTTGGCTTGAACTTTTTCTCACGCTTAATGTGAAGGCTCGTTAAATGCTGTTGAGGAGTCAAGTGTGAGTGCATCGCGCATCGCCGCCCGCGTCCAGCGAATCAAACCTTCGCCGAGCAGCGCCGCGGCCGACCGCGCCGCGGAACTGCGGCGGCAGGGCAAGACCATCGTCAACCTCGTGGTCGGCGAACCCGACTTCGACACGCCGGCGCATATTCGCCAGGCCGCTTTCGAAGCGATGGAACGTGGCGAAACACGCTATACGCAAACGGCGGGCACGCCGGCGCTGCGCGCCGCGATCGCGGCGAAGCTGCAACGAGAGAACGGTCTCTCGTACGACTCCAAGCACATCATCGTGACGTGCGGCGCCAAACATGCGATTTTCAACGCGCTCGCCGTCACCGTGGAAGAGGGTGACGAAGTCCTGATTCCCGCGCCGTACTGGGTGTCGTACCCGGATATGGTGCTTGCCTGCGACGGCGTGCCGGTCGTCGTGCCCTGCACCGAGGCCGACGGTTTCAAGCTCACGCCCGCCGCGCTCGAAGCGGCGATTACGTCGCGCACGCGCTGGCTGATCATCAATTCGCCGACCAATCCCACCGGCGCGACCTACACGGCCGCCGAACTGCGCGCGCTGGCGGACGTGCTACTGCGTCACCCGCAAGTGCTGGTGATGATGGACGATATCTACGAGCACATCCGCTTCGAAGGCGAGGCATCGCAGCATCTGCTGTCGATCGAACCCGAACTCGCTTCGCGCACGCTGGTGGTCAACGGCGTCTCGAAGACTTACGCGATGACCGGCTGGCGCATCGGCTACGCAGCCGGCCCCGCCGATCTGATCGGCGCCATGGACACGCTTCAGTCGCAATCCACCAGCAATGCCAGCTCGATCAGTCAGGCCGCGGCGCTCGCCGCATTGACCGGCGACCAGAGCTTCGTTCAGCAATCCGTGCGGACCTATCGCGAGCGCCGCGACCACGCGCTCGAAGCGCTCAACGCGATTTCCGGCATCAGTTGCAAGACGCCGGGCGGCGCCTTCTATCTGTATGTCAACTGCGGCGGCATGATCGGCCGCACGACGCCGCAAGGCAAGCGACTCGAAGGAGACGCCGACGTGGTTCTCTATCTGCTGGAGCAGGCGGGCGTCGCGCTGGTTGCCGGATCGGCCTACGGCGTGTCGCCTTTCTTCCGGATGTCGATCGCCACGAGCATCGAGATCATCGACGAAGGCTGCAGGAAGATCGCTGCCGCCGTCGCCGCCCTGAACTGAGAGCACGGCGACGGCGCGGCACGCCGCTTCGTCGCTCAATAAAAAGACATGCCGCGCCGACAGGACGCGGCAGTCGGTCTGGAGTTTTCCATCTTTCGTCAATCTGCAAGGGGATCTATTCGTGAAAAATCATACTTTAGGCATACTAACTGGATTTGGACTGGCTATTTCAGGGATCGCGCACGCGCAATCGAGCGTTACCCTCTACGGCATCATCGACGAAGCCGTGCGCTACGACACCCACCAGAACAAATCCGGCGGGAAGCTTTTCACGATGGGTAGCGGCGGCGAGATTCAGGGAAGCCGCTGGGGCCTGCAGGGCACCGAAGATCTCGGCGGCGGCATGGCAGCGATCTTCCAGCTCGAGGGCGGCTTCACCCCGAATACCGGCGTGACGCAGCAATCCACGCCGTCCGGCGCGGCCCGCCTGTTCGGCCGTACCGCGATGGTCGGCCTGAGCAGCCCCTACGGCACGGTGACGGCGGGCCGGCAATACACCCTCGTGCACGAAATGGGCTGGACGCACGATATTTACGCGTTCGCCAACTACACCGGCACGGTCGGCTTTCAGGGCGCCGGACTGACCGGCGGCGGCCGGCTCGACAACACGGTGCGCTATACCTCGCCCACGCTGGCCGGTTTCACCCTCAAGGGTGCGTACACGTTCGGCCAGACAGCGGGCAGCATTCACCAGAATTCGTCGCCGGCCGTAAGCCTCTCTTATGACCACGGCCCGCTGAGCGTCGGCGCGGCTTACCAGATCGTCAACAATATCGGCGGCCTGAATCCTTCGACGACTGCCTACGGCAGCACCTACTTCGGCGTAACGATTCCGGACAGCTCGCAAAAGATCTTCACGGCGGGCGCGACCTATAAATTCGGCGCCGCGAAGGTATATGGCTCGTATATCTACAGCCACGTCTATCCGGCCGATTATCGCAACGACTCGTTCTCCACTGCGCTGCAGTACTACATCACGCCCGCGCTCGTACTCGATCTGCCGTTCTACATCGACTTCGTCCACCATGCGGGCCAGAGCGGCACGCGCATCACCACCGGCCCCACGCTCGACTACCTGCTGAGCAAGCGCACCGATGTCTACGTCGGCGTGGACTACAACCATCTCACCGGCGCATGGACCACCCTCGCCGCCGCGTCCGGCTCGAACCAGCCGTTCTATGGCTTCAACTCGCTATTCGAAGCCGCGATCGGCCTGCGCCACAAGTTCTGACACCGGCGACAGCCATTTTCTTCCGGCATCTCACGAGGCCGGAAGCGCGCTTCGAAAGCCACACCACATCGGGACACGCAGTCGTGTCCCGATCGTCAATGCACGTCCCGACATCGAAAAGGCGGACCTCGATCCGCACATCTCATCCATTCATTCCTGGAGGAACACTCATGAGAATCGGCATTCCCGCCGAGAGCCGCGCCGGCGAAACGCGTGTCGCCGGCACGCCGGAAACAGTCAAAAAACTCACCGCGCAGGGGCATACCGTGCTTGTCCAGAGCGCGGCGGGTGAACACGCTCATTTTCCCGACGTCGCGTACGCGCAGGCAGGCGCTACCCTGGTGGACGCCGCCGAAGCTTTCGCGGCCGACCTCGTACTCAAGGTGCAGGCGCTCACAGAAACCGAACTTGGGCAAATGACACGCGGCGCGATTCTGGTCGGCATGCTCAATCCGTTCGACGCCGATCATGTCGCTCACATTCGCGCTGCGGGCGTGACCGCTTTCGCACTCGAATCGATTCCGCGCACCACGCGCGCGCAAAGCATGGACGTGCTCTCGTCGCAAGCCAATATCGCCGGTTACAAGGCCGTGCTGCTGGCAGCCGGCTTGTACCAGCGCTTCGTGCCGATGCTGATGACCGCCGCGGGCACCGTCAAGGCCGCACGCGTACTCATCCTCGGAGCGGGCGTCGCGGGTCTGCAGGCGATCGCCACGGCCAAGCGTCTCGGCGCGGTGATCGAAGCATCGGACGTGCGTCCCGCCGTCAAGGAACAGATCGAATCGCTGGGCGCCAAGTTTCTCGACGTACCGTGCGAAACCGACGAAGAACACGAGGCCGCCCAAGGCGCAGGCGGCTATGCGCGGCCCATGCCGCCTTCGTGGCTCGCGCGCCAGAGTGCATTGGTGCACGAGCGGGCCAAACAGGCCGACATCGTCATCACAACAGCGTTGATCCCGGGACGCACCGCGCCCACTCTGCTGAACGAGGACACGGTTCGCGCAATGAAGCCGGGCTCGGTGATCATCGACCTGGCCGCAGGCAAAGGAGCCGTCGTGGACGACCGGCGCGGCGGCAATTGCCCGTTGACCGAAGCCGACGCGGTGGTGCTGCGTCACGGCGTACAGATCGCCGGCTACACGAATCTGCCGGCCATGGTCGCCACGGACGCCTCCGCGCTTTATGCCCGCAACGTGCTCGATTTTCTGAAGCTGATCATCGACACCTGCGGCAATCCGAAGATCGACACCAGCGACGATATCGTGGCGGCCACCTTGCTGGGTCACGACGCTGCGATGCTGCAAACCGCATAAGGAGACCGCGATGGAACTCATCTCTCACACCACGACCAATCTCATCATCTTCGTGCTGGCGATCTATGTCGGCTACCACGTCGTCTGGAACGTGACGCCGGCCTTGCATACGCCGCTGATGGCCGTCACCAACGCGATCTCCGCGATCGTCATCGTCGGCGCCATGCTGGCCGCGGGGCTCACCGTGGGCGGTGCAGGCAAGGCGTTTGGCGCAATCGCCGTGGCGCTGGCGGCGGTCAATGTGTTCGGCGGCTTTCTCGTGACGCGCCGCATGCTCGAAATGTTCAGGAAGAAAGAAGCTAAAAAGCCGGCCGCAAACGCGGTCAACGGAGTCGCGCAATGAGTATGAATGTCGTCACATTGTTGTATCTCGTCGCCTCCGTCTGTTTCATTCAGGCGCTCAAAGGGCTGTCGAATCCGAAAAGCGCCAGACTCGGCAATGTCTTCGGCATGGCCGGCATGACCATCGCCATGCTGACCACGCTCGCGCTGATCGGCAAACAGGCGTCTTCGCTCGGATCGGATCTGATACTCGGGCTGACGGTACTCGTCGGCGCACTGATTGTCGGTGGCGCGATCGGCACGGTGGTCGCCGCGCGGGTCGAAATGACAAAAATGCCCGAACTGATCGCAGCCATGCACTCGCTGATCGGCTTGGCCGCTGTCTGCATTGCTTATGCCGTGGTGTCAGAGCCGTCCGCCTTCGGTCTCGCTGCAAGCGGCGGCGAACTGCCGTACGGCAATCGCGTCGAGTTGTTCATCGGCACGTTTATCGGCGCGATCACGTTCTCCGGTTCGGTGATCGCATTCGGCAAGCTGTCGGGCAAGTACAAGTTCCGGTTGTTCCAGGGCGCACCCGTCGTGTATCCCGCACAGCATGCGCTCAACCTCGCGCTCGCGATCTCCATGGTGGGCTTCGGCATTGCATTTTTTCTGACGCAGTCGTGGTGGTCCTTCATTGTCATGACCGCGATTGCTTTCGCGCTCGGCGTGCTGATCATCATTCCGATCGGCGGCGCCGACATGCCGGTGGTGGTCTCGATGCTCAACTCCTACTCGGGGTGGGCGGCGGCCGGCATCGGCTTCTCGCTGAACAACCCGATGCTGATCATTGCCGGCTCACTGGTCGGCTCGTCCGGTGCGATTCTGTCGTACATCATGTGCCGGGCGATGAACCGTTCGTTCTTCAGTGTGCTGCTTGGCGGCTTCGGTGCGCAAGCCTCCGCTGACAGCGGCCTCAAGCGCGAGCAGCGGCCGGTCAAATCAGGTTCCGCCGACGATGCCGCGTTTCTGCTCGGTAATGCCGAATCGGTCGTGATCGTACCGGGCTACGGCCTCGCTGTCGCACGCGCACAGCATGCACTGAAAGAGTTGACCGACAAGCTCACCGACAAGGGCATCGACGTCCGTTACGCGATCCATCCGGTGGCGGGCCGTATGCCCGGCCATATGAACGTGCTGCTCGCCGAGGCCGAAGTGCCGTACGACCAGGTATTCGAAATGGACGACATCAACGCGGAGTTCGGCCAGACCGATGTCGTGCTCGTTCTCGGCGCAAACGACGTGGTCAACCCGGCCGCGAAAACCGACCCGGCGTCGCCGATTGCCGGCATGCCGATTCTGGAGGCCTACAAGGCGCGCACCGTGATCGTCAACAAGCGGTCGATGGCCTCAGGCTACGCCGGCCTCGACAATGATCTGTTCTATATGGACAAAACCATGATGGTGTTTTCCGACGCCAAAAAGGTGATCGAGAACATGACCAAGGCGCTCGAATAAGCATCCATAAGCGGCAAGTATCGGCCCAGACGACTTTGATCTTTGTCGGCTGGGCCTTTCAGCGCTAACGTATTGCGTGCTGACCCCGCATTTACCGTTATAGGCTCTTACCATGCATGCACTCGTCATTCACGCACCGCTCGATCTGCGCATCGAGGAGGTGCCCACGCCCGAACCGCAAGCCAACCAGATGCTGGTGCGGGTTCGAGCCGGCGGCATCTGCGGCTCCGATCTTCACTACTTCAATCATGGCGGTTTCGGCACGGTCCGCATCAAGGAACCCATGGTGCTCGGCCACGAGGTGTCCGGCGCCGTCTCGCGCGTCGGACCCGGCGTGACCGACATGCCCGTTGGCACGCGGATCTCCATCAGTCCGAGCCGGCCTTGCGGTCTGTGCCAGTACTGTCAGCAAGGGCTGCAGAATCATTGTCTGGATATGCGCTACTACGGCAGCGCGATGCGCACGCCGCACGTGCAGGGCGCATTCCAGCAGGAAATCGTGATCGACCGCTCACAAGCGCATGTAGTCGCGGACTCCTTGAGCGATGCGGAAGCCGCCATGGCCGAGCCGCTCTCCGTCGCGCTGCATGCCGTGCGGCGCGCGGGTCCCTTACTCGGCAAACGCGTGCTCGTGACGGGCTGCGGGCCGATCGGCGCGTTGATCGTGGCCGCTGCGCGACGAGCCGGCGCGGCGACGATCGTGGTGACCGATGTCAACACGCTGCCGCTCGAGAGCGCAAAAAAGGTCGGTGCGGACCTCGCGATCAACATTGCCGAAACGCCGGACGCGCTCGCGCCGTTTGCCGTCGACAAGGGCAGCTTCGACGTTCTGTTCGAGGCGAGCGGCAATGCGGCGGCACTGCGCGGCGCATTCGACGTACTCAAGCCGCGCGGCGTGATCGTCCAGGTGGGACTTGGCGGAGATATCGCTTTGCCCATCAACGTGATCGTCGCCAAGGAATTCGACCTGCGCGGCGCGTTCCGTTTCCACGAAGAATTCGCTGTGGCCGTCGAGTTGCTGAACAAGGGTTTGATCGACGTGAAGCCCCTGATTTCAGGTATTTTCCCGTATCAGGATTCGGTCAAGGCATTCCAGACCGCCGGTGACCGCTCCAGATCGATGAAGGTGCTGGTGACTTTCGATTGATTACGCGAACGGGCACGCCCCTCTCTTCGACTACAACGAGCGCCAGGCGCGCGGATAGTCGAAGAGCATTCCCGCTTACCATTTCCGTGAACCATGAAAAAAGCCGACGCTGACGTCGGCTCTTGCGCTACGCGCTACGCCTTGCTCAGTTATTGCATCGCGCTTCGAGGGCGTCGATGAACGCGCGGTTCCAGCGCCCTTCCTTCATCGCCCGCATGGTTTCGGCTTCCGCTTCCAGAACGGCTAGCGCTTTCTCGATCACGTGTGCCGCATCGTCTTGCGGGATGGCGAGCAAGCCATCCTGGTCGCCGACCACGATATCGCCCGGATTCACCACCATGCCGCCGACCGACACCGGCACGTTGATCTCACCCGGACCGTCTTTATACGGGCCGCGGTGCGTCACCCCACGCGCGTAGACCGGAAAATCCCGCTCACGAATTTCGGCGACATCGCGGATTGCACCATCGACCACCAGACCGACAACGCCCACGTGAGCCGCATAGAAAGACAAAATTCCGCCGACCACCGCATTGTTCAAATCGCCGCCAGCGTCCACGACCAGCACGTCGCCGGGACGGCAAAACTCCAGCGCGCGCAGATAAGTCAGGTTATCGCCGCCTCGCGAGCGCACGGTGACGGCCGTGCCCGCCATGGTCTGCTTGCCGGGCCGCTGATACGGATGGAGCCCGACACTGCCGATGTTGCGATGCATGTTGTCGCTAAGCGCGGAGACGGGAATAGCGCGTAGTGCGGCAAGAATCGTGTCGGCAGCTTGAGCGGCCGAAGGGTTTTTCCTGATGGCTTTGTACATGATCGATCTTGGCTTCCGGGGTGGCTGATACACGGCTACAACGGTATATCGCCCCAGCGAATCGCGCCAAGACGGCTTCGTTCTTGCGCAATAGCAAATGCTTATGAGGCAGAACCCGCTGAGTCATCCCGGCTCGATAGCGGACGCTCATCACGCGATTGATCCGCCGATAGGCTCAGCGCCTCGCGAGATGGAGGCCCGCGAGCATGCATCGCACGGACCCGCCTGCCATTTCGATGGTCGGCACCTCCAGCGGAAGCAACTGCGCAGAGCGCTCGATCAGCTCGCGCTGCTGGTGCGTGAGGCACTCGAAAGCGCGCCTGGAGAGCGCGAGCACCCGTCCATCCCGGCCCGACAGTTCGAGTGCGTTGCCGGCGAAGCTCGCGATCTGTGCATTCTCCAATGCGATCACCGTGCGACCGGTCTCCGTGAGACGCCGGTGAATATCGTCGCGGCGCTTCGGGTCGACGATCAGATTCATGCCGACCAGCGCGAACTCGGTGGCGACGCTCATCATGACGTTAGTGTGATAGACCGGGTGACCATCGGCATCGGCTGTGTCAAAGCATATCGGTTCAAAGTTGAAATGCGTACAGAACCGTTCCAGCGCAACAGGATCCGCTCGGCGTGAGCGCGCTGTATAGGCGATACGAGCGATGTGATCGAGCACCATCGCGCCCGTGCCCTCGAGAAAGACGTCGTCGTGCTCCAGCCCGGAATAATCGATCACGTCCTGAACGCGATATTCGCTCTTGAGCATCTCGATCACGTCGGCCCGGCGCTCGCGCCGGCGGTTGACGTTATGCATTGGATACAGCGCAACATGACCGCCGGGATGGGTCGAAAACCAGTTATTGGGGAAGACGGAGTCCGGCGTGCCCCGCTCTCCATGATCGTCGAACAGATGGACGCACACGCCCGCAGCACTCAGCACACGCGCGGCTTCGGTGACTTCCGCGTGTGCCGCGGCAGCCAACGAGTGTGCCGTGCCTTCGCCGCCACACGGCGCGCTGCGCTGAAAAGCGTTGTCGGCGGCGGTCTCGGGGTTCGGAAGAAAACGATGCGGGCGGATCATCACGACCGAGGCCGGCGCTTGAATCGACAGAAGTGTCATGGATTGCGAGGGACGAAAGACAGTGGGAACGACGACGGGCTACGTTAGATTCAGCGGGCGAATGCGAGGACGTCGGCCGCCCCGAGTGCTGGCTCCGACGCTCTTTCCTGAAACGCGCCGATTAGCGCGAAGAGATTCTTCGGATCAGTGGCAGGCGGGATCAGCGAGATTTCGACGCCCGCATTGTGCTGACGCGCGAGCCCGTCGAGGTAACGAAGCGCCGAATAGTCTTCGAGCGCGAAACCCACTGAATCGAACACCGTGACTTGCGTAGCACGGTCGCGCCCGGCTGCTTCGCCTCGCAGGACGCGCCACAGTTCCGTGACGGGGAAGTCGGCGGGCAGTTGCTGGATGTCGCCTTCGATTCGAGTCTGCGGTTCGTATTCGACAAACACACGCCCCATGCGCAACACGTCGGCATGCAACTCCGTCTTGCCCGGACAATCGCCGCCGACAGCATTCAAATGCATACCGGGAGTGATCATGTCGGGCGTCAGGATGGTCGCGTAAGCTTTGTCTGCTGTCACTGTCGTGACGATATCCGCGCCGCGCACAGCTTCAGCGGTGGACGCAGCCCGCACGGTACGCAGCGCCGGAAATGCAGACAGGTTGCGTACGAGCTTGTCCGTCGCACGCTCGTCGAGGTCGAACAGTCTGATCTCCTCGATGCCCATTAGCGTGTGGAATGCGATTGCCTGAAACTCGCTCTGTGCGCCATTGCCGATGAGTGCCATCGTTCTGGATTCCGGCCGCGCGAGTGCCTTTGCCGCAAGTACCGACGTGGCGGCCGTGCGCAGTGCGGTGGTGAGCGTCAATTCCGCAAGGAGAAGCGGATAGCCCGTGTCGACGTCGGCCAGCGCACCGAACGCCATCACGGTATGGATGCCTCGCTCTGCGTTGACCGGATGGCCATTGACGTACTTGAACGCGAACAACCGTGAATCCGCAACGGGCATTAACTCGATCACGCCCTCCCGCGAATGGCAGGCCACGCGCGGCGACTTGTCGAAGTCGTTCCATCGAACGTAGTCGGCATGCAACGTGTCGACGAGTTCACTCAGGAACCGTGGGACACCTAATGAAGCGATCAGTCTGCTGGTAGCGGGCACATCGAGGAAGCGGGTCATGGGGTTTGTCTCCAGGGTTGGGCGCGGCTCCACGAGCCGCCTGATAAGACATTATTTCCGCAACCTAGGCCAACAAAAAGTGTCCACTTATGACAAAATGTCTGCCTTATTGAGCAATTTGCCCATACCGAATGGTAATTTGTTTATCTGACGCAACCATCGCCGTCAACGAACGGCGAAGCACCCGTTTCAGCGTCATGCAAAGGAAGCGAATTACATGATCAGCCTTGACGACGTGGACCATCAGCTCATCGCGCTGTTGCGCGACAACGCGCGCACGCCAGTCGTCACACTCGCACAACAGTTGCGGGTGGCGCGGGCAACGGTTCAGAACCGGTTGACCCGGCTGGAAAAGAACGGCGTGATCGTCGGCTATACGGTGAAGTTGAAGCCGGCCGTGGAAAAGCACCGGATTCGCGGGCTGATGTCGATTGCCGTGCAGGGCAATCGGGCGGCAGAGGTCGTGAAGGTGTTGCGTGGTCATCCAAATGTCGCCACGATTCACAGCACCAACGGGCGTTGGGACCTCATTGCGGAACTGCTGGCGGACTCGCTGGAGAATTTTGATCGCGTACTCGGCACGATCCGTTTGATCGACGGCATTGCCAGCACGGAAACCAGCATTCTCCTGTCGACACACAAAGCGTGATCGCGGCACGCACGGCGCGCCATGCCCAAGCCTGCTGTTCCAGGCGTTTCCCGCCAACAGCCGCGCGCATCCACCTCCTGATTTGCATCCGCGATCATTCGCTCCATTAATACAAAGGATTAGAAAACAGACTTTTACTTATTCTTTTTGGTTTCCGATAAAGGCACCAGGCCATGCACGCAATCGCTGCGTTCATCCACTGAAACTGCTGTGCCTCAAGGAGAAACCCATGACGTCCTATCGCCCCGCGGACACACCACCCCCATCAGACGGCGCCCCGGCCAACATGAAAAAGATCGCGGTGGCGAGTGTGATCGGCACGACCGTAGAATGGTATGACCTGTTCGTCTTCGCCACCGCCTCGGCACTCGTCTTCAACAAGGTGTTCTTTCCCGGCTTTGTCCCGTTAGTCGGCACCTTGCTGGCGTTCGGCACGTTCGCCTCCGCCTACCTCGCGCGCATTGCCGGGGCCGCCCTCTTCGGCCATTTCGGCGACCGGCTCGGACGCAAGGCGATGCTGCTGGTGTCGCTCATCATCATGGGCATCGCGACGTTCTCGATCGGCCTGCTGCCGAACTATGCGTCGATCGGCATCTGGGCGCCCATTCTGCTGCTCACCTTGCGCGTCATTCAGGGACTCGCGCTCGGCGGCGAATGGGGCGGCGCCGTGCTGATGGCAGTGGAACATGCCCCCGCAGGCAAGCGTGGACTGTATGGCTCGTGGGTGCAGATAGGCGTGCCTGCCGGCACCCTGATCGCCAATCTGGCGTTTCTGGTCTGCAATGCCACACTTTCAAACGACGCACTGCTCTCCTGGGGCTGGCGCATTCCGTTCCTTGCGAGCGCATTGCTCGTGGGGGTCGGGCTTTACATCCGTCTGAACACGTCCGAAACGCCGTCGTTCCGCAAGATCAAGGAAGCCGACGCGCAGGTCAAGTTGCCGATCGCCGAGGTCCTCACCCGATACTGGAAGCAGGTTCTGCTCGGCGGTATCGCGACGATGTCGACGGGCACCTCGTTCAACCTGATTGTCGCGTTCGGGCTAACGTATGGGACGCAGACGCTGGGATTCTCACGCAACGCGATGCTCTCCATTGCACTGATTGCCTGCGCGCTTTGCATCGTGTTGCTGCCGGCCTTCGGCAAGCTCTCTGACATCGTGGGCCGCAAGCCGGTGATCATCGGCGGCATTGTCGCCGAGGCTCTGCTCGCTTTTCCGCTTTTCTGGCTGCTGGATACGCGCGAGTTTCCGTTTGCGCTGCTCGGTTATCTGCTGATGATGACCGCCTTCGCCGCGAACTACGGACCCATTGCCACCTTCCTCGCGGAGTTGTTCGGCACCGAGGTTCGCTACTCCGGCCTGTCGGTGAGTTATATGTTGTCGGGGCTGCTCGGCAGCGCCGCTACGCCGATTGTCACCACCGCATTGTTGTCCGCTACGGGCAGAGGTTCGTCGGTGGCGTGGTACATGATGGGCTCGGCTGCTGTTTCGGCACTCGCGCTCGTGCTGCTCGCGGAGACGCTCCGCCGCGATATCTCGTCCGCGGCGCGCGCGAATGCCGCCACCGCAAGCATTTCGTGAAGGGTTGATATGCATACGGAAAAGGCCGTTCTGATGCAAGACACACCAGACTCATCGTTACTGCACAGCCTCGAATCCGTCAGCTTTCCGACACTCGGGCATTTCCTGGAGAATGGCTTCGCGGACCATCGCCTGCGCGCGATGGTCCCCAACGTGAAAGTAATCGGGCGCGCGGTGACGCTCAAATTGCTATCTCCCGACGCCATCCCCGTGAACCGCGCCCTGTCGCAACTCAAACCCGGCGATGTGCTGGTGATCGATATGAGCGGCAATCATACGCATGCGCCGGTTGGAGCAGTCACGGCATGCGCCGCGCTTAACGCCGGCGCGAAGGCCGTCATTGTCGACGGCGTGGTGACCGATCTCATCGAACTACGCAGCACGCGGCTGCCAATATTCGCGCGCGGAACGTCATTGCTGACGACCAAAAAACGCGACACGATGTCGAGTCAGTTCAACGAGCCGGTGGTGTGTGGCGCAGTCGTGGTGCGCCCAGGCGACATTGTGCTGGCCGACGACAATGGCGTGCTGTTCACCCAGGCACCGGCGCTTGCCGCCGTGATCGATCTGGCTCTGGCGTCCGATCACGCGGAACCCTCGATTCTGGCTCGGCTCAACGCCAAAGCGCCGCTTCACGAGGTCCTGCAATGCTTCATCTCATCAAGTATTCACGCCGCTAATGATCAGCATTAGAACAATGAAGTTGACGGACACTGACACGCTAACGAACACTACGCGCACTACAGCAAGTGAGAACCCGGGAGACTTCTGAAATGCAATCCACCCCTACCCCCGATCGCATGAGCGACAAACCGGCGCAGCCGGCTGCCGAACAGCAGGTAAGAGAGGAACTGGCGGCGCTCTACAGGCTGGCCGCGCACTTCCGCATGACCGACATGATCGACACGCACATCACGGCGCGCCTGCCCGGCTTGCCGGGGCAGCCGCCGGCATTTCTGATCAACCGCTATGGCGTGCTGTTTCACGAAATGCGCGCGTCGGACCTCGTGAAGATCGATCATCTCGGCAACGTCATCGACGAGCGGGCTCACAGCGAACCGGCGTTGTTTCGTGTCAACGCCGCGGGATTCACGATTCATTCGGCCATCCACGCGGCACGCGACGATCTGCATTTCGTGATCCATACGCACACCGCCGCGGGAACAGCGGTATCGGCTCAGGAGCAAGGGCTGCTGCCGATCAGTCAGCATGCGTTGAAGTTCTACGGCAAGCTCGCCTATCACGATTACGAAGGCATCGCGCTGGAACTCGGCGAGCGTGAGCGCCTGGTGCGCGACCTCGGTTCCTGCAAGGCGATGATCCTGCGCAATCATGGGTTGCTTGCGGCCGGCGCCACGGCAGCCGAAGCGTTCCACGAGATCTATTTCCTCGAGCGGGCCTGTCAGGCGCAAATCCAGGCGCTGGCCGGCGGCAGCGCGCTGCGCATTCCACCGCGGGAAGTGTGCGAGTTGACCGCGAGCCAGTTCGCTCGCGAAGACTCCGCGGAAATTTCGGAGTTGGCATGGCGCGCGGCGTTACGGTTGATCGACGACCCGCAATCCGACTACCGCAGCTAAGCCCGTTTTCTGCTTCAATGCCATGACCAAATTAGTTCTAATGAGCCGTGACTACGACATGTCACACCTCGTGCAGCCGATTCTGCGCGCCGCCCCTGAATTGGATGTCGTGGTGCACGGCGAGCAGTCCGCCGGCGATGCTGAAATAGCCGTGTGCTGGAACCCGCCGGCCGGCGCGCTGGCGGAGTTGCCGAAACTGCGGCTCGTTCATAGCATCGCCGCGGGCGTCGACAACATCCTGTCAGACCCTGCCCTGCCCGCCGTGCCGCTGTGCCGGGTCGTCGATCCGCAACACGCGCGCGGTATGAGTGAATTCGTCACGTGGGGAGTGCTGCATTTTCATCGCCAACTCGACCGCGTGCTCGCCAATCAGCGTCTTGATCGCTGGTTCCGCCACGATCAGCGCGATGCTTCCGAATGCGCCGTCGGCATCATGGGATTGGGAGAAATTGGCAGCCGCGTCGCGACGGATTTGCAGCGCTTCGGGTTCGCAGTGCGCGGCTGGGCGCGTAAGGCCCGTGAATTGCCGAACGTGACGACCTTCGCCGGCGCCGAGGAATTCAAGCCATTTCTCCAGGGGACGGACATTCTCGTGTGTCTCCTGCCGCTCACGCACGAAACCCGCTGGATTCTCAACGCAAACACGTTCGAGCACTTACGGCCTCTAGCGAAGCTGATTCACGTCGGCCGAGGCGAACATCTGGTGCCGGCGGACCTGATCGCGGCACTGAAGAGTGGGAAGATCGGCGGCGCGATCGTCGACGTGTTCCCGACCGAACCGTTACCCCCCGAAGATCATTTATGGCGCGCACCCAATCTGATCGTGACACCGCACATGGCTTCGGTGGCAAGCTCGGAGACGATCGGCGCGCAAGTGGCGCACAACGCACGCAGGCTGATCCGCGGCGAACCGCTGCAGAACATGGTCGACATCGCGCGCGGATATTGAGCGAGGTTGCTGAGCGAGGCGTTAGCGGCCAACACCTTCCTCCTGGCCGTCGATGAACACATTCAGGGCATCGATAAACGCGGCTTCGGCGGCACTCAACTTACGGTCCTGTGACCACAGCATGTAAATATCGAGGTCGGCCACGCCTTCATCCGGCGGCAGCCGCTGAAGGCGGCCTTGAGCAATGTCGTCGCGTACGACATGTTCCGGCAGGCAGCCTATGCCGAAGCCCGCGAAGATGAAACGCCTCACCTCGGTCATGCTCGACGACGAACCTACCACGCGCCCGGTGAAGCCCATCTCGTCACGAAAGAACGTGAGCGGCGACAGGTGGTCGCCCACCTTGTCGCCGGTGAAGGAGACAAACTTTTCGCCGGCGAGATCGGCGACCCGAAGATCGTTACGCCCAAAGAGCGGATGATGACGTCCGCAGAAAAGCGCATACCGTTGACGCAGAAACACACGGCTGTCG
Organism: Burkholderia sp. WP9; assembly: GCF_900104795.1. NCBI lineage: Bacteria > Pseudomonadati > Pseudomonadota > Betaproteobacteria > Burkholderiales > Burkholderiaceae > Burkholderia > Burkholderia sp. WP9. The sequence goes on from NZ_FNTG01000002.1 coordinate 1,179,227, forward strand.
ACCCGTTTGGGTAACGCGCGCCGTGGCGTCAGTCCAAGCGTTGCGGACTTTTGCTGGAGACTGTTCACCACGTCGGCGCTGCGCATTTCCTGGCTTTCAAGTTCGATACGCGGATACGTGCGATGAAACTCGGCGAGAAACGTATCGTAGGCCGGAAAATCGATGCCGCTGACGGTACTCACGCGCACCATGCCGGAGATATCGTGATCGCGATCCACCTCGGCAAGTGACAAGCGCGAAATCGTCCCGTATACGTCTTCAGCAATCTGCTTCACTTCGATGCCGGCCTGCGTGACCTCGATGCGCGGACCGTGGCGATCCACGAGGCGCAGACCCAACTGCTCTTCCAATCGGCGCAGCGCCTGGCTGACCGCGGGCTGCGTCAGATGGAGTTTCGCCGCCGCGCGACTCACGCTGCCTTCTTTCGCGATCGCAAGAAAAGTCCGCAGCAAATTCCAGTCAAGACGGTCGTTCAGGTAGGTGTCAGGGCGATCTTTGCTCACGATGAGCCTCACTGATTTCATCATCCGCCAAAATTATACTTAGGATTAGAATTAGAAATTAGACTTATCATTTTTGATTACCGATAAAGGCATCACGACGAACCCGACGCGGCCATCTCGCCGCGGCTTCAGGAGTGTGTGATGCTAAAAATCAATGGTGAACGGCTCTGGACGAGCCTGATGAACATGGCCGCTGTCGGCGCTACGGCGGGCGGCGGTGTGCGGCGCCTCGCATTGACCGAACAAGACGCGGCCGGTCGGGCGCTTTTCTCGCAATGGTGCGTCGACGCGGGCCTCACGTTGTCGGTCGATCAGGTCGGCAATCTCTTCGCACGGCGCGCCGGCAAACTGAACGACGCCGCACCCGTGGCAAGCGGAAGCCACCTCGACACCCAGCCCGAGGGCGGCCGATTCGACGGTGTGTATGGCGTGCTGGCCGCGCTCGAAGTTGTCCGCACGCTGAACGACGCGAACATTCAAACCGACAAGCCCATCGAAATCGTCGTGTGGACCAACGAGGAAGGCGCGCGATTCACGCCGGCCATGCTCGGTTCAGCGGCCTTTACGGGCGTCATGCCGCTCGCTCAGGCATTGAGCACGCGCGATGCAGCCGGAACATCGGTCGAGCAGGCTTTGCAGGCAACAGGCTATGCCGGCGCGCGCGCCGTGCCTGGCGTTGTCTTCGACGCCTACTTCGAAGCGCATATCGAGCAGGGGCCGGTGCTCGAGGAAAGTGGCGTGCCGATCGGCGTCGTCACGGGCGGCCAGGCCATCCGCTGGCTCGATGTGCGCGTAAGCGGGCAGGCCGCGCACGCAGGCACGACGCCGATGCAGTACCGCCGCGATGCGCTATTTGCGAGCGCGGAAATGGCCGCGGAACTGGAAAGCATCGCGGCAGATTTCTTCCCGCAAGGCCTTGCGACCATCGGCGAACTGCACATCCGCAATGCATCGCGCAATACGATCGCGGCGGACCTGTCGTTCACGGTGGACCTACGCCACCCCGACGACGCGATGATCGAAAACATGGAAGCCGCTCTGCGCGAGCGCTTCGATGCCATCGCGAAGCGCCGCCGCCTCACGGTCGAGGTGGGGCAGCATTGGGTCAGTCCGGCTACGCCGTTCGACCCGCACTGTATTGCTGCTGTGGGCAACGCGGTGGAGGCGCTGGACTATCCGCATCAACGCATCGTCAGCGGGGCCGGTCATGACGCGATCCATCTCGCCAAGCATTGTCCGACCGCGATGATCTTTATCCCCTGCGTCGACGGTCTAAGCCATAACGAAGCCGAAGACGCCTTGCCGGAAGACGTCACGCGTGGCACGGACGTGTTGCTTCACGCCATGCTGGCGCGCGCGGGGCATGCCGTATGAACGCACACCCAACGCCGCGCCCGCCTGGCCTGCGGCGCACATGGCTCTTCGCACCCGGAAACAATTCCGAGGCCCACGCAATCGCGCTGCAAAGCGGTGCGGATGCCATTGTCGTCGACCTGGAAGAAATGACCTCGCTGCAAGACCGGCCGCGGGCACGCGAACGCATTGTCGCGTTATTGCGCGAAGCGGCTCGGGCCGGCACGTTCGGTTCGGTACGGATCAACAAACTGGAGCACGACGGCCATGCCGATCTCGAAGGCATCATGCCCGGCGCCCCACGGGCGATTTTTCTGCCGCACGCGGAGAGCACGGCCCAACTGGCCTCACTCGACGATGCACTGGCCATCATCGAGCGCAAGCTGGGCATTCCGGCGGGCTCGACGGAGGTGGTTCCAGTTATCGAATCCGCGAAGGGTCTGGTCAATCTGGGCGCGCTACTTCAGGTGGGCGCACGAATAAAATGCTGCATGCTCGCAGTCGAAGACCTGGCGGCGAATCTCGGCGCTCGCCGCACACCGGGCGGTATCGAACTGCTTTACGCACGGAACCGCTTTCTGATCGAGAGCATTGCCGCCGGTTGCGTGCCGATTGATCTTCCTTGCACCTATCGGTCGGCGCAGGTGCTTGGGCAGGACCTGGACCTCTGCACGCAACTCGGATTCGCATCGAAAAGCGTCGTGTTTGCCGAACACGTGCCGGCGATTCACCGTGCGCTGACGCCATCCGCGGAGGACGTGCGGGCGGCGCATGCGCTCATCCACGCGCACGCCGCACAGCAGGCGAATCCGCCTGATGCCGGTTCAGCCTGGATCGATTATCCGGAGCGCAATAACGCGCAACGTCTGATCGCACGTGACGCGCTGCTGCGCGCCTTCGACGACAGCCGCAACGCGTAGGCCGCGCGCATCGCCGCCGCGGCTTTTATCGGCAGGGCTGTCAGGGTCGATCGCAAGAGGCGTGAACGCAACGATCTTTAGGATCGGGCGTCAGCGCAACAAATATTCGACTGGCAAAATTTTTTGAGCCAGCCACAATATTTGCGCGCCTGAAACGTCTTCAGACGCATGGAACCCCCACCCACCCCGGCCACGATGACCGAACGAGACAGCGACATCACCGCGACCGTGGTGCGTGAGCGCACGAGGCTCGGCAATTTCATCCGGCGCCGCATACGCGATCCAAACGATGCCGAAGACATCCTGCAGGATGTCTTCCACGAATTCGTGCAGGCCTACCGCCTTCCGGCGCCGATCGAACAGGCTAGCGCGTGGCTTTTCCATGCGGCGCGCAATCGCATCATCGACCGCTTCCGGAAGAAGAAAGAAGAGCCTCTGTCTGACCTTTTCGACGACGACGACGAAGCCGGCAGTGAGTATCGCCTCGACCTGAACTTACCGGCCCACGATGCGGGCCCCGAAGCCCAATACGCGCGCGCTGTATTGCTCCACGCCCTGCAGGATGCGCTCGACGAGTTGCCGCCGAATCAGCGCGACGTGTTTATCGCGCACGAACTCGAAGGCAGGTCTTTCAAAGACATCGTGGCTGAAAGCGGTGTCACGCTCAATACGCTGCTTTCACGCAAACGCTATGCGGTCCTGCATTTGCGCGCCCGACTGCAGGCCATTTACGACGAACTGGATATTTAGAGGAGTTGAAGTATGAAATTTCGAATCAGATGTGCAGGTAAAGCGTTGCTTGTGATCGTCGGCATAGGCGTGCTGGGGTGGGCGGTCATGACGCTATGGAACTGGGTGATTCCGACGTTGTTCGTCGATGCCCGGACGATCGACTTTGCGCACGCACTCGGCTTACTGGTTCTGAGCCGCATTCTGTTTGGCGGATTCCGCGGACACGGCGGCTGCCGCGAGCGGCGACTGTGGCGCAAATGGGATGCCATGACGCCGGAAGAGCGGGAGCGCGTGCAGGCCGGCTGGCGATCACGGCCCGGCAAACGCGCGGAAGATTGACTACGCGCAAAACCCCGACGTCCGACTGCCACGAGGACTGGCCAGTCGTGACGGTGTGCCTTCCATGGGCAATCGAACTGGCCGGAACAGACGCCACAAACCGTATTGCTGACATTGATGCAGAGTGATGCCGGCCGGTTTTTGATTACTTCGCCGAGCCCGGTTAGCCCCCGGGAAAACCTATGAAATCGACGACCACGACGCTTTTGCAGCGGCTTCACGAGCAAAGCCGGACAGAAATGATGCTCCGCGCGCGGGCCCAATTTCCGGGATCGAGTGATGAGTTTCAGACTCTCGCGGAAGAATACGACACGCTCGCCCCTCACCTGCGCGGGCGTTTTCTCGAAACGCTCGGGCTTTCCACCGACGACTTCGAATCCACGCAAGGGACGGCCCTGTCGTTGGCGGTGTCGGCGGAAATGGGACGATTTTTGCGCAACATGGTCCTTTCACATAAGCCACGTCGAATTCTCGAACTCGGCAGTTCGTATGGCGTATCCACGCTGTATTTTGCCGAGGCGCTTCGCACCTTGAACGACGGCGTGGTCGTCGCGACGGAACTGGACCCCGAGAAGTGCGCCCACCTCCGCGCTCACGTCAGAACCGCGGGCGTCGATGCCTATGTCGAGTTGCGTGAAGGTGACGTGTTCCAGACCGTTTCCTCATTGGACGGTGCGTTCGACATGGTGTTTATCGACGTATGGGCGAACACGTATCTTGACCTGTTCAAGCAGACCGAACGCCTTCTGCGCCCCGGCTCCATTGTTCTCGCCGATAACATGTACACAGCCGAGGACGCTGTCCGGCCCTTCAAGCAGTACCTTGCCGGCAATCCACGCTTTTCAACGACGACGCTGGACTTTGAATCAGGGGTCGAGTTTACAGTCGTGGTTGCTTGAATTGCTTGAGTTACTGCGGGGTGGTTGTTGATGCCGTTGAGCGCGCGATGCACACGATCGCGAAAGAACAGACGGAGTGCGCCCGCGAATCAGGCGCCTAACCGTACCTGCATCCTCACGCCGCAGTGACCCTGTCAGCCCTGGGCGCGCGTTCACCGCCTTCGCCGGGCATGAGTTGCTCCCAGGTGCTGTGGACATGACGCCGCAAGAACTCGCCCAGATCCTTGCCGCGCCGTGCGGATAGCAGCTTGACGATCACTTCGTGCTCGTCGATGGCCGTGTGCCAGGTCTCCGACGTGACACTGCCCTGAAATCGGTAGCGATACAACTGCCGGTTGAGCCGCTCGTGCATCTGACGCAGCGTCTCGTTTTTCGCCGCCGCGATGATGCTCGTGTGAATGGCCTGATTCAGATTGAAGTAGCTCATCCTGTCGCGCCGCTCGTACGCTGCATGCATCTCATGATGCAAAGCGCGGATTTCGGCCAGTTCGCTGTCCGTCGCGAGACGGCACGCCTCTTCGCCGCCAAACGATTCGATCACACCGAGCACGTCCAGTTTTTCACTGATCTGTTGCGCGCTGAGATCCGCGACGACCGCGCCGCGCTTGGGCAGCACCACGACCAGACCATCGCCCGCCAGTTCCTTCAGCGCCTCACGCAGCGGCGTACGCGACACCTGCAGCTTTTCTGCGAGCGTGCGCTCCCTTAGACGCTCACCCGGTTTCAGTTCGTCGGTAGCGATGAGCGTGCGCAAACGCTGGGCGATCTGCTGCGACAGCAGTTCGTCGACCAGATCAGTTGCAGTGGAGTTGTCGTTGTCGTCTTCCTGGTCCGGCGTCATGTTCCTACCTGATGCAGTGTCTCGTGATCCCATCGCGAGCGGCCCGTGCTCACGAACGGTCAAGCGTTCATTTTAGCAGCGCAACCCTTCCATATCGCCGCCTAAAAAGAAACTGGCCTTCCCCGTGCGCCAGGATATTTTCGGTATACCAAATATAAAAAATACAAGATTCATGGATCAGTCATGCCTGCACGCATCTGCTATAGCAACCGCAAAAAACTTCCGATTCGCATAGTAATTGACTAATTTTACCGCCTAATCACCTATTAATGTCGTCAAAACTCATTTAATGAGACCAATACACAAGGTGTCATCGCCAGGGTAAGTACCACCTTATTTGGTATACCAGAATTCCGGTACGCTTGGGGCCGTCACCGTTACCGGCGGTTTTCCGCCGACCGAGCTTTCCATGCCGCCCACGCTCCATCCTCTGATCGCACCCGTCATCGCGCTGGCGTTGCTGGTTCTCCTGATCACCCGCGTCAAGCTTCCCCCGTTTCTTGCGCTGATCCTGACGTCCGCCTTCCTCGGCTTCTCGGCAGGGCTCCCACCCACAGCGGTGATCAAGAGCTTCGAAAAAGGGTTCGGCTCGATCCTGAGCTCGGTGGGACTGGTGGTCGGTCTCGGTACGATGCTTGGCGGCCTGCTGCTCGAATCGGGCGGCGCAAACCGAATCGCGGACACATTCATCGGACTGGGTTCGAAACGCTGGATTCCGGCCGCGATCTGCGCGGCGTCCCTGCTGATCGGACTGCCTCATCTGTTCGATGTCAGCTTCGTGATGCTGGTGCCTCTCGTCTACGCAATCGCGAATCGCACCAGTAGCCCGCTGCTCGCGGTCGGCATTCCAATGGCGGCGGGTCTCTATGTCTCACACGGTCTCCTGCCGCCGCATCCGTCTCCGACACTCGCGTTGGCCGCGCTGCACGCCGACGCCGGCCGCACGATCTTCTATGGCCTGGTCATCGCGATCCCCATGGCGATCCTGTCCGGGCCGCTCTTCACGAAATTCGCGCTGCGCCTACTGCCCGCGAAGACAGGTGAAGGCATGTTCACCCCGGCATCGGCCCATGCGGCCTCCGTCGCGCGTCCCGTGCCGCCATTTGGACTTGTGCTGATCACAGTGCTGCTGCCGCCGTTACTGATGATGATCCGAACTTTCGGCCGAAACTATGTGCCTTCCGGGACTTTCTCACGCGAACTGCTCGAGACCGTCGGTGACCCGATCGTGTCGCTGCTTATCGCCGTACTGTTCGCGATCTGGTCGCTGGGCTTGCGTAGCGGACTGCAACTTGGCCAGATCCAGACGCTGCTCGGCAAAAGTGTTGCGCCCGGCGCCGGCGTCATCCTGATTCTCGGCGCGGGCGGTGGCCTGAAGGAAATGCTGATGGCCACACATGTGAGCGACGCCATCGCCCATGCGGCAAGCCAGTGGGCATTGTCGCCGCTAGTGCTCGGCTGGGCCGTAGCCGCCGTGATCCGCATCGCGATTGGCTCCGCGACGGTCGCCACCGCGACGGCCGCGGGCATCGTCGCGCCAATCGCCGCCACCGCGCCGGGCGTGAACCTCGAATTGCTGGTGCTTGCGGTCAGCTCGGGCGGCTTGATGCTGTCGCATCTGAACGATTCGGGCTTCTGGCTATTCAAGGAATATTTCCGCCTGAGCGTTGGCGACACGCTCAAGACGTGGACATTGCTTGTGTCGTTCCAGTCGCTCGTCGCGCTCGCCATGATCATGCTGCTCAACGCAGTGAGCGGCTGATCGCCGCCCCTGCGTGCTGCCAGTTCACCGCTTTACATACAGAACAGGGTCTTACGATGAACTACGAACACCTCTTTGCCGACCTCACCACCAAAACGATCCGCATGGCGCTCGTCGGGCCGAAGGGCGGCTTCGGCAGGTCGCTGCTCGTGCAGTGCCGCGCGTTGCCGGCCCTCGAAATCGCGGCGCTCTGCGATCTCGACATTGCGGGCACGCTGGCGACGCTCGCGTCGCTCGGATTCTCCGCCGATGCCGCTATGGTCTGCAATAACGCCGACGACGTACGCGCCGCACGCGAGGCAAATCGCATTGCGCTCGTTGGCGACTATCGGCTGCTCGATGAAGTGGCGCTCGATATCGTCGTCGAGGCGACCGGCCAGCCGGAAGTCAGCGTGCGCATCGCGCAGGCAGCGCTTCGGCGCGGCGTGCACGTGGCGATGGCCACGAAAGAAACCGATTCGGTAGTCGGCCCGTATCTGAACCGCCTTGCACTCGAACACAACGCTGTCTATACGACGCCGGACGGCGACCAGCCGAGCAACCTGATCGGTCTGGTCACGTGGGCGCGCGTACTCGGCTTCGATGTGGTCGCGGCGGGCAAGTCGAGCGAATACGACTTCATCTACGACACGGGCGCGAAGACGGTCGACTATCTTGACCAGCGGCACGCTGCGTCGCTGGAGTTGTGCTGGACGCTCGGCGACGACGTCGCCGCGACCCTTGCCGCGCGTCGCGAAGCGTTTTCGATGTTGCCGCAAAGCGCGACGCCCGACTATTGCGAACTCAACGTGGTCGCGAATTCGACGGGCCTGCTGCCCGCCGCCGACGCCCTCAACTATCCCCTCGCGCGGATTTCGGAACTCGCCGAGATCTTCGTGCCAAAGGAAGACGGCGGCATTCTTGAACGCACGGGTGTCGTGGACGTGTTCAACTGCCTGCGCCGGCCCGACGACGTGAGCTTTGGCGGCGGCGTGTTCGTGATCGTTCGCTGCAAGGACGACGAGACATGGCAATTGCTCAAGCAGAAGGGCCATATCGTCAGCAAAAGCGGCAAGTACGCCTGCATCTATCTCCCCTATCACCTGATGGGTCTCGAAACCGCGACTAGCCTCTTTTCGGCCGTGTTGACGCGCCGGCCGACCGGCAGCAGCAAGCAACTGCCGCACGCGCGCATGGTCGCGCGCGTCACCCGTGATTTCAAGGCAGGCGACACACTCAGCATGGGCGGGCATCACCATGTGATCGACGGGACCGTTGCCTTGTTGATCGATCAGGTCAAAGCCGACGGTGCAGCGCCGTTTTACCTGGCCGCGAACAAGAAACTGAAGGCGGACATCGCGAAAGGCAGCCTCGTGCCGCTCGATGCGCTCGAACTCGACGGATCAGCGCTCTACGACGCCTGGCAACAGAATCCGTCGCTGTAAGAACCACTCGAGCGTGGGCGGATCGACGAATTGCGGCAGACGTTTGGCGCGCGCGGGTAGTGAGATCCGACCCGCCAGTGCGACGCAAACTATTAAACGGAGGAGACATGCAAACCGATATTCACGCGGCAGCCCCGCGCCACTCGATCCGCTCACTGCTGACGACCACGCGATGGCGTATGGTGCTCCTCCTGTTCGTGCTCTACACGGTGAATTGCATCGACCGGATGTCTCTATCCGTCGGTATGCCGTCGATCGTGCATGAATTCCATCTGAGCGCGACGATGCAGGGGTTGATCCTGTCGGCCTTCTTCTGGACTTACAGCACGTTCCAGATTCCCGCAGGCTGGGCCGCCGACCGCTATGGGGCGCGCCGCATGATCGGCATTTCCGCCGCATTGTGGGGCGGCTTCCAGTGCCTCGCGGGCTTCGCTGCGAACGGCTTCATGCTTCTCCTCACTCGCATCGGCCTCGGCATGTTCGAGGCGCCCTACATGCCCGCTGCGACCAAACTGAGCGCGTCGTGGCTGCCGCCGACAGAACGTGCCCGCGGCGTTACATTGATCGACAGCGGTGCACCGCTCGGGTCTGCAATCGGCGGTCTCGCCATAAGCGCGCTGATCGGCGCATCGGGATCGTGGCGCACGGCGTTCATCATCGTCGGCGCATTGACGGTGGCGCTTGGCTTCGTCGTGTATCGCCTGTTGCGCGACACGCCCGAACAGCATCCGGGCATCGACTCCGCTGAACAGGACTACATTCGCGCGCAGAAAGTGGCGGCGGGCGAAACGCCGCGCGCGACGGCTGCACCGCTTTCGCGCGGCACGATCACGGCCATGGTGATCGGCCGAATCGGCTGGGCGATGGTGTTCTTCGGGCTCGTCACGTGGGGACCGAATTATCTGTCCGTGGGCCGTGGTCTCGACATTCGCAGCATGGGCTTCGCGACCTTCGTCATCTTTCTTGCGGGCGCCGTAGGCGAAATTCTGTCGGGCATGACCGCCGACTGGCTGCAGAAACGCTTCTCGCGCGGCATGGCGTTCAAGATCCTGTTCGGCCTGTCCGGCGGCATGTCGCTGCTATGCCTGCTCACGCTGCCGTTCGTTGGCGATATCCGGCTCGCAGTGGCCGTGCTCGCGCTCGGCGTGTTCTTCCATCTGTGGGGCGGCCTCTACTGGATCATTCCAGCCATGCTGGCGCCGCGCGACCAGGTCGGACTCGTGGGCGGCGTGATGAATTTCGCAGGCACGGGTGGCGCGATCATCGTGCCAATCGCGGTTGGGATGATCGTCGATGTAACCGGCGGCTATCACATGGTCATCCTGTTCTTCGCGGCCTGTGCGCTGACCTATCTGATCGGCTCGCTGCTGATCGATTTCGGGCGCAACGCCGCAGGAGAGCGGGTATGAAAATGCTTTACGACGGGCCGATCATCGACGCACACCAGCACTTCTGGGATCTGAAGGCCAACTTCTATCCGTGGCTGACCGGTGACACGCTCGTACCGCATCGCTACGGCGACTATTCGCCGATCAAGCGTGACTATCTACCCGCCAATTATCTGCGCGACAGCGCGGGGCAAAACGTAACCGGCAGCGTCTATGTGGAAGCGGAGTGGACGCCGGACGATCCCGTCGGCGAAACCCGCTACGTGAAGCAACTCGCGGAAACGACGGGCCGCCCTAACGCAATGGTTGCTCAAGCCTGGCTCAACCGCGGCGATGTTGCCGAGGTGCTCGCCGCGCAGGCACGTTTTCCGCTCGTGCGCAGCGTGCGAAACAAGCCTGGCAATCCGGACTCGGCGGGCCGCACGTTGATGTCCAACGCCGCCTGGCGCGACGGTTACGCGTTGCTCGCGCATCACGGCCTGCACTTCGATCTGCAGGCGCCGTGGCAACAACTCGTTGAAGCCACGACACTCGCGCGAGATTTTCCCGACACGCTACTCATTGTCAATCACGCCGGCGTGCCGGGCGACCGCTCGGCGGCGACGCTGCATGGCTGGCGCGAAGCACTTGCAACACTCGCGCGCTGCCCGAATGTCGCCGTCAAGGTGTCAGGGCTGTGCGAAACCGGCAAGCGCTGGAGCGTCGAAGCGAACCAGCCGGTGCTCGATGCACTCCGCGACTCCTTCGGAGCGGAGCGCCTCATGTTCGGCAGCAACTTCCCGGTCGACGGCCTGTTCCTTTCCTTAGCCGATCTGATCGGCGGATTCCGCCAGCTCGTCGCCAGCTGGACACGAACGGAACAAGAGGCGTTTTTCAACGATACGGCGGTACGCGTGTATCGCCCGACTGCTCTGTCCGAGACACCATCACAGGAGCAAGCATGACCCAACCGCCCCGCAACGCGCTCGGCTTCTACCTGCCGATCTTCGATGCGCATCATCATTTCTGGGATCTGTCCGACGGACACTTCCCGTGGCTCACCGACGACTACGACGACAGCTTCTTTCTCGGCGACTACCGCCGCATGTGCAATAACTTCCTGCCTCCGCAGTATCGCGCCGCGACGGCCGGTTTCGATGTGATCGGTACCGTGCATGTCGAAGCCGAGCGCTCGCGTCACGAGCAGGTTCAGGAAACCGAATTCCTCACGAAGCTGAATGCAGCAACCGGCCTGCCGAGCGCAATCGTCGGGCATGTGTTCTTCGTGCAGCCCGATTGCGAGGCGGTGCTCGAGGGTCATGCGAAGAGTCCGCTTGCGCGAGGCGTGCGCTCGAAGCCCGAGATCTCGTCGGGCCCGGGCGAGTCCGTGCGCGGGCAGCCAGGTACGATGCAGGACGACGCGTGGTTGCGAGGTCTTGCGCTCCTCAACCGGTTTGGGTTTTCCTGGGACTTGCGGGTGCCGTACTGGCATCTAGGCGAGGCGGCAGAAGTCGCGCGCGCCTTCCCCGACACGCCGATCGTCACCAATCATCTCGGACTGCCACTCGATCGTTCCGACGAAGGCATCTCGATCTGGCGCAAGGGCATGGAAGCGCTCGCCGCCTGCCCGAATGTCTATCTGAAAGTATCGGAACTGGGCTTGCCGAACGGCACATGGGACAGCGCGAGCAACCGCCGCGTGATCCGCGAAGCAGTCGCTCTTTTCGGCTATGACCGTTCGATGTTCGCGAGCAACCTGCCGGTTGGCAACCTGTCGGCCAGTTTCACCGAGATCGTCGCCGACGTGCTCGGCGCATTGCCTCACGCAACCGAAAGCGACTTGCGAAAACTCTTTGCCATCACCGCGCAACGGTTCTATCGCGTGACCTGAACACCAATAGCACAGCAGATGACATAACCACCAAGGAGACCGCCGTGCCAACCATTGATGAGAACCTTCTCTTCCGCAAGATTTCGGTGCGGATCCTTCCGGTGCTGATGCTGGGCTTTTTCTTCTCGTATCTGGACCGTGTCAATGTGGGCTTTGCCAAGCTTCAGATGTCCGGCGACCTGCACTTCAGCGATGCCGTCTATGGTTTTGGCGCCGGCATATTCTTTCTCGGCTACTTTCTGCTCGAAGTGCCGAGCAATGTGATCCTGCACAAGGTGGGCGCACGCCGCTGGATTTCGCGCATCATGATCACCTGGGGTTTGCTTTCCTGCGCGACGATCTTCATCCGCACGCCGATGCAGTTTTACATCATGCGTTTTCTGCTCGGGCTGGCCGAAGCGGGGTTCATTCCCGGTGCGATCTACTACATGGCGCAGTGGTATCCAGCAGCTCGCCGTGGACGCGCATGGGGCACGTTCTATATCGCGCTCGCGTCTTCGGGCGTGATTGGCGGCGTGCTGTCTGGCTCGATTCTCAAGTTCATGTCAGGTATGGGCGGCATGCGCGGCTGGCAATGGCTGATTCTGTGCGAAGGGGTGCCGACAGTGCTGCTCGGCATCTATATCTTCTTCCGCATGAGCGAGGACATTCGCCGGGTGGACTGGCTCAATGCCGCTGAAAAGGATTATCTGAGCAGCCTGATGCTGAAGGAAGACAGCCACAAAATCTCGCACGGCTTTTCCGCTTTGCTCTCCAACGCGCGGGTGTGGACGCTGGTCGCGATCTACTTTGTCTACAACATGGGGCTCTATGCGATCAGCTTCTGGATGCCCACGTTGATCCAGAAAATGGGCACAACCGATACGTTCACCATCGGCGTGCTGAACGCTATCCCTGGCGTTTGTGCGATCGTCAGCATGCTCGCATTCGGCTACAGTGCCGACCGCCACAACGATCGCAAGTGGCATCTGATCGCGGCATTTTCGATGGCCGCAATTGGCTTTGCACTGTGCGTGGTGTGGCAGAACGAACCAGTGCTTGGGATCGTCGCGCTGTGCCTCGCGAATATGGGCGTGCTGTCGATTCCCGCGTTGTTCTGGAGCCTGCCGACCGCGTTCCTCGCCGGCGTCACCGCCGCGGCGGGCATCGCGATGATCAACTCGATCGGCAATCTGGCGGGATTCGTGGCGCCGTACATGATCGGTTATCTGAAGGAGTTGACTGGCCGCACGGATGTCGCCCTGCTGGTGGTGGCGAGCGGTCTCGTGATCGGTGCCCTGCTGGTCGCGATCGTACTGCGTGGACGGCGCAGACAGATCACCGTGCTGCCCTGACCGGAGCATCGAAAAGAGCCGCAGTACGTAAGAAACGGCTGCTCGTTCTGTTGCTGATCGAGGCGCCAGAGGCGCCTCGTCTGCTTGCGCTGAAGCTTTATGCACAAGCGCATCACGCCATCATCGACGAGAAATGACATCTCGGGTCGTGACGCGCGGTGATTCATGCCGCTTATCTTCTGCTGAATCGCGATACCCCGGAGCAAGCGGCGAATCGCCTACACTACAGAATCAACGGACACTGCCATCCCCGCGACGTGACTCCGCCATGGCGCACATCTTCTTCGCTGCTTCGATTCAGCGACATATCGCAACGCCCGAGCGCGAGATCGACGCACGCACGCTGAGCGAAGCGCTCGAGGCCGTCTTCGCCGTGCAACCTCGACTGCGCGGCTACATCCTTGATGATCAGGGCGCACTAAGGCGGCATCTCGCCGTGTTTGTGGATGGTCGGCGGGTGCGCGATCGACAACGCCTGTCCGATGCACTCGGCGAGCAGAGCCGGGTTTATGTCGTGCAGGCGCTGTCGGGCGGGTAAGTGGCCACGCAGATTCGAGCTTTGCATGAGATCGGAGTGAGCGCTAAAACGCCAACGCCGATCGACATCTGGACGACGGAGGACACTCCACATGAGCGATCGATTGCTTGTCGCGACCCGCAAGGGTCTGTTCGTTCTGCGAGCCAATGGAGCAGGCGTCTGGGAGTTCGGTGAGTTGCATTTCACCGGCGAGCCGGTGAGCATGGTGCTGCCTGATTCGCGCGACGGTTCGCTCTACGCGGCGCTCAATCTCGGCCACTTCGGCGTGAAGCTGCATCGTCGGCGCGCGGGCATGGCGGATTGGGACGAGTGCGCGGTTCCCGTCTACCCGCCGCAGCCTGCCGGCGAAACGCGGGCAGGCGACAGCGCAAACGCCAATGTAGACACCGGCGCGGACAATGCGAACGCCGCCGCGCCCAGCGCGCCGCCTGCCTGGACGCTTCAGCAAATCTGGTCGCTCGAAACCGGTGGCCCAGACGAGCCAGGCGTCTTGTGGGCCGGCACGATTCCCGGTGGGCTGTTCCGTTCCGACGATGGCGGCGACACATGGGTGCTCAACCGTGCGCTGTGGGATCGCCCGGAGCGCCGCGAATGGTTCGGAGGCGGCTATGACGCGCCGGGCATCCATTCCGTGATGGTGGATCCGCGCGACAGCCGCCATGTGACGATCGGCGTATCGTGCGGCGGCGTTTGGCAAACGGTCAACGGCGGTGCGACCTGGCGCGTCACCGCCGAGGGCATGGAGGCTGACTACATGCCGCCGGAGCGGCGCGGCGACGCCAACGTGCAGGACCCGCACCGGGTCGTCCAATGCGCGGCAAATCCAGACACGTTGTGGACGCAGCATCACTGCGCAATCTTCCGCTCGACCGACGGTGCGGCACACTGGCAAAGAATCGAGGCGCAGCCATCGAGCTTCGGCTTTGCGGTTGCCGTGCATCCGCACGAGCCGGACACCGCCTGGTTCGTGCCTGCCGTGAAAGACGAGTGCCGGATTCCGGTTGACGGACGGTTCGTCGTCACGCGCACACGCGACGGCGGCCGCACGTTCGATCGCTTCTCGAGTGGCTTGCCGCCTGCCCCCGCGTATGACCTCGTGTATCGGCACGGCCTCGCGGTGGACGACTCCGGCAAGCGCCTCGCGATGGGGTCGACCACCGGCTCGCTATGGACGTCCGATGACGGCGGCGAAAGCTGGCAATCGATTTCAGCGCATTTGCCGCCGGTTTATTGCGTCCGGTTTGGATGACGGTCTTTGCCAATCGGACGGCGGCCTAAAGTGAAGGGTCGATAAGTTGCGCATACCCGCCAGTCCGCCGATATCCGCTGCCTGAGCGGACAAATCCGATCACCACCGTGCATTACCTGCTCGCGCGTGGACCAATGGCTCGACGAACGCGAGCGCCAACACGGGACTGGGGAACGAAATGTAGATGTCGGTAATACACACCAGGTGCCGCCATCACCACCCGACGCTTTTTCGATAGACGTAGACGACGCGATGTTCGTCGGCATGCGTTGCCCGAACAGGACAATCGCGCAGTAAGCTGTGAGTGAAGGTTAGCAATGAAATTGTGCCGTAAAAGTTGTCAGTGAAAGTAAGCACCAGAAAATGCGGCGCACCCAATGGGCTATGCTAACCCTCGATGCGACCAGCCCAAAGTTTCCTACAAAAAAATGAACAGCTTCGATTCGTCTATCGAAACATATCTGTCCAACATACACTTCGGTCATTTCGCGACCCAATCCATAGAAGTCATCGCCGACCTTTACACCTTCAAAGGCCTCGTGCTCATTCCCGTGCTGTGGTGGATGTGGTTTCAGCAGGACAAGCGCCGCGAATGGCGGCGGGAAATGGTTCTCGCCACGCTTCTCAGTAGCGTCGTGGCGCTCTTCGTCGGAAGACTGCTGACTCACTGGTTGCCGTTCAGAGTGCGCCCCATCTATAGCGACGAACTGCATCTGCACTTTGCAGGTAGCGCTATCAAGGACGCACTGCTGACAAGTTGGAGTTCCTTCCCAAGCGATCACGCGATGCTATGGATGGCGGTCGCCACCGGTATCTTCCTCGTGTGGCGGGGCATCGGTGTGCTGGCGGTTTCCTATACCGTGCTGTTCATTTGCGTTCCGCGCGCCTACCTGGGTTTTCACTACCCAACCGATTTGCTGGTGGGCGCCGCCTTGGGAATCGGAATCACCTATGTCATGACGCGAGATGCGATCCGCGTGCGCTATGCGATTCCTGCGCTGCGATGGATCGAGCGCTACCCGGGGCCTTCAGCGATGCTGGCCTTTATTCTGTGCCTCGAACTCGTTACGCAGTTCGACGAACTGCGCAGGCTGGCGAGCGGTGTGCTCAAATATCTATGAAGCACGCGTTGCGGTGCGGCGCTGGGAGGCTATTCGGTGGTGGCGGCGCCCGAGCGAGTGATGTTATCGAAGCCAGGTTCATGCGCGTTTGCACGTCGGCCGATAGTTATTCAGCCACAGTGGATCGCTTTCAACTCATTTAGGCGACGCTGGGACCAGTCCGTACCCGGACATCACAGCGATAAGCTTCGCGCGGTCGGGCGGCTCACCCGCATTGACTATGGCGCCGACGTCGCGGAAATACTGGGCGCCGATGTCGGGCGTAAGTATGATCAAGGCACGAGCCGTGTCACCGTGTGGATTGCTGAATTGATGGACCGATCCGCGTCGGGAATGCATCCACTGTCCTTGGGCCAGATCCCGGACTACGCCATCAACAGAGTACCGAAGCACGCCCTCCAGCACATACACGCACTCCTCATTATGTGTATGACTGTGGGGTGGAGGAACGCTCGAGCCAGGAGGCACCGTCAACTCGAATACGCCCAACCCGCCTGTGCCGGCTCCATCAATCAGGTACCGAATCGTCAGACGACCGACAGTGATCAGTTCGCCTGGTTCCGCGTTGTCAACAGTCATTTAAATTTTCTCCCGCCTGAGTATTCGCGCCGGTCGCAAACACTACGAGTGTAGGCCGGAGACACGCCGCTTGCAGCGGTTCCCTGACCGAATGTCCGACATTGGGCAGCACGTAAGCGGCTGGACTTAGCTTTATACGATTACTACGCTTAAGAACGTCGCGCCGCCTGCCATGGCACCCGGCGCTTCACCACACGTGTCCGCCGGAGGCATCGATGCCAAGTACACCAAACGTGGATCAGCAGGGACCTGGCGCCGACGGCGAGTATCAGCCCGAACCCACTCCTGAGCGACTTCTGCAACTGGGCATGGGATTCTGGGCGTCGAAGACGTTGCTGTCCGCGGTCGAACTCGGTGTGTTCACGCGCCTCGCGAGCGGTCCGAGCGATGCGGCGGAACTCATTGAGGCGCTCGGATTGCATCCGAGATCGGCCCTCGATTTTCTCGACGCGCTGGTTGCATTGAATCTGCTGGAACGCGAAGCCGGGATATACCGCAATACGCCGGAGGCCGGGCTCTTTCTGGACACGACCAAGCCCGGTTACGTGGGCGGACTACTGGAAATGGCCAACTCCCGGCTGTATCCGTTCTGGGGCTCACTGACAGAAGCGCTTCGCACCGGGCGGCCACAGAACGAGGCGAAACACGGCGGCAACCTGTTTGACGCGATCTATCACGATGAAGCAGGCCTGCGGCGCTTTCTGCGAGCAATGACCGGAGTCAGTCTTGGGGCGGCCAAGGCGATTGCGCAGAAATTCCCCTGGAAGAATTACGGCACTTTCATCGACATTGGCACGGCACAAGGCGCGCTACCTGTGCAGATCGCGCTCGCTCATGCTCACCTGCTCGGTGGTGGCTTCGATCTACCGGAAGTGGGCCCGGTATTCAACGAGTACGTGACGTTGCACGGCTTGCAGGAACGGGTGCGGTTCCATGCGGGCAACTTTTTCAAGGACCCCTGCCCGGAAGCAGACGTGCTTGTGATGGGACACATCCTCCATGACTGGAATCTCGAAGAGAAACTCGAACTGCTGGCGAAGTGTTACGCGGCGCTGCCTCCCGGGGGGTGTCTGATCGTCTACGACGCCGTGATCGACGATGATCGCAGGCAGAATGCATTCGGTCTTCTGATGAGCCTGAACATGCTTATCGAGACCCCCGGCGGTTTCGACTATACGGGCGCGCAGTGTTGTGCCTGGATGAAGGAAGTCGGCTTCTCACAGACACGCGTCGAGCCTCTCGCCGGCCCGGATTCCATGGTGATTGGAATCCGGTAGGAGCGGATTTGGCGCCCCGGCAGCCATTTACCGACGCGTGGAGCGACGCCACGATGCTGGCCGGCCGCCCACGCTCCGGTCCCTGCCGCTCGTGGTCCCGCTCCGTAGAAACCCCATTTCAGAACGAAAATCGCGCGTGTTGCGCGAATAGCGCTCATATTATGCTGGCTGCCGTTGTCGTGCATCCATCGACAGCGTAACTTCCTTGCATCCCTGATCGCTCTGCGGACCAATGCCGATTTAAGGCTCGTGTCGCGTCGTAAGCGAAGCAAGTCATGCCGGTCGATGTCGGGATGCACATTCAATATTACCGATCGAATGCGCCGGCTGAAGCGGTGAAGCCGGCGCGATCCAAGCGAAGCGTTTTCGCTGACGAGCAGGGCGCAATCCCACCGCGATCAAATATCAATATTGGAGACAGACATGGCTGGCAGCCCCACCGAACACGAGCCGCATGGCGCCCATCAGACGAGGAAGGCAACCGCGAGCGGCTGGATCGGCTCCGCGCTCGAGTACTACGACTTCTTTATCTACGCGACCGCAGCATCGCTGATTTTCCCGCAGCTGTTCTTCCCCTCGGGCAACCCGAAGATCGCGATCGTGGCTTCACTGGCGACCTACGGCGTGGGATATGTCGCGCGGCCGATTGGCGCCTTCTTTCTCGGACACTGGGGCGACACGAAAGGCCGCAAGAACGTCCTGCTGGTGTGTATGTTTCTGATGGGCTTCTCGACCATGGCCGTCGGCCTGCTGCCGACTTACCACCAGGTCGGCCTGCTCGCACCGGTGCTGCTGGTTGCGCTGCGCCTGATTCAGGGCTTCGCGGTGGCCGGCGAGATCTCCGGCGCCAGCTCGATGATTCTCGAGCACGCGCCATTCGGCCGGCGCGGTTACTACTCGAGCTTTACGCTGCAGGGCGTGCAGGCCGGCCAGATTCTCGCTGCGGCCGTGTTCCTGCCGCTCGCCCACTACATGCCTGAAGACGCGTTCAATGCCTGGGGCTGGCGCATTCCGTTCCTGCTGAGCGCAATCGTTCTCGTGGCGGGCTACATCATCCGGCGCGAGGTGAAAGAAACGCCGGCCTTCGCAACCGAAGGCGCCGTGCCGCGCTCGCCGATTGTCGAAGCCTTCAAATTTAACTGGAAGGAGATGCTGGTCGTCGTGTGCTGTGCGTTGATGAACGTCATTCCGGTGGTCACGACGATTTTCGGCGCGGCCTACGCGGTTCAGCCTTCGTACGGGATCGGCTTCCATAAAAGCGTCTACCTGTGGATTCCGGTGCTCGGCAACATCGTGGCCGTGTTCGTGATCCCGCTGGTCGGCAATCTGTCGGACAAGATCGGCCGCCGTCCGCTGATTATCGGCGGCGCGCTCGGTTCAGGGCTGCTGTCGTTCGGTTATCTCTACGCGATCAGCATCCATAACGTGCCATTGGCGATCGTGATGTCGATACTCATGTGGGGCGTGATCTATCAGGGCTATAACGCCGTTTTCCCGAGCTTTTACCCCGAACTCTTCCCCACGCGCTCCCGGGTTTCGGCAATGGCGATTTCGCAAAACATCGGCACCACGATTACGGCGCTGCTGCCGGCTCTCTTCGCAACCGTCGCGCCTCCGGGATCGACCAACATCCCCATGACGATCGGTGCGATCACGTTCGGCGTCACGATTATTTCGGCGATTGCTGCATACAGCGTGCGGGAAACGTACCGGATTCACCTGAACGACCTTGGCCAGCGCAGCGCCGAGCCTGTCGACAAGGAGGACTACGAGCGGATGCGCGAGCAGACCCTGTCCGGCGCAAAAGCGGCGTAGCAATCGAACGTCTGGATGCAAACGCCGGTGCCCGGCATTCATCGTCCGGGTCCGGTCTGCATCAAAAGATCGCGCAATGAAGTTGGGCGCGCAACCATTGGATTAGCCCGCTGAACGGGACGGCGCGCTGCCGGTTAGGCGGTCGCGCTGTCACTGTCGGTTCGCCAGCCTGGCGGGCCGGCCACAACGATTTGTATGGAGCGTCCCTCATGAATCAGCCTTGCATTATCTCCGTCGCCATTACCGGTTCAGTGCCGCGTAAGAAGGACAACCCGGCTGTGCCGGTCACCATTGCTGAACAGATCGAAAGCACTCACGAAGCTTATGAAGCCGGCGCGACGCTCGTACACCTGCATGTGCGCGACGAGCAGGAAAACTCCAGTTCCGACCGGTCGAGCTTCGCGAAGCTTCAGGAAGGCATCCGCAAGCATTGTCCCGACATCATCATCCAGTTTTCGACGGGCGGCCGCGGCCGTTCGTTCGAGCAGCGCGGCGCGATGCTCGATCTGCGCCCGGACATGGCATCACTCGCAACGGGCTCGGTCAACTTTCCGACGACCGTCTACGAAAATCCGCCGGATTTCGTACGCTCGCTGGCAAAGATGATGCTCGACTACGACGTCAAGCCGGAAATCGAAATCTTCGATCTGGCGATGTTGTACAGCACCGTCGACCTGGTCGGGCTCGACCTGCTGAAATCGCCCGTGCACGTGCAATTCGTAATGGGCGTGAAGAACGCCCTGCCCGCGCGACGCGAGATCCTGGAGTTCGAGGTGCAGCAACTCAAGGCGCTACTGCCCGATGCAACGTGGACGGCTGCCGGTATCGGACGGCATCAACTCGAGGTGAATCACTGGACCCTGCAAATGGGCGGCCATTGCCGCACAGGTCTCGAAGACAACGTCCGCTGGGACAAGGACACGCTCGCGAAGAGCAATGCGCAACTGGTGGCACGGGTAGCGTCGTTGTGCGGCGAGTATGGGCGGCCGGTAGCGAGCGCCAAACAGGCGCGCGAACTGCTGCATTTGCCGGCCTTGTAGGGCGACGCCGCGCTCCGCCGGCATCCGCTCGGCTGGCTCACCCGTTTTGTTTTTCGGCGTTAGGTAATGGTGATCGTGCCGCCTTGCGCCCGATTTCATGCGCCCCGTGAAAACCATTACGATTCAAGGCTCTAGCGCGTTCACCAGCTAGTTATCAACACCCTCTTCAACAATATCTGGGGATAAGTCGGGCGAAGAGCGTGATCGAGCCGTAACGGCCGCCCTCATGGGGCGGCATGACAGGCCTCAATCCGACCGCGAGTGCATGCGGCTTATAACAGCGGTCACGATGGGCACGCCGACTGTCTAGTGCCGTTCAGAAGCACGGCGCGTTGACATGATCCACCAATCCAGCAGTCAACGTGTCGAGCCTCGCACGCGGTCGATCTGATCGTTGAGTCGCGCGACAGAATTGGAGAGAAACGCGACTCTGGCGTCGAGACGGGAAAGAAGCAGCGTCGCGATAAGAATTGCGAACGCAAACGTAATGACAGCGGCGGCGAGCCATTGAGGCTTGACGCCGGTCGCTGCGCCGCAAATCGAGCCAACGGGGAAATTCGCCCCGGCCATGCCGGTGTAATGCATACCCGCGATGGCAATCCCCATGACACAGGCCGCACCAATGCGCTTGGGCATCACATGGTTCTGATCTGCGCCGCGCAGCGTGTTCGCGACCCACAGCGCCGCAGTAGACGCTGCGATTGCAATGAAGATCGAGCCGGCAAAAATTCTGGGTTCGTAGCGAATCGCCGGATTCATCAGCATCGCGGCCATTCCCATGTAATGCATGCCGGCAATACCTAACCCCATGAGAACCCCACCCGCCAGCAAATGGAACAGCTTCAGACGTTCCCGCGTGACGACATGCAGCGCAAACCACGAGACGATCACCGCAATCGCGAGCGAGTAAAAGGTTATGGCGAAATCGTAATTAATCGGAATATCCAGGGAAAACGACAGCATGCCGATGAAGTGCATGGACCAAATGCCAACGCCCATTGCCAGGGCGCCGGCGGCCAGCCATAGTTGCCGGGCACGGACGTAAGCCAGAATGGAAAGCCGGTCTGCGAGATCGATTGCCGTAAACGAAGCAAGCGTCGCGACGATAAGGGAAACGGCGACTAACCCGAGGTTATAGTTGCTTTGCATAGATTGGGGGCTCTTTCACAAGAGCTCGATTAGTAGTTATCAAGAGCCTCACGCGGCCTCTCTGCCGACGAAGACTGGGCTCTGCATTCGCACTGGCCTGTGCGCTTATAAATCCATTCTGAGTATTTTTAGCCGCTTGAGCATCCGCGACGGTGTCAATTCTAGTGCATGTTGGTGGGAAGATGATCGACGACCGGACTCAATTGCGCAAGCCCGTTGCACTCGCGTCCGTCGTACACAAGCCGCTGCTCATCGACCTTGCTTTCTGGGCCATGAATGCGCATTTCGAGTGCCAACTCTCACCCGACAAGAAGGCACCCCAATGCGGCCAACGTCAATCCCGCGCTTATGCTCGCTCGCCTGCGTTACGCAATTGATTTCGGTAGTCGCGGGTTCCGTTGCAACGAAGGTGAGCGTTCGTTGATCTGCGGACTGGCGTCTGTCTCGGCAATATCGCCGGCCGCGAACTGTTTGCGGTAAGCGGCGGGCGTGAGTTCTTTCAACGCTTTGAACTGTCGGTTGAAATTAGCCACGTTTGGAAACCCGGAGCGCGTTGCAACGACGGAAACGGGAGTCGAGGTGTGCGCGAGCATCCGGCAGGCATGTCCAATCCTGACTCGCGCGATATATCGCCCAACGCTCTCTCCAATGTGCTGCTCGAAGTAGCGAGCCAGAGAACGTTCCGACACGTTAGCAGCGTCGCAAAGGTCGGATAGACGCAGTGGTTCAGCGAAGCGTAAATCAATCATTGAGAGCACGCGGTTTATACGCTCCGGTTCGTGCCCTGAAGGACCCTCTGCACGGTCGCTAAACGCGGTCGGCGAAGCAAGCGGATCGCCAGGTGCTTCTGCGAGCATGCACAAGACATTGAGTGCCCCGGCAAGGCGTTCTCGCGCGGTGCTGGACAGCAGCTTGTCGACCTGTACGCGCATCGCGGCGGCGACCTCCGGACCGAATGCCAGCCCGCAAGCGGCCCGACGCAACAGGTTACGCAAAGGCGCATATTCCGGGCAGACGTCCGCAAGCCGCCGCGCCCAATCGCCGCCAAACCAGATCACGATTGCAACCTGAGGAGATGCTGCGTCGATCGAGCGATTCGACGCCCATGTATGAGGAAGATTCGGGGGCACAAGAACCAGGTCATCGTCTACATAGTCTGCAATCGAATCCCCGATATAGCGCTTGCCCTGGCTGTTCAGCGTCAGGGTTAGTTCGTATTCGGGATGGTGGTGCCATTCGAACGGAATGCGCGGCAGACGCCGGTGGTAAACCCTGACCGAGCAGTCGTCGCCAAATTCGACATGTTCGTATGCTGGTTTCATGGCAGAAAACGCAAAGAAATTGTCTGGATGGTATCACTTCTGTGTGCACGGTCAGCCTATCCTGCGGATACAGCAGAACCCACGAGGAGACGACCATGGCACTCATCATCGACGACCTGCCGGCAGCCATCCGGCAGGCCAAACAGGAGCTTCGCGCACGACTTCCGAACTATCGGGATGTTTTCGCCGAAGTGGATGAAACGATCCGCACCGAAGCCAGCAGAATTGCCGCGCAACGCAGTCGCGGCGAAAACGTGATCCCCGAAATCCAGTTCTCCGACATCGCGGAGCAGCGCGTGAGCGCCGAGCAGATCGAACTCGTCAAAACACGTGGTGCGTGTGTGATCCGCAACGTGTTCGACCGCGCTCTGGTGGAAGGGTGGGACCGCGATATCGCGGACTACCTCGAACGCAACGACCTGAATACGCGCCTGCAGAATCGGGCCGAGGACAAATACTTTGGCCAGCTCGCATCCAGCAAGCCGCAGATTTACGGCGTGTA
This sequence comes from Burkholderia sp. WP9, assembly GCF_900104795.1. Taxonomy (NCBI): domain Bacteria; kingdom Pseudomonadati; phylum Pseudomonadota; class Betaproteobacteria; order Burkholderiales; family Burkholderiaceae; genus Burkholderia; species Burkholderia sp. WP9. Next base: position 1,203,184 of record NZ_FNTG01000002.1, read on the forward strand.
CTGGTCAAAGCCGCAGGTCCTCGCGCGCCAGGCGCCGTCGCTGACTGCGGCTCGTGTCTTTCTGAACCGGTTGTGGCGCAATGAAAGTGAAGGCCGGATCCATTTCGATCCAGAGCGAGTGCCGGTCTACGCGGACCGGATGCGTCGCCGGCCACCCGGCTCCGAGTCATTGGGCTTGTCCGCGCATTGCGACGGCGGCTCGGTCGAGCGCTGGATCGAGGCGAATTTCCGCAAGGTGTACCGGCATGTGTTCGACGGCAACTGGCGTCAATATGATCCGTTCGACGCCGCATTCCGGCCGGACGTAGAAGAGATTGCATCTCCCGCCGTATGTTCGATGTTCCGCACGTTTCAGGGCTGGACCGCACTGACGCCGCAAGGCCCTGGCGACGGCACGCTGCAACTCGTGCCGATTGCAAATTCGATGGCTTATATCCTGTTGCGCGCCCTTCAGGACGATGTGGCCGATGACGACCTGTGCGGCGCGATGCCAGGTCGCGCGCTCTCCATCAAGCCGGAATTTCATGCGCCGCTTTTCGACGCGCTCTCATCGATTCCCCACATGCAGGCCGGCGACACCGTGTTCTGGCATAGCGACGTGATCCACGCAGTGGAAGACGCGCACCGCGGCGCAGGCTACAGCAACGTGATGTATATCGCGTCGGCGCCGGCGTGTGCCAAGAACGACGAATACCTCAAGCGCCAGTTGCCTAGCTTCCTTGAAGGCAAAAGCCCGCCTGACTTCCCGACCGACCATTTCGAAGTCGACTTTGTCGGACGGGCTACTGTCGAAGATCTGACGCCGCTCGGGAAGGCCCAACTCGGTTTCGATCTGTAAGCGCTACGAAAACGCACGCCATCATGGCGTGCGCCTGCCTGGTGATTCATAAAGAAAACTAACGGAGACAGCCATGAAAAGAACAGTCATGTCAGCCGCAATCGTCGCTGCGGTGCTTGCCACAGGCGCACAGGTCGCAAGTGCTGCCGAGTCACTTTCTGTATTGCACTGGTGGACCTCTGGGGGCGAATCGAAGGCAATCAGAGTGCTCAAGGACGACATGAACAAGCAGGGTTACGAGTGGAAAGACTTTGCCGTAGCCGGCGGGGCGGGTGCGGCGGCCATGACGGCGTTGAAGACACAGGTCATGTCCGGTAACGCGCCGTCGGCTGCACAGATCAAGGGGCCGCTGATACAGGACTGGGCTGATCAAGGTGTGTTGGTCGATATAGACAAGTCCGCTACTGACTGGAAAGCCCAACTTCCCGCGCAGATCAACAAGACCATGATGTCAAAGGGCCACTATGTGGCGGCGCCGTTCTCGGTGCACCGGATCAACTGGCTGTGGATCAACAAAGCCGCACTCGATAAAGTGGGTGGTAAGCCGCCGACGACATGGCCCGAGTTCTTCGCGCTAGCCGACAAGTTCCGGGCTGCGGGCATGACGCCCGTCGCGCGTGGTGGCCAGCCTTGGCAAGACATGACCATCTGGGAGACGGTCGTGCTTTCTCAGGGCGCGGATTTTTATCGCAAGGCCATGATGGAGCTCGACCAGAAAACACTCACTTCGCCGCAGATGTTGCAGGTATTCCAGACTGTCCGGAAGATTCAAGGCTACTTCGACAAAGGCTCGACCGGCCGTGACTGGAATCTCGCGACTGCCATGGTCATCAACGGATCGGGTGGGATGCAATTCATGGGGGACTGGGCGAAAGGTGAGTTTGCCAATGCGAACAAGAAAGCCGACGTTGACTATATCTGCGCGGCTGCGCCGGGTACGTCGAACGCCTTCACCTACACCGTAGACTCGTTCGTGTTTTTCCAGCAGAACGGCAAAAAAGAAGCGACGCCTGGACAGCTTGCGTTGGCGAAAACAATCATGTCGCCCGCCTTCCAGGAGCAATTCAGTCTTTACAAGGGTTCGATTCCGGTCAGGCAGGATGTTTCAATGGACAAGTTCGACGCCTGTGCCAAGAAGTCATACGCAGATGAGCAATCCACCATCAAATCCAACACGTTCTTTCCGTCGTTCGCGTTTGGTGACGTTCAGTCGTCTGCCACCGAAGGCGCGATTACCGACGTTGTGACGGGCTTCATGAACTCGAATGAAGACCCGCAAGAGGCGGTGCGCAAGGTCGCGGCTGCAGCGAAGATCAAATAGGTACGAATTTCGAAGCCGCCTCGACAAAATCAAGCGGTCGTGCAAGGTCATTCGAGGACTGTGGCGGCATAACGCAACGCGTGTCCAGAATTCTGCATTCGATGTACCCGTAACACGCGTCATGCGTTACCCACTGTTACGGGCCACAAAGGGCCACAAAGCAATTTTCCCAACCGGCGCGCGGCACAGACGCGTCCGGCCTCGTTATTGCTTTATCACCCCGTCGCATCGTCGATAACTAAACTCAAGAACGGGGTAAGCGGTGACACAGAACAGAGACCTTCGATTTGAAGCGCTTGATGGCCTGCGGCTTGTTTGTGCACTCTGGGTCATGTTGAGCCACTTCGGGCCGCCGCCCATTCATTTCACCTTTGGTATGTTCGCCGGTCATGCATTGACCATCGAGAGCATGTTCAAAAGCGTTTTCTGTGGCACGGCCGCAGTGGTGGCGTTCTTCATCATTTCCGGGTTTTGCATCCATCTGCCGTATGTCTCGGGGAAAACGCTTGCTGTCAAGAATTTCTACGTCGCACGACTGGTGCGTATTGGCGCGCCGATGATAGTGGCAGTAACCGCTGCCAAAGTGCTACCCAACGGAACATACGAGCTCGATGCCGTGCTCTGGTCGCTTTACAGCGAAATCCTTTACTACTTCGGCTATCCGGTCATCTTGCGAGTCGCGCGCAAAGGGGGATTGCCGCACCTCACGGCCATTGCCTTCCTAATGGCGCTGGTTGTTAATCTTATTCCGGATGACACTCACGGCTACTTCTGGTCTAACGGGATCATCCTGACGACGTTGCGCGGATTGCCGATCTGGCTTCTCGGTTGCATCATCGCGCAGTTTTACGCTTCTTCGTCGAGATCCCCGACATCACTACGCATTTTGGGCTTGGCTGGCGTGCGACAGACGTTACGCGTGTTAATAGTGTTGGCGAACGCAATCGCCTTGATCCTGCATTTCCTGACGCCGCTGCACTACAAGTGGAGCATGCTTCCCTTCGCAATCCTGTGCGCGCTCTGGATCGTTGCAGAACTGGAAGCGAGCGCGTCGCGGACGATATTCACGCGAGTTGCGCCGCTTGGCCGCGCATCCTATTCGCTCTATCTCACGCACAAGTTGGCGATACCGGTCGTTGCTGTGATGTATAGCAGTCTGGCAGGTGCGCAGTACTGGATTGCTCTGCTATGCATCGCCATCATCCTCACCAACCTTATGTACTTCATGGTTGAGACCCCGGCCCACCGACTCTCAAGAGCGATCGGTCGAAACTGGATGAAACGACAAACTGATCCAGTCATTACCTGATCTACCCATCAAGCCACCTTCGCGGTGGCTTTTTTGTCACCTCGTCACTCGCCACAACCGCCTTCGGGCGGTTTCTTCGTTTACGGAAATGACCAACGTTACCCAAATCCACGAAGGAAAAGAGACGTTGACCGTTGACGTCAACATCCCCGGCCACGAGCCGCATATGACGAAGGCTCTGTTCAAGCGCACGCGTAATGCCTTGCTCTCGCGGTACGGCGGCCGCTGTTTCATCTGCAACGCGACGGCCGACGAAAGTTGGCCATCCATTCGAAGCGCATCACCACCCGATCGAGCGCTCCTTTGCCGAGATGATCGAATGGGAGCGCTTCAAGTTCGACGCGCAGGTCGGCGTCTGGGGTGAAGCGAACCAGGCATTCGACTGGGACAACTTCACCGACTGGACCCGGTTCGTCGACGACATGACGGTCAACGGCATGTTGCTTTGCAAGGCGCACCACATCGGAAAAGACGAAGGCCTGCACACGCTGCCCTTCCCTATCTGGATCGCGCAAAAGTGCGGCAAGGAAGGTTATCAATTCTCCGGCACCGAAGTGATTCACCGCCAGCAATTGGAGCATTCATGCAGTCAGATACGAAGAAATATCTCGCGGCCGCCGGCATCCTCGTGGTTTGGCGCGGCTTCGCATTCGTCGGCAAGACGCCGGTCGACGGTGTCATCGCGACCACGCGGCCACCTCCAACAAATAACCTCCCCGGCAGTAATCCCGCCGCGCGACGCGGCTCCCTCCCCAGGAAATTCACACCATGAACCGAATCATGCTGCTTGCGGCAGGTACACACGATGGCCGGGCACGATGGACATGGGGCGCACGTGCGCCCGGCGTGCGCCCCATCACCCGTATGCGTCGTCAACGATTGAAGCTTGGTCAGCTCGCCCTGCACAAATCGCCAGTTGATCAGCTGTTGGTCACTTCGTATCCGCGACGCGCGGCCTCGCTCTTGTGGCGCAGTTCTTCCGTGGTTTCGCCGCCTTCCGGCATCCAGCCCGGTGGCCGGATAACGTGATTGATCGCGGTCCACGCGTTCTTCGCCTTCAACACGTCCCGGACAAGGGTCGCCCAGTGCTCGAACTCGACGAC